>CAZVZR010000004.1:8204-67715 GCA_964630825.1 uncultured Planctomycetales bacterium | reverse complement strand
GGTCGAGCGCCAGCCCGAGGGATTTAAATACGGTTTCACAGTTGGTGTGCAAATCATTACTGGGGTTAGTAATCCAGATATTGATGGTCCCCCCCAGATTGTGCGCAAAGGATTCCAGAAAATGTTCCAAGTACTTTAAGGAATACCCTTCCTGGTCTTCAATTTTAACGGTTTCTCCATCTGCGCCTTGTTCAATTTTAAAGGTAAAATATCCGCGGCCGCTGATGTCAATGACGCAATGCCCTAGCGTCGCTTCCATCGGCGCGTAGGCAGAGCCAAAGCGCCGAATCCCTCGTTTTTCCCCCAAGGCCTTGTTGAATAATTTTCCCAGAACAATCCCGATGTCTTCATTGGTATGGTGAATATCGATTTGTAAATCAGCTTTTTTAACTTCAAGGATTAGATCAAAATAGCCATGAAAGGCAAACAACTCGAGCATGTGGTCCAAGAAACCGATTTGTGTTTTGATGCTGGTTGCGCCAGCACCGTCTAAATTTAAATTGGCGGTGATTTCTGTTTCTCTACTTTTTCGTTCAACTTGGGCAGTGCGTTGGTCCATGAAAATATCCTTTGGTTTTAGCTGTTAAAGCGTATGTTTACAGATTCAAAATGTTTTGGAAGCCCTTCTAACATCGCGACTTTTTTAATGGGCTCGCGGAGCCTTTCTAATGCCCTTTTGGAATAAGAAATAACATGGCTTTTCTTGTAAAAATCCGATAATGATAACCCGGAAAAGAAACGGGCTGTCCCCATTGTCGGCAGGACGTGGCTTGGGCCCGCCGCGTAATCGCCGAGCGCCGTCGGGCTAAAGGGCCCCAGGAAAACCGCGCCGGCATTTTTAATTTTTCCGGCCATTGCTTTGGGATTGTTCGTTAAAATTTGCAAGTGTTCGGGCGCAATCAAATTGGCTACTTCAGCTGCTTCATTTAGATTTTTTGCATAAATTAAAAAACCTTTAGGAATTCTTGTGCGAAAGTGGCGGACAATATCTTTCGACGTTGTAATGAGAATCGCTAAACCGCGGCTGTGTTCCAGCTGCGCTTCCAGGTCGGCCTCAATGTACTCGATGTCAGCACCGCGGCTGGCAATAACGACTAATTCCGTCGGGCCAGCCAGCATGTCGATGTCAACATATCCGAATAATTGCCGCTTCGCTTCCGTAACGTAAATATTTCCCGGGCCGACGATTTTATCAACTTTCGGAATACTTTTGGTGCCGAAGGCTAACGCTGCGATTGCCTGAGCTCCGCCGACTTTATATATTTCATTGACCTTAAGTAGATTGGCCACCGCCAGGATGTAAGGATTTATCTCTCCTCTTTCGTTTGGGGGCGTTACTAGGACAATTCGTTTGACACCGGCGACTTTTGCCGGGATAACCGTCATATAAACCGTGGAAATGAGCGGTGCCGTCCCGGCTGGGATATAAATCCCTACGGTTCCCAGCGGAATAATATTTTCCTTTAGTAAAACACCTTCGGCATCGCGGATGCGTGCCGGCCGTTGAATTTGTTTTTTGTAAAAAGATGTAACGTTATCAATAATGATTCTTAAATCATGGATAAACTCACTGGTGATATTTTGAAACGCCCCGTTGATTTCCGATTCAGCTACTTTTAAGTGCCTTGTTTTTATTTTAGCTTTATCGAAACGGCGGGTGTATTTGACCAGGGCCTCATCGCCGCCGGTGCGCACGGTATCGATGATTTGGCGGACTTTTTCCTCGATGAATAACTTGCGCGCGAAAACGCTGCGGTTATAAAGTTTTTGAATGCCTTGCCCGCGGAGGGTCAGAATTTTCATTGGTTAACTAACTTTTCTTTGATAATTTTGTTTGCTTGTTTGATGGCGGGCTCAATTTTGTGCGCCGCCTTGCTTCCGGCCTGCGCCAGTTCGGGGCGCCCGCCGCCTTGCCCTTCAAAAAGAGGCGCAATATCTTTTATTAATTCATTGGCCTTGATGCCCTTTTTTATTAAATCATTGCTGACACTTAGCAGGACAGAACCGTTTGCTTCCTGCTGGGCGCCGAGGATAATGACCGACGAGGTTAACTTTTGTTTAATTAAATCGACAATGTTTCTTAAGACGTCCATGCCGATATCCTTAAACATATGATTGACGATTTTTGTGCCGTTTAATGCCTCGGCGTTTTCGATGAGCGGGCCAATAGATTCTTTTATAGCATCAAAATGTAACTTTTCAACATCTCTCTCCAGTTGTTTCATCCGCTGTGACTGAACATCAATGCGATTGAGGAGTTCTTCAACCGGCGATTTTAATTTTTCGGCGACTTTTCCCAAAAGTTCCTCTTTTTGATTTATGTAGTTCAAAGCGCCTAACCCCGTCTTTGCTTCCAGTCGGCGGATTCCTTGTGCAATGGCGCTCTCACTGATAATTTTAAATAAACCGATTTGGCCGGTTGAGTTTAAGTGAGTTCCCCCGCAAAATTCCTTTGAATAATTGCCCATGGAGACGACACGGACGACATCGCCGTATTTTTCCGCAAAGAAAGCCAACGCGCCGCTTTTTTTAGCTTCAGCGATGGGAAGGAATTCTTTGGTGACGGTTTCACAACTTAGAATCATTTCGTTCACGCGCTGCTCAAGTTTTAAGATTTCATTGGCGGCAATATTTTTCGGGTGCGTAAAATCAAACCGTAGGCGGTCTTCAGCCACGAGAGAACCTTGCTGCTGGACGTGCGCGCCTAAAACATCGCGCAAAGCAGCTTGCAAAAGATGAGTTGCGGTGTGGTTACGCATAATTGCCAATCGCCGCTCAAAATCAATCTCGGCTTCAACGACATCAGAAATTTTTACCACACCTTCTTCAACGGATCCGATGTGAAAATAAACTCCGGATGCTTTTTGTGTATTAAGAATTTTAACTTTTCCTTTATCTGCAACAATCCTTCCGGTGTCTCCCACCTGGCCGCCGCTTTCCGCATAAAAAGGAGTTTTGTCCAAGATCAATTTGACCTCTTGGCCTTCTTTGGCTTCCTGTACCGACTCGTCATTGATAAAAAGTTTTAATACTGTGCTGGTACTCTCCGCGTGGTCGTAGCCGGTAAAAACGGTTGCCGGCACGCCTAAATCAATATGTTTTTGGCTAAATACGTCGCCGGTCATTTTGCTGGCGGCGCGGCCGCGCTCTTTTTGTTCATTCATATGGGTATCAAATTCTCTCTTAATGCTTAAGAAATCCTGATCAGAAACACCAGTTTTTTTCATACATAGAGTAATTGTCATAAATGATAAGCCAAATGTGTCGCGATATTTAAATGCGATTTCACCCAACTTTTTGATTTTATCGTATCCATCAAACTTTTTTAATGTTTCTTGAGTTACTATTTTTAATTCCGGGATTCGCGTCTTATATGTTTTAATATAATCTTCTTCTGCCTGTTGAACGTAATTAATAATGGTAGGCAATCGTTCTTCAAGTTCTGGGTAAGGTTTCTTCATTACCTCGACTACTTTTTTAACAAGCTTATCTCCAAAAGGTTTTCCTCCTTGAAGAAGAATAATATCTGTAATGTCTGAAATTAATCTTTTGACAACAGAACCACGTTCTTTGTTTGAGGGAATGATCCCATCACTGATTGCAAATGTTATTGCTCTTGCGTGATCAGCAATTAAACATAGATTGGGTCGGTCTAGTGGAATGTTTTGTGTTTTACATTCATTATGAATAACATCTGTTATTGGCTTAAAAATATCTATATCAAAGTTGCTTTTGACTCCTTGCATTACTGCCACCAGACGTTCCAGCCCCATGCCAGTATCAATATTCTTGCTGGGCAAAGGTTCTAAAACGCCGCCGTCTTTACGGTTGTATTGAGTAAAAACCAAATTCCATATTTCTGTAAAGCGCCCGCAGGGACAGCTCGGGTCGCATTGATCCCCTTTGGGGCAATTGGGATTCTTTCCGTAATCATAAAAAATTTCTGAACACGGCCCGCATGGCCCGTTCGGCCCGTTTTCCTTGGCATCCGCCGGCCAGAAGTTATCATGGTCGCCTAAACGGACAACTTTGTTTTTAGGGAGTTTAATTTCTTTTAACCAGATAGTTTCCGCTTCGGCGTCGTCGTTATAAACCGATGCCCAAAGTTTTTCTTCGGGGATTTTTAAAATCTTCGTAAAGAATTCCCATGCCCAGGCAATCGCTTCTTTTTTGAAATAATCACCAAAGGAAAAATTTCCCAACATCTCAAAGAAAGTATGATGGCAATCTGTTTTGCCGACTTTATCGAGGTCATCGGTACGTAAGCATTTCTGAGAAGTGGCGGCGCGTCTGAAGTCGGTGATATTCCCGAGGAATTGTTGCTTAAATTGCTGCATCCCGGCGGTGGTAAAAAGTACCGTTGGGTCGTCTTTGGGGACTAATGAATCGCTAGCGATTATCTTGTGCTTTTTATCGGCAAAGAAATCCAGAAATTTTTGTCTTATGTCATTGGCTGTCATAATTCTTTTATTGCTTTCATAACCGCTGATGTACTGAACCCGCGGCGGACTAAATATCCGTAAACCCTCTGCTGAATTAATTGTTTAGCTGCCGGCGGATATTTCTTTGCCCGTTTTTGCGCCAGCTTTCGGACAATCTCATCTTCCGGGTAACCGTTATCGGCTATTTCCGCAATGGCCTCTTTGACAATCTCGGGGTCAATTCCTTTAATTTTTAATTCTTCTTTAATGCGCCGGAAACCAAAAGGTTTATTTAACCTTGAGGCGATCCAAGCTTTCGTGAATTGACGGTCATCGATGAGCCCTAACTGCGTAAAATATTCAATGGTCTCCGCAACAACCGGTTCGGAGAAACTTTTTTGCTTTAAGCGGTCCTGTAATTCTTTAGAACTGCGTGGCCGGATCTTAAAGAGGCGGTAACCGAGAGCACGAGCTTTCCTGATTTCATCTTGCTTACCCTCGCTTGCGGTCATACGATGAGGCGTGGCATCACAATTCGAGTTTTTTGCGGACTTCTTTTTCGAGTTTGGCTAAAGCTTTCGGGGTCTCTTTTAGATATTTACGCGCGTTCTCTTTGCCCTGGCCGATTTTTTCGCCTTCAAAGGCAAGCCAGGCACCGGATTTTTCGACAATATTATGCAGGATAGCCAAGTCGAGGATGTCGGCTGACGTGGAAATCCCTTCGTCAAAATAAATTTCAAATTCAGCTTCGCGGAATGGCGCGGAAATTTTATTTTTGACGATTTTGGCTTTAACGCGGTTACCGATAAACTGGTCGCCTTGCTTGATCGACTCGGTGCGGCGTAAATCAATGCGGACCGACGCGTAAAATTTTAAAGCGCGCCCGCCGGTGGTGGTTTCCGGTGAGCCGAACATGACACCGATTTTCATGCGGATTTGGTTAATGAAGATGACGCATGTTTTAGATTTGTTGATCGCGGCGGTTAACTTGCGCAAAGCCTGCGACATTAATCGTGCCTGAAGGCCCATGTGGGCATCGCCCATGTCGCCTTCGATTTCCGCGCGTGGCGTCAAGGCAGCGACGGAATCAATGACAACTAAATCAACGGCATTGGATCTCACGAGTGTTTCGGCAATTTCTAAGGCTTGTTCACCGGTGTCCGGTTGTGAAATGAGTAAATCATCCAATTTGACGCCGATTTTTCTGGCGTAGTTGGAATCAAAAGCGTGCTCGGCATCGATGAAAGCGGCAATGCCGCCTAATTTTTGTACTTGGTGGATAATGCTTAAAGTTAATGTTGTTTTTCCTGAAGATTCCGGGCCGTAGATTTCTATCACGCGCCCTCGGGGAACTCCGCCGACGCCTAATGCGGCATCTAACGCCAGTGATCCGGTTGGAATTACAGGGACTTGGGCTGTGATGCTGCCATCGAGCTTCATGATGGAGCCCTTTCCAAATTGTTTTTCGATACTTGCTAAAGCCAGTTCGAGTGCTTTCTTACGATTGTCTAGTTCTGCGGGTGTTTTTTCTGCCGGTGTTTTTTGTTGTGACATTATTCCTCCCTTTTCCGCCATGGAATGTTATGTGTGAGCCGCTTGCAGGGGATAAACTTTTCTTAATCAATGGATTCGAATTATACAGGAGCAGTAACTTATTGTCAACCCTTCTGCTGGTAGATATTAGAGTAGATTGGCGGCCATATTTTAAACTTTAGTGGCATTGGGACATTAGGGTATTTACTTCTTGAGCTAAGCGAGGGTTAATGCGGATGATAGCTTCAAAATGTTTATTAGCATTAGCGCACTGCCCTTCTTTTTGATAGATTTGGGCCAGCCGTAAATGAGCATCGATACTTTGTGGCACCAGAGCCAGTACCTGCAGGTAAAGTTGGGCTGCTTTTGTGTTATTTTTAATTTGTTCGTAACTGTACGCAAGATTATAAATGCTGTCAATGTGTTGCGGGTTAAGGGCGAGAACTTTCTGATAGTATTCTTGCGCGTTGCTGATTGCGCCCATTTTGAGGAATGAAGTCGCGAGATTGTACAATGAATTTGTGTCATTGGGGTAGATTTTTAATGCCCGGTAATATTCCTCTTGCGCTTTGGGAAAATTGTTTCGCTCTTCATAAATGGGCCCAGCTTTTGCATAGCCTAAAAAGGCAAGGTCCTTTGGATCAATGCGTTGCGGTTTTAAAATGGCAATAAAGGTAATGATCAGGCTTACGCCGCCGATAACCAGTGCATACTTTTTCTCTCGGAAGTTTTCAATAAGCCACCAAATGGCAGAGCTTTCAAAAATTATTAAAAACGGAAAGATGGTTGTCCGGTGATGGGTCGTTAAAAAAAAAATGAGCGTAAATGCCAGTTGGCTTAGGATCATGAGATTGAGATACATTGTCCCGTCGCGCCGTCTTAAGTTAAGCAAAATACCCAAAATTGCCAGCGGGCAAAGGACGTGGTAAGAGTTAAAATCCAGTTTATGCTTAAGCCCTTGTTGCAGTAATAAATCAATGTCAAATGCCCGTTCAGCCTCGGTAAAAAACAAGCGAAACTTAATTATCAGTAGGTGTAAGTATGCTCCGGGATTATTTTTAATAAAATCTAACCCTTTACTCTTCCAGAATTGGGAAACTTGAGCTGGTGTCAACTGGTGGCCGGTCAGTTGCTCGGCCATCATAATCTGGTCTTCGTCCTGGCCTTGGTGATTGGGGCGGATAAAGTCGGGATTTTCATAAAGGCCGTTTGCTTGCGGATTATTACCGACGTAGAAGCTTAAGCCGCTTTGGGCTGTAATCCAGACCCAGGAACCGCCGATAATTTTATTGCGCAGCCCTGTTATTCCCAAAATCAGGCACACGCCTAAGATCATGAGCATGCCGGAATGAAGCATTTTTCTAAAGTTGTCCTTACGATTTAAAATAAACAAATAAATTAAGGTAAATGTGAAAAAAATAAGAATTTTCCCGTCACCCAGCGCTGTCAGGCCGAAAAGTATCCCTAAGATGACCCACTCTCTTTTATTTTTAATTTCGTCTTTATGCAGGAACGTAATAATGATGGTTTGGGAAAGTAAAATCAATAACGGCACGGGCATATGGATCCAGTCATAAAAAATCAGAAGAAAATTTGTGGCCATGAGAATACCGGCGGTGAGCGCGACGCGTTGCGTAAAAAGTTTGGCGGCAATAAAGTATGTCAAAACACAGTTAAAGGATCCGATGGCCAGATGAATAATTTGAATAAGGGCATGCCGGCCTAAGGCCAACCGCTCAATCATCGCCAGGGAATACGGATATAAAGGCAATCCCCAGAAGGTTTTTGTCCCTAGCCAATTCTCATGGGAAATTTCTTGCGCCCATTGCTGGTAATAAAGGACATCGCTGGCCGGATGGCCGTAGAAAAAATAATATCCTTTGAGCAAAAGCACGTAGGCAAGCCGCAGTGCAAATGCCAGAATAAAAATACCGATGGCGGATTTATATTTTTTTAAGAAGGAATTTTTTTCCATGAACTAGATATTAAATTGACGTGCGCAAGCTATGGCGCAAATGGCCGCTGTTTCTACTTTTAACACAGTTTTGCCTAAAGTAACAGGGATACATTGATTTTTTTCGGCCAGGGCATACTCTTCTTTTGTAAAATCGCCTTCTGGCCCGATGAGGAAGGCTGTTTTGGTGGATTCAGGGTGTTTTTCTAAGACGGCTTTAAGCGTGTTTTGCGGGTTTTGGAGGCTTAAAATGATAATGGTTATATTTTTAGCCCGTAATTCTTTTAATACGTCAGGGAAAGTTGTGAAGGAATGGATTTGGGGTATTTCTGTCCGCTTTGATTGTTTGGCAGCATTGATGGCAACAGTTTGAAAACGTTTGAGCTTTTTTTCTTGTGCTTCTTTTTTGAGGCGGATTTCTGTCCGTTGGGTAATAAGGGGAATGATTTCATCAATCCCCAGCTCCGTTGTTTTTTCAATGATGGTTTCGAATTTCCCTTTTTTAGGTAATGCGCAAGCCAAGATCAATTGCAATTGGGAGGTTTCCTTTTTACTTAGAATGTTTTGAATCTCAAATTGTATTTTCTGTCCCTCCACTTTGGTTATGGAAGCAATGGCCTCTTTCCCCTTGCCGTTAAAAAGGGCAACTTTTTGTCCCGGTTGGGCCCGCAAAACATTTTTTAAATGATGCAATTCAGACGGGTCGGTGATGTCCACCCATTTTGTGGTGAAATTTTCATTCGGCAAATAAAATCGGTGCATGAATTAACGGCTTAGCCCCAACGGGCTTACACGGGTATGAACGGCATATGCCGGGTTGCTCATGGGGCTAAATGGCTTGTTATTATTGTAGTAAGCATTAAGATAAAAATCAATGTGTTGAAGGCGTTTGCTTGCACTGCTTTGGCAATCAACACCGTCACAAATTAATTCAAAAAATGCAGTCGAAGCATTACCACCAAGTATATCCATAAGAGCAGTTGCATTTGCTGGATCACAACCACCAATAGATGGCATGGTTGTCCCTGATGTACCAAGAATGTTACATCGCCATAAAGTAAATTTACTTTGCGGATTGAGGTAATCATGGACATAACAGCGCCAATGGTCATCGGCATAATTGCTGGGAGTCCCAGGTTTTCCGCTGATGGGATCTACGTTAGGATTTCCAGTAAGATCTACATCCTGTCGAAAGCAGACGGATCGAACCGGCCGTACAGTGGAAAGATTTATTCCATTTCCTGTAGCATCAAACACTCCTTGATTGGAGGTGCCTGCGGCGGCTCCTGTAATTGGCCCGTCGCCAATGGCTAAATTGGCATCGCCGCTTAGCTGCGCCATGGTTGCTTCCAACCGCATGGCCATAAGGGATCCTTTATTCGTTGTGGAGGATAGTTCATTAATCGTCACGCTGAAAGCCGTGACACCAATCATCACAATACCGATGAGCATTGAGGCAACAAGAAGTTCTGTGAGCGTCATTCCTGTAATGTTCTTAGTTGTCATGGCTGGTAGAGATCCGAATAAGTAACGTTCATCAACATTAATCGCGCCGAGGATCCTGCTGGGTCATTGCGTAATACATAGCTAATGTTGTAGCGGCCGATGAGCTTTTGGGAACCAGTGTCTGCTTTAGTAACATCAATTGTATTAGTGTATACGTGGCCTGTTATTAGGGGGCTGGAAACACTATTCCATGATTGAGCATTGACAAAGCGCCGCAGATAATCCATGTATTCCCGGCCGACATAAATGGCTTCCAGTTGATGGGTCGAGGAATTTGATTGTGGCCGTAAAGATGAAACGGTTGTTAAGATGGCAAAAACGGAAAGTATAAAAATAATAGACGTGACCACAACTTCGATGATAGAGGCAAATCCGTGTATGTTCTTTAGCGCGCGCAGCATTTTATGGGCTCATGGGCAGACATTGCAATTACCTGTTGTAGCGGCACAATTGTTCAGTGACGGGCAAGGGGGGCAGTAACAGCAGGGATTTGTGTCTGAGAGTACGTTTTGACTCACCTGGACCACGAAACTACCCGAACCCGTATACTCAGCATTGGCTGTGTAGTGTGTCGCATCGGTTGCGGTATAACAATATTGCAAACTTTCAGGGATAATATTCAGGTTAAGGTTGGCATTCATGCCGGTATTCCCCGGACCAGATTCGCTAATGTTAGTGCCTGGTAAATAGCGACTAGCGTGCGCGAAATAAATGCTGTTGGCGGCGTTGATAGAAGAAAGTTGATTGATGGCGTCGCGCTCGTGGGCTTTGCTTAATGATTTACCGTAATTAGGCAAAGCGAAAGCTGCCAGGATCCCCAAGAGGACCACGGTGATCATCAATTCCATAAGTGTAAAGCCATTTCGCGTATCTTTCATTTTCTTAATAATTCCTTTAAGGAGCAGAACAAGCCACTCCAATCCAATTGTTTCCAAGTTTTGGGCAGATGCTACCCGAACAATTTAAATTTCCATCAGTGTCAACGCATAACCTGTATGTTCCAGTATTACGACGAACACTGGCAATAACAGCAGGTAGGCTTGCAGGTGCAGGATTGGGAACAATGGGAACCTCGAAATTAGTAGCCGGTTTTGTAAAATCTATTTCTAGGCTTGATAAGCTGGTAGCATAGCTCCCGTGTTCAAATTTGTATGTTTCTTGAGCTTCACGGAGGGTGGAAAGAAGTTGAATCCCTTCGGCCGATTTTGTCTTCTCTATACTATTGAGGTATCGGGGAAGCGCGATGCTGGCAATTACACCTAAAATAATAATAGTTATAATGAGCTCTGTGTAAGTAAAACCAGTTTTTTTGTTGTTGCGTATATTGGTCTGCATATCTATTCCTAAGACAAGAACATCGAAGCTTTAAAAACTTTAAGGCTTCGATGTTCTTGTCTGAATTCCAATCTTAAGTACGATACCAGTCTTACTTAATGCCTACAAACTTTCCTGTACCTTTACGAGTTACGCCATTAGAGTCAACAAATAGCCTAATCCAATCAGTTGTAGTCCCTCCATCGAGAGTGCCACGAGTGGCTTGAAGCGTATAGCTTTTAGTTGTAGGCGCAGTAGGCAAGGAATAAGTAAAATGGTGTCCAGGAGAATTACTCGGATTTTCCAAATCCAAGTTGTCTAAATTGTTGCATGTAGTATAAGTTCCACCGGCTGACAAATAGCAGCGTTCCATGGATTGCCGCAAAGCCGTAAAGGAAGTTAAAGCCTCTGTGCTTCGGGAAAATTCAACCGTTGAAAAAAACCTTGGTAAAGCCAAACTGGCCAATACACCAACGATGATAATGACAATGATGATTTCGAGTAATGTAAAGCCCTTCTTTTGTTTTATGTTCATCTGAATGCTCCTTATTTTCTTTTTTGTGGTTGTTTTGCTTCTTATTGGCTCATTTTCTTGAAACACCTGACAACCGGTATAGCCCTGATTTTTCAGTTGTTCCTTGAATTTGAGAATGCCCCGACACTACTATATATTCGTAATGTTTCAGGACTAAAAAATCTAAAATAAAAAACCTATTCTACATTTAGCAGAATAGGTTTTTAAAGCGATACTTTATTGGCAACTGGCTGTCCCTATTCTACAAGGACCCTTTAGCTTTGTCTTCCGCTTTCGCGAAAGCCTCCGTTTTAAGGAGGGCCCCTACCTTACGGTAGGTTTACCTTTTTCAATATTTTTATAATCCTGCTAAATGTATAACATATAAAAATTTAAATGTCAAATAACCAGCAGCCCTCCTTCCCGATATTTTGACGAAACTCATTTATTTCTATTACTTTACAGGAATTTTGTGGGGAAATAAAGAATTATCAGGGGATTTTTTACCGGAGGGGTTAATTTTAGCCTTCTGAAAAAAGCGTTATCTTTGGCAGGGCAAAAATTATGACAACAGATATGCTATGTTAGCCTCCGCCTGCACCACCTAATTGAGCAATATTGAACATGGGCAAGAACATGGCGAGGACAATTGTCCCAATGACAGCTCCCATAAAAACAAGCATAAAAGGTTCAATAATCGTTGAGAACCGTTTCATAAAGGTTGTTACGTTCTCCTGGAAAAAGGCAGAAACGTGGTTAAACATTTTACTTAATTCCCCTGTTTCTTCGCCAACATTGATCATTTGAACCGCCAGCGGAGGAAAAAATTGGCTTCGCTCCATGGGGGTAACTAGCCATTCGCCTTCTTTTACCGAATCTTTTATGTTGTTAATGATGACTGAGCAGGTATTGTTATCAACCAGCCGGGAGCAGATATCTAATGCGTATAAAATGGGAACGCCGGAATCAATGAGGATGGCCATTTGCGAACAAAAGCGTTCGACAATTATCAGGCGGTATACTTCTCCGAAAACAGGCATGTTAAACATGATTTTTTCAAAAAGAATACGCCCTTGATATGTTTTGAAAAAGTTTTTTACGAGAAAAATAAATAGTGCCACTCCCACCGCCAGGAAAACTATTTTTTCTTTGATAAATCGGAAAACACTTAAGAGAACAACAGTGATAAGCGGGAGATGAGCGCCCATTTGCTTGAAAATGTCTTCAAATTTTGGGCCCACCACCAGGGCAAAAAACATGACCGCGCCCATGGAAACGAAAAAAAGGATTGCCGGATAAATTAACCCGGAAATAATCGTTGAACGAAAGGCAGCTTGTTGTTCCAGGTAAAATGCTAATTTTTTTAAGACGTTGGGGATTGTTCCGGATGCTTCACCTACTTCAATAAGGCTGATCCAAAATTGATTGAACACTTTGGGGTGTTTTGCCAGCGCGATGCTAAGGGCAGAACCGCCTTCGACGTCTTGCCTGAGTTTTAAAATAACGTGGTACAGCAGCTCGCTGTCCGTTTGTGCTTTAATAACATCCAAGCTGCGGATCAGTGAAACACCCGCCTCCATCATTGTCCCAAGCTGACGGGCAAAAATTAACATATCATTTAGTTTTACCTTTTTATGCCCGAACTTCATTTTTTTCTTTTTTGTTGTTGTACTTGTTTTTCCAGAGGGAGCAGAAACTCTGATTTCCTGGACATTAACAACAAAGAGGCCTTGCTTTTGGAGAGTGTCAACCAAAGACGTTTGGCTATAGGCGTCTGTTACGTTTTTAAAAGTCTTTCCGGAAGAGTCTTTGGCTACGTAGCTGAATTGGGGCACGGGGAGATTCCTTGATAAGGTGGCTTAAGAATTTTAGTAATCAACGCTAACACGGCAAACTTCTTCAAAACTCGTTAATCCTCTTTCGACTAATTTAATGCCTGATTCAAATATGGTATCCATGCCGTTTTTTCGGGCGGCATCTTTAATTTCATGGGCTTTCGCATTTTTTGAAATAAGGTCACGGATGTCGTTGTTGACGACCAAGACTTCGGCAATAACAAGCCGTCCCTTATATCCGATACTTTTGCACTCTTCACACCCTTTGGCACGATAGATGAGGTCACTGTTAAATTTTATTCCTCCGTGTTGGCCAGGATCAGGTTCGTAAGGTTCCTTGCACTTGGGGCATAAGCGGCGCGCTAAACGTTGCCCCATAATTAGCGCTAAGGAAGGCGTTAAAAGATAGCTGGGCACGCCTAAATCAATAAGGCGGGTGATCGCTGAGGCCGCGTCGTTGGTGTGCAAAGTGCTTAAAACAAAATGGCCGGTTAAAGCGGCGCGGATACAAATTGATGCCGTTTCCAGGTCACGTGTTTCTCCCACCATTATAACGTCGGGGTCTTGGCGCAGAAAGGCGCGCAGTGAAGTGGCAAATGTCAGGCCGATATCTGTTTTGACAGCCACCTGGTTGATACCTTCGATTTTGTATTCAACCGGATCCTCGACTGTGAGGATGTTTTTAGTTGAGTCAACTGTTTCATTGACGGCGGCATAAAGGGTTGTTGATTTACCGCTTCCCGTCGGCCCGGTAACGAAAAATAGCCCGTGGGGCAATGTTAAAACTTTTTTAATGGAGTCAACTTGTTTGGGATCAAAGCCCAAACTGGAAAGATCCAGAGGCACAGCACCTTTATCGAGAATACGCAGGACAACTTTTTCTCCCCAGACAGTGGGGATAGTTGAGACGCGAATATCAACATTGCGGTTTTCCAACTTGGCTGAAATGGCGCCGTCTTGGGGAAGGCGTTTTTCAGCAATGTCGAGTTTGGCCAGGATTTTAATGCGCGAGACAATCGCTAAGTGCAAGTGCGGTGCTGGCGGCGGAATGTCATAAAGCCTTCCGTCAATGCGGTAACGCAAATTAATCCGGCTTTCAAATGGTTCAATATGGATATCACTGGCCCGCTCGTCAATCGCTTGCCGGATAATAAGATCGACTAGCTTGATGACAGGTGCTTCTCCTGCTTTTTCAATAAGTTTATCCAGGCTAAGCTCTGTTGAGTTGTCTCTAATAGAAGTTACAAATTTATCTTCTGTAGCAGTGTTTTGGGCATAGGAGCTCTGTACCGCTTGATCTAACATCGACGCCCGCCCGTCACTTTTGTTTTCCTTAAAATAATATTGGGTAATGGCATTTTGAATTGCTGTTTTGGTGGCAATAACAGTATTTATTTCGCAATTGGTTAAATGCCGCAGGTTATCCTGGGCCAAGAGATCCAAAGGGTCGCTCATGGCAACGGTGAGTGAATTCATATGTTTCGAAATCGGCAGGACGTTATTCTTTTTTGCAAAATCCGCGGGAACCAGTTTGTCTAAATCCTGGTCGGATTGAGGTGTTAGTAGTTCAGAACTTTCCGAGGAGTAATACGGAATTCCAAGCTGGTTTCCCAAGGCTTCGGTAATTGCTTCTTCCGAAACAATACCGAGTTTTACCAAAATTTCACCGAGGCGGCCATGTTGCGCTTTTTGGGCGGACATAGCGCGGCTCAGCTGTTCTTGGGTGATAAGGCCTTGTTTAAGCAGAATTTCGCCTAACTTTAGATGCGCCATGTCTTAACGCCTTTGCGTTTGTGCTTGTGTGAGATCGCGGTCGATTTCCTTGAGTTTTGCGGAAGGAGTGTCTTGCTCGCGTATTAACGCAGATACATTTGTGTTGGTATTGGCTGCCGCCAACGTTTCATCGAGAATATGAGGTGTGAGGAATATGAGAAGTTCACGTTGAGTCACTGATTTGTCTTTATGGCGGAAACCAGCTCCAATAATTGGAATATCGGAAATAAAAGGAACTTTGGTCCGGACATCCCGGGTATCGTTTCGCAAAAGTCCTCCTAAAACCAGGGTGTCGCCATCACGGAGCCGCACCATGGATTCTGTTTTTCGCGTTTCGATGTCTTTAAAAGCCTCGGCTCCTGTCACGCCAGATGATTGCCTAGCTTGGATTACCTTAGGTTCAACAGCAAGAACAATTTCTTTTGTTGCCAGATTGGCTTGAGGGGTAACTTTGAGCGTAACACCGGTTGAGTGGCGTTCAGCCGTTGCTTGTTGTTGGGAATTGGCATTGCCAACGGCGGATGTTTGTAATGTAACACCGGTAACTTCATCGGTGGTGATATCAATCATGGCGGTTTCATTGTTTAAGGTTAAAATTCGCGGCCGGGCCAGATTGTTGGTGTCGGTTTGTGTGCGCAAGAATTGCAAGACAACGTTTAGATTTTGAAAGCTGATCAAGCTGGATGTATATTGTTTGCCATCAATAGCGGGATCTCCGGGCAAAGAATCATAACCATGCAAAGTATTTTTTGCGTCAAATGGAAAAACACCTTGCTTTGTTGCCCCGTGGTCAAGACTAAAAAAAGTACTGCCGAATTTAGCCCCCATTAAATCAACGGTCGATTTCGAAACGTCAAGCATTTCAACTTCAATTAAAATTTGGGGAATTCGGACATCTAACCGCGCAATAGTTTGTTCAATTGAAGGGAAAACAGCTGGTATGTCCGTAATGATAAGGCTATTGGTTCTGGTATCCTCGATAATTTTTCCATCCGCTGTCAATAAGGCTTCGATGGCCGCAACGATGCCCGTAGAAGCGGTTTTTTCCTTTTGTCCGGATGTCCCCCCACTACTGCTTCCCGAAGAGTCGCTACTAAAAGATAGCTGTGATTTAATTTTTGAAGATGGAAGAGTTGCCTGTTTGAGAGCATAAACACGGGTAATGACTTCCGTGGTCCTTGCCGGCATTGTTTTAACAACAAAAATATTACTGCCCGGTTTGATTTCATAAGTTAGATTATTGGCTGAAAGAATTCTTTCGAGGGCTTCTTCGACAGGGACCTTGTCTAGATAAAGGTTTAATGTTTTTCCGGCAATTTGTTGGTCAGCGATAAAATTCATTCCGGATTGCTGTGAAAATATTTTTAAAACATCGTTAAGAGCGGCGCCCTTAAAGTCCATTGAGATTGTTTTTGTCGGCTCATCGAGAAATGGTGACGTACTGAAATCAGAAAGGTCGACGGCGTAGGCAGTTTGGCTGAGGCTCAAAACAATTAGGCTTAATAAAATATTATGCCAGGGAGTAATTTTTGTTTTCTTCATAAATACATCTAAGGACATAAGGTTTTAATTCCCCTTACAACTTAATCGTCATTTTTTGTCCTTTAAAAAGGATATCAACTTCACTTTTTCGAATGGCGATAATTTCTGCTTCCGAAACCGTATCGCCCAAGTTAACCACTTGGTCATTAATGATAGCTTGAGGGCGATTCGTATTCCAGATTAAACCTTTAATATTTAATGTGGGCGGTTCGATGATTTCCGGTTCTAGTTTTTTAATCTCCGGTTCAGGTTCAAGTTTAGGTTTTGGGCCCGGTGGTTCAGGTATCGGATTCTTATTAATAGGCTCCTGCCGTATCACTTCTTCTTTAGGCAATTGCGGCACAAACGGATTCCTTATTTCTGCCCAAATTATAGCAGGAAAAATTAATTGAAGATAGATTAATATAAAAAATAATCGCTTGTTCATTTTTTTAGAACGATAGAGTCAACACCAAGGGTGACATAAATGCTCGGCTCCTTAGACTTTTGGGCCTCGCCTCCGGGCATTCTTGAAAATGACCTGGGCGCTTGCCCTAAGGAACCAGACCACTTCGTCACACGCAAGAAATAAGGCGACTCTTCGATGTCCTTTACAAAGTTTACAACATCTTGATAGTGTTCAGCTGATACATCTATTTCTGCGGCAACTGATTCGTAAAAATTGTGCGTGCTTGTTTTTGTCTCGGGTAAAGATATAATCTGAACTTTATTATGTATTGCCAACTCAGAAAGTTTGTCAACTAACTGGTCACCGGATAGCGATTGGGGCAAATTGTTTATAATGTTGTCGTATTTGCTTTGTAAAGAGTCCTTTTCCTTAATTACGCTTAATTTTTCTTCTAGTAAGGGAAATTGCTGTTTCAACTGGGTCGATTGGCCTTTATATGAGGAATAGGTGCTTACAGTTGCAATAATAGTTATAATAACCAACGCAATGTTAATAAGAATATGCGGTTTGCTTTGCAGACGGTCCTTGACTCCAAGCCAGTTGATATTTTGGACAAGGCTGCCGAGTTCGTTAATGTCAATGCTTTTTAGTTTTGCTATCGTTTCTTGAATGTTCACAGCGTTCGTGCCCTTTTTATTGGCATTTAATTTCAAAAGAAGTTACTTCAAACCCTTCCAGTGTTTCCAATTTAACATTTTTGCGGGTAATATCTTTGAAATATGAAGAGAACTCCGAATTGCTTTTTAAATCTTTTAAAAAGTTATTCACAAGAGCAACTTGGTCTTTTGCATCAGATGAGTATACATAACCAGCCAGCTCAAGGGTAACTCGCGAGCCTTTATCAAGTGCTTTGGCGATATCTTCAGGTGGTTGTTCTGACGCGGTGTTTGAATTTCCCTGATCTTGAGAATAAATATTAAATGTTTTAAGCCAAGCGTCCTTGGGCAGGATTTTAGGAATAGTATCCAAAAAGAAAGCAAAGTTGCTCTTTATGTTCATTTTTTCAAATTGATGGAGCTTGTTGAGCATGTCTTTATTTTTTTCTCGTAAGCTGTCAATATTTATGCTTTCTGATTGGCCAAGTTTTTGTTGAAGCGTGGCAAGACGTTGACTGGGCTGGGTAACCAGTTGCTTCGATAAAAATAAAAATAGGCCGAATATTATTGAGCAAATGACCGCGGTTGCGATAATCGATTTTTGATTAATCTTGTTGTCAGTCGAGCTTGGTAGATGGGGCTGTGAAACAGTTGTTTTTTGTGGAGACAAAGGAAACTCACTGGACAATGGAACAATGTTTGCCAATGTTGCCCCAAAGGCAGGAATTATCTCCATGTCTTTGATAGGCGCGGCGGCATTCATGCATTCGGCCGGGCTGGCATACGCGATGTCTACCTTGAGTTCTTCTTGAATACGCGGAACGAATGATTGATATTCATTGCCGGCTATGTATAGAAGTTTTTTTATGATAATGGTGCTTTCTTGCCGTGCAAAATAGTCAAAGGATATTTTTGTCTCATTGATTAAGCGCGTTGTGAGGTCTTGAATATTTGTCTCCGTTGGTGACGGCGAAGGTGCTTTAAGCTGAACTTCGCGCACAAAATGTGGAACACCCTGATCAACTACCGTGATTCTCCCCCAGTCGTTTTGCTGCTCGATGATCCCGACAGTTTGGTCTTTGGGGAAAAAATTGTTATAGGTTAAAGTTCGCAAGGTGCTTAAAAAAGCCGGCTCGATCAAGGAAATTTCCAGCCGGAGGTTTTCAAAAATCGGTGTATATTCCCCAAGGAATTTCTTTTTGACCGCAACAAAAATAACCCGCAAGAGCTTTTTTTCCTGTTTGGTGACGGGAATAGTTTGGTAGTGATACATCAATTCTTCCAGGGGAAAGGGAATGTATTTCCTGGATTCAAAGGCAACCACCCCCTTGATTTCATTGGGCTGCATTGCGGGGATAATAAAAGACCGGAAAATAATTTCGTTTGACGGGATTGTCAAATAAACCGCCGAAGGCCGGATATTGCGTTGGCGCAAAGTTTCCTGGATACGCAACGTCATCTGGTTGGCGTCGAAATTGGCGGTCGGCATCCCGGGTTGTAAAGTTAACGGTTTAGATGTGGGAATCGAAAAAGACTGAACCATCTGCGTGCCGACTGTTTCGGCAAAATATAAAGCTTGATCGCTGGTTAAAACTCCCAACTTTACTGTATCGGTTGATGATTTTCGTATCGCCATAGTAGATTATTTCTTTAAAATCACGTACATTCTTTTTGGTTGTTATCTAGCTTTTCTTGCTTGTGACTTGAGCCATTTGTCAACTTCATGTTTGTCAAACCGCCATACACCACCGAGTTTGATCCCGCTGATTTTTCGTTGATTCAGCCAATTGTAAATGGTTTGCTTTTGCAGCTTTAAATATTTGGCTAAATCATCAACATCGAGCAGTCTTGTCATAACTTATTGTCCTTTAAGAAGGTACAAATTTTTAAATACAAGATGGTTTATAATCCTTCATAAAATTTTTATCTAGATTTCATTAGACTATAATGGTTTTGCACTGTCAAATAATTTCCAACTAAATTTGGCAAGGAGGTCAAAAACAGAGCTATTTTTTTATAACAAAATACGGCAGTTTATTGTGCTTGAGCTTGGTGCGGGGGAAAGCGGATAGGCGACCGTTATATTAAGTTTATTGGTGTTATTGATTCCTGCGCCAGCCATGTTGATAGTCACTCGGTACCGGACATCTTCGGTTTTGTCGCAATAATTATATTGAATATAATTTGAAGGACTGGGGCCAGATTTGTTGGCGAGAAAGAAAAACAATCCGCCTTGTGCCAAGGTTTCTGCCTTGGCTTTTTTGGATTCGTTTTCGGCTAGAACAGATTGGCTTACGTTAAGGCTTATCATACTGACTGTTAAAACAGCCATGACGATAATAACCATTAAGACAGTGACGAACACAATTCCATTTTCATTATTTTTAAGTTGCTTTAACATTTACTTCCTTTTGATTGTGTTTACCATCTTTAATGTTTTAATTCGATGTAGCTTTTACAGTTTGGGCAAACTTGCACCGTTTCTGTTCGTTTGTAATTAAAAAACACGTGTGTACAATACGGGCATTGTTGAAGATGTTTCAATTCGTCCCTTGTTTCCCTTCTTCTATAATTATAAAGTACCCAAGGGGTAAAGACAAGGAGGATAACAAAAGATAATAATAAGGCAATTGCTAACGTGATATCAATGTGTATCATTGGGGTATAGTTTGAGCGGTTTGTAGTCCGGTGGGTTGGCTGGGATTTGAATGACTGTTACCGGAGATTCTTTGGGGTTCTTTGCGTCCAGCGAAAAAGGAAAGAAAGACTTGATAACCATTTTATCGGGATCAGTTATCGTATCCGCTTGGTAGGGTTTTGATATGGATTTGCCTAAAAAAGGAGTTTGCGCATTTACTGATACTGCATTGTTAATGAATGTTTGAACCGTCTTATCCTGTCGGGGAGATCTTGGGATAAACGCGTAAGGCAGAATATCTTGTTTTTGCAGGAATGCTCCCCAGAAAATTATTTGCGGTTTATAAGAAGCAGATTGGCGGGTAACGGTAAATGTAAACATTCCCAGAACAAGAAAATGTAAAAGGACAGAAAGAAAAATGGCGACTAAAAATGTTGAGCGTATCAAGGGCAAAGTTTTCCTTATTGGTTTTGCGTTGTCGCGATATTGACTTTCTCAATTCCCAGGTTTCGACAAAGGTTCCAAACATCGACAATTCGTCCGACAGACGCACGCCGGTCAGCTTTGATGAGGACGGGACGATTCTCTCTTTTTATTTCCGGAAATTGTGCTTGCAGTTCTTTTAAAGTTACAATTTTACTATTTATGTAGAGTATGTTTTCACTGGTAATAGAAATAACAAAGTTTTCACCTTGGATGATATCGCTTGTTACCGCTTTGGGGAGTTTCACATTAATGCCAGACTGAAAAGTTAACGATGGGGACAAGATAAAAAACATCAAAATTAAAAAGGCGACATTAATAAAAGGGGCAATGTCGATGAGTTCTAAGCCGTGGGCTAACTTGTGGTGGCGTTGGAATTTCATTTTTATAATTTTTCAAAAGAAGTTTCGGTTACTTGGGACATGAAATTCAATAATTCGGTAGCTCCCCTTTCCATTTCCAGCACAACACGATTAACATGTTCAATGAAATAGTTGTAAGCCATATAGGTTGGGATCGCGATGATAAGCCCCGCCACGGTTGTCAGAAGAGCTTCTCCAATGCCGCCGGCCAAGTCGCCGGGGGTGACGGGATTAAAGGATGCCGCGCGCATTTGTATTGTATGAAAACAGGAGAGCATCCCTGTGACTGTCCCTAAAAGCCCCAGTAACGGGCTAATATTCGCGATTGTAGCGAGGGCATTGAGGCGGATTTCCAATTTAGGGATTTCAATAAGGCTAATATTTTCCATTTGTTCTTTAATATCTTCGCGGGTTGAACCAAATTTAATTAAGCCGGCCCGAAAAATTTTGGCGACCGGGCTCGGATTAGTGTCGCATAAACCAAGGGCTTCTTTAATTTTGTTGTTTTTGACAAATTCAAAAACCTGTTCTCTTAAAAGCGGTAGATTGGTCCGAATTTTTGCAAAATAAATTATTTTATCAATGATAATGGCGACAGAAAATACAGAGCATAATGCCAAAGGGTACCGCAATGAGCCCATTGCCTGAAACAAGCTAAGTAGGTTCATTTCCCAAATTCCGTTAGACATGGCTCCCCCTTATTTTGACGATGGATTCTTTAAGTCCCAATACCATTGAGCCATTGTTACTGTGGCACATTTTTTTCTATCCATTCCAATCTTTCCTGCGCAAATTTTAATTCCTCGGGCTTTAATTCAATGACCTTGTAATAGATTAACCGTGCCTTGTCCCATTTCTCTTCATCTTCAAAAATGCGCGCCGTGCGCAAATACGCCTTAACCACCCAAGTTTTTTCGTTGGGGTAAAGGTAAGGAATCTTAAGGTATTCCTCAACGGCCGAATCATTATTTTTCAATAATTCGTAAGCATCCCCAATGGAAAATTGTATTTCAGCGTTGTTGATTTGGCTTGAGCCTTTGTCGGCTTTGGCGGCCTTTTTATAAAACTCAAGGGTTGAAGTAAAGTCGCTTGATTTTTTATAAAGTTCGGCAATTTTCATATACGCATCCCTTTGGTATTCAGGGGATGTGTTGACAATCTTTTGGTAATTCTCAATCGAAGCTTCTTTGTTATCTTGTTGAGAAAATATGTCGGCAATGGCCAGTTTGGATTTGGCGTAAAGTTGCTTATCGGAAAAAATATCCACCTTAGAGTACATTTCAACGGCCTTGTCCAATTCCCCTTTGGCCTGAAAAGCCTGGCCCAGTTCATAATACGCTGTTTCGAGTTTGTTACTCCCCGGAAATTTTTCAATGAATTGCTGATAATACGAAATGGCGGTATCAAATTCTGAGGCTTGCAAATGATGGTCCCCTAAAAACAAAAGGGCTTCTTGGGCAATTTCCGAGTCAGGGTATTTATTGATGATCAGGTTGAATTGTTTAAGGGCTTCGCTGGTCTCTCCGCTTTTGTAGCGGCTTTTGGCGATGGCGATTTGCGCATTTTTAACCATAATAGTTTGGTTGGGAAAGTCTTTGATGACTTTTTGAAATGCTTTTAAGGCATTGGGGTAATCATTAAGGTTAAAATGGGAAAGGCCGAGAATATAATAGGCTTCAGCAAGGAATTCATCGGCGTCAGTGCTGTCTTTAATATATTTTTGAATATGGTCAATGGTATTTAGCCAGTCCTCTTTTTTAAAGGAAGCAACGGCAAGATAATAATAGGTATCGTGGATATATTTACTTTTAGGAAAATTGGTTTGCAGGCTTTGCAAAGAAAGCATCGCCTCATCGATTTTTTCCATTTTAAGTAGCGCAACGCCTTCGCGGTATTGAACATAATCGGTATAGGGGCTATCCGGGTACTCGGTGAGGACGCGGTCGTAGATCGTCATGGCCTTTTCATATTGCTCTGAATCTTGATACGCATCCCCTATCTGCGTTAAGGCGCTGACTTTGACTGTTTTGTTGTCTGATTTATCTTTCACTGTTTCAAAAATTTTAACAGAAGCATCAATACTCCCCGATTTAAGGTACGCCCAGGCCATGCCGAAATAAGCCTTCTCAATCATATCTTCTTTGTTGGGCTGAGTTGAAAATTTGTCGATGACGGTTTGATAATCAAGGATGGCTTTTGCATAATTTTTATTGAGGTAGAAACTGTTGGCTCTGCCTAGATACGCATCAGCAATTCTGTTGGTATTGGGGAAATTCTCGATGAGTTGAGTATATGCCTCGATGGCCTTGGGATAGTCTTGCATTTCTGAATAGAGGTTTGCCTGGCCCAGGAAAACATCATCGGAAAGAATGCCTTTTTCTTTAGAGAAGGCCAATGCTTCATCAAAATGTTTTTGGGATAATTCAAATTTTCCTAATTTGAGGTAGCTCCACCCCAGACTGACTTTGGACATGAGCGCAAGTTTATTGTCAGAAGTAAGATTTTCGCTTTGAGCGTAAAAAGTCAGCGCATTAAGATAATCTTCCAGGTAATAATATGATTCGCCAATATAAAAATTGGCTTCGGCCTGCCTTGTTGATTGCGGATACTGTTGAATAAAATTTTTAAAGTAGGCAATCGTATTTTTGTAATCGTGCAGATGGTACTGTGTCTCCCCCAGTTTAAAAGCAGCATCTTCGGCGAGTTGATGATTAGGGAATTTTTGCAGCAGATCAGTAAATGCTTTTTGAGCTTCTGTAAATTTGTCTTGTTCGTAATATGTCCAACCCAACGAATACATGCCTTGGGGCGTATAAATCGAATTCGGGTAAACGCTAATTAATTGTTGGAAGTTTTTTTCCGCTTCAATATAGTCGCTGCCCTTGAGGTGCGTTTCACCTAACCAGTAAAGCGTGGCATCCTTGAATTCTGGCTGCTGCAATAAAGGAGAAAATGTGTTGTAGGCCTCAAGGTATTGCCGTTGAAAGAAATAGCATTGGCCTAGCAATAGATTCGCTTGAGTCCGCCTCTTTGTCTCCGGGTAAGTTTCCAGGAGTTGTTTTGTGTAGCGCATGGCCACGTCGTAGAAACCATCATCAAAGGCTTTCTGGGCGACAAGAAATAATTCGTCATCGGATTGGTCCGTAAATCCTGTTTGCGGGTAGGCAAGAAAGAAGAAATACCCCAATAATACAATTAACGATAATTTTTTAATTTTGTAACTCATCGGGGCAATATTATATCAGCTTTAATTCTGTTTGCAATCGGCATTCCCACTGTAAAAGTTATTTTAGGGATCATTTTTTAGATTTTTTGAGCTGTGCATAATTTTTTCGGATTTCTTCGGCAAAGTCCTTTAGCCCCATTTCTTCAAAAGTAGCAATCAAAATGTGGATGTTTTCCGGGTTCTCCCGGGTCATTTGTTCTGTAATACGGTAATACTGGTCTGGATTCTTTGTCGCAATATAAAGAAAAGCCAACTTGGCCTGAATGTCGGTTGCCTGGGGATTTTGCGGATCCTCTTGTAATATTTTGGTATATGCTTCAATAGCGCGCGGATAATCTTTAGTCACCAAGAAAGTTTGCGCCAGGTACAGTTTAGCTTCGGTCAGGTGAGGGTCCCAGCGGATAGCTTCTAAGAATTCTTTCTGTCCGGTAGGGATATTTCCCTCAAGAACATCAATTACCCCTAGCAGATTGTAAGCATTGGCATCATGTGGCTGGATTTCAAGAGATTTCTTTGAGTAATTTCTTGCGGTTTTCAAATCTTTTAATTCCAAGTAGACAGTCGCCAAATTAGAGAAGATTTCAGATCGGGGAAAATGTGTTTTTTCCAACATAAGTTCGTAATATTTACGGGCATTGGCTACGTCCTTTTTCGCAAGATAGGCATCACCCAGCATTTGCATTGCAATCGTATTGGTGGGATTGTTTTTTAACCAAAAATGACCATAGTTCAAATTGTTTTGCCAGTAAAAACCGTAAAGTGGCGAGAAGCTAAAATAATAGGCGACAACCATAATGCATATAGGTAAACGTAATGGTGGGCGGAAATGGTCGCTTAACCGCAAAATTAAGAACGATATATAAGTGAATAATCCGATAGAAGGAAAATACAACCAGTGCGGCTCAAGCACCATTCCCATCTGATTATGTACGAAAGTAGTTAAAGTTGGCGGAATTAGGCCAACTAGAAACCAAAGTAGCCAAAACAATGGCAGTTTTTTTCGAAGCAAGTAAGGAATGAGAAATATCAAAGAAATGGCGAAACCGATTAAAAGCAGGTTGATGGGAGTCGAGATGTTATGTATTACCACGACATGGGCTGGATAAAAAAATTCAGTTAAATACCAGGTACATAAATCCAAAAAATTCACTAAGTATTGTGCAAGAGTTGGAGGTGTTAAAAAGGTAGCGTTTATTGTTCCTCCGTGAATCCCAGCGATCATTAGCCACGTAGACAGAAAAATTATCGAAACTATGACGTATGGAAGACATGTTTTTAAAGTTTCTTTGAGGGGTATTTTTCGGACAAAGTGGCAAATCAATAAAATATACAAAGGAGTAACTAAGGCAAATTCCTGGCAAAGAAGCGCAAAACCATAAAACAATAAACTAGCTATCCAATAGCCGTATTTTTTTTTACCGCTAGTTGATTGACAATGGATAAAAGTTAGCAAAGATAGGCACATGAATATTCCCATCAAAGATATGAGGACATGGCATAGATGGTAAACATTAATAACGTTGAACGGATGAATAGCAAATAGTGCGCAGGCCAAGAAAGCGATTCTTGAGTTTAACCCCAATGAAGTCAACAGGCAGAAGATTAAATAACAGCTTAAGGTATGTACAAGTAGGATTATGCTGCGCAGCAGAGTGATGTTCTGAGAAAATGTTGTAAATAAAATATTGTAAATCAGGAGCCCCAAAGGAGTGTAGTGTTGCTTGTCAGCTTTGATAAAATAGTCTTTTAATTCTGGGAATTCTTGATGGTAGGCTCGATGGACAAAGGCTTGGTCATCGAGCGCCAATTCCGAACTGAAATGCGGGGCATAGGCAAAAACATTAAGGATGATTAAACATAACAAAACAATGAGGTGGCTGTCTTTCCATTCGTTTATTTTTTTAAATTTTTCGAAGAGGCACATGCGCTATGTCAAATAGGGTTTTAGGTATTGCCCGGTGTAGGAATTTTTATTGTTAATGATTTCTTCCGGAGAGCCGGCAAAGACAACCTGCCCTCCCTTGTCTCCGCCTTCCGGCCCTAAATCTATTATGTAGTCGGCATTTTTTATGACTTCCATGTTGTGTTCGATGACTAAAACAGTGTTCCCGAGGTCAACGAGCCTTTGGAGAACTTTAAGCAATCTTTCCACATCGGCAAAATGCAATCCGGTCGTTGGTTCATCGAGGATATAAAGTGTATGGCCGGATGATGGTTTGTATAATTCGCTGGCGAGTTTGACGCGCTGGGCTTCGCCTCCGGAAAGGGTTGTCGCCTGTTGGCCCAATTTGATGTACCCTAACCCGACGTCGTTAAGTGTGTCGAGGACTCTTTTGATCCGCGGTATGTTTTCAAACAAACTAATGGCTTCGGTAACGGGCATATTTAAGACATCAGAAATATTTTTCTCTTTATAGAAAATTTCCAATGTTTGGTCGGTGAAGCGCCGGCCGTGGCAGACTTCACACTCGACGTAGACGTCGGGCAAAAAATGCATTTCGATTTTACGGATGCCGTCTCCCTGGCAGGCCTCGCACCGGCCGCCTTTGACATTAAAACTAAACCGGCCCGGTTGATAACCGCGAATTTTTGATTCCGGCATGTTACTAAACAAATCACGGATATAGCTGTAGACGCCTGTGTACGTTGCCGGATTGGAACGCGGCGTGCGCCCAATTGGCGATTGATCAACCTCGATAATTTTTTCAAGATATTCTAACCCAGTGATTTTTTTGTGTTTGCCCGGTTTTTCTTTGGCATGATAAAATCTTTGCGCTAAAGTTTTATAAAGGACATCAGCAATTAAAGTGGATTTACCCGACCCGGAAACACCGGTAATGCAGACAAACGTTCCCAAAGGTATGGAGACATCAATTTCTTTAAGGTTGTTTTCTTTGGCACCGATAATTTTTAAGAATTTTGTATTTGTAATGTCACGGCGTTTCGCCGGCATGGAAATTTTTACTGTCCCAGCGAGGTATTGGCCGGTTAATGATTTCGTTTCGGCGGTAATGTCTTTGGTGGGCCCAGCATAAATGATCTCCCCTCCAGCTTCTCCGGCACCGGGGCCCAGGTCAATAATATAATCGGATTTACGGATCGTTTCTTCATCGTGCTCTACGACAATGAGCGTGTTGCCGATATCGCGCAGCGCGTGCAGCGTTGATAAAAGCCGTTCGTTGTCGCGTTGGTGCAGCCCGATACTTGGCTCATCAAGAATATAAATGACACCGACTAAACCGGAACCGACTTGTGTTGCTAGGCGGATCCGCTCCGCTTCCCCCCCGGAAAGCGTGGCGCTCTTGCGATCCAGTGTTAAATAATCAAGCCCGACGTTAATACAAAAATTGAGCCGGCGGATAATTTCTTTAAGAATCTGTTCGCTGATGGTTTTATGTTCTTGGGATAATTTAAGATTTAGAAAGAAATTTTTTGCCGCAAGAATGGATAATGACGTGATATCTACAATATTGTAATCGCCGACTTTGACAGCGAGGATTTCGCTTTTTAATCTTTTACCTTTACATGCGGGACAGGGCAAGACAGACATGTAATTTGAAATTTCTTCTCGGAGCCAATCGTTTTCCGTTTCTTTGAACATCCGTTCTAAATATGGAATAACTCCTTCGTAGGATTTTCCCCAGATAATATCTTCACAACCGTAAAGAAGGGCTCCGCCAAATTTTTTAGGAAGGGA
This sequence comes from uncultured Planctomycetales bacterium, assembly GCA_964630825.1. Taxonomy (GTDB): domain Bacteria; phylum Omnitrophota; class Gorgyraeia; order Zapsychrales; family Zapsychraceae; genus CAZVZR01. Next base: position 39,873 of record CAZVZR010000004.1, on the reverse strand, counting down.
TTTAAAGGGTTTTTGATGGTCAATATTGTACAAATCCGCCAACTCGCGCATAACGGCGCGGTAATACATGAGGTACCCGCGGCGGGATTTGTGCGACGGGGCAATCGCGTTAATCCAGGGTTTTGTTTGGTCGGGGATTAACAGTTCCGGGTCGATTTCCATGCGGTTACCCAAGCCGTTACACTCCGGGCAGGCGCCGTACGGAGAATTAAAAGAAAATACACGCGGCTCTAATTCCGGCATACTAGTCCCGCAATCAAGGCAGGCATAATGTTCGCTAAATATTTTTTCGGGATGTTTTCCCTCAAAGTCAGCAATCGCGATGCCATTGCCGATTTTGAGCGTTGTTTCAATTGAATCCGTTAACCGTTTACGGATGGCCGGCTTGACGGTCAAACGGTCCACGACCGCTTCAATGTTGTGCGTTTTATATTTATCAAGTCTGATTTTGTCATTTGTCTCGTAGAGTTTACCGTTGAGGCGAAATCTTGAGAAGCCCGCTTTGGCGATTTGGCCGCCGATATTTTTGTACTCCCCTTTCCGTCCGCGGATAATCGGTGCCAGCAGGGTAAAGGATGTCCCTTCCTTCAATTGCATGATCTGATTGACTATTTCCTGCGTTGTCTGGCGTTCGATTTTTTTACCGCACTGGTGGCAATGCGGGATACCGATTCTGGCGAAAAGAAGCCGCAGGTAATCGTAAATTTCCGTTTGGGTGGCAACCGTTGAGCGCGGGTTGCGGCTGATTGTCTTTTGTTCAATGGAAATCGTCGGGGAAAGCCCTTCAATGGATTCAAGGTTAGGTTTTTGCAACTGTTCGAGGAACTGGCGGGCATAGGCCGAGAGGCTTTCGACGTAACGCCTTTGCCCTTCGGCGTAAATGGTATCGAAAGCCAAAGAGGATTTCCCCGAACCGCTTAGTCCCGTAATGACGACGAACTGATTACGCGGTATCTTAAGGTCAAGGTTCTTAAGATTGTGCTCTTTGGCCCCACGGATTGTGATATAGTCGGCTGACATTGTCTTAAGTTAGAAAAAGTAAAAAGGCATTATGTAATATAGAGTAGGATACCTTAAGCGTCAATAAATAAACCTGAATTGGCTAAAGATAAAAATAGCCCCGATCTTTTTTGGTTATGAAGACAGGGGCTATTTTTATTATTAAAAAAACGGTTTAGCGTTTCTTTTTGCGTTTTTGTCCACCGCGTACCATCTGAGCAGCGGAAATATCGCCTTGTTTGTCGATGAAGTATAAGAATCCTGATTGTTTCTTAACTCCGACCTTGGCAACTTTCTTGGGAGAACCGCCGCGCTTGCTGCCACGAGCCATTTTCGCGCAAGAAATATCACCTTTCTTGTCGACAAAATAAAGGTATCCTTTTTCTTTTTTAATACCTACTTTTGCAATTTTTTTAGCCATTGTTACACCTCCTTTCTTTGATTGATTTTATAAAACCCGAAATACTAAACCCTAAACTCTAAACAAATCCAAAAACTTAAATTCAAATAACTAAACTCTGTTTATAGTTTATTATTTTGAGTTTTAATTTTGTTCCGGGTTTCGAATTTAGGGTTTCGAGTTTAAGCATTATGTTCCAATCAATATCCCTGTACAGTATTGCTTTAAAGTCTGTAAGCCCGACAAGACCGCCAAATAGCTCGATTTGGGGTTATCAGGGCAGACAACATTATCGGTTTTGGTCACCATCCGCCCGAAATCCCCTTCCATTTCAATTTGATGGGAATTCCGTTTAAAGCGCGGTGAAGTCATGATTTTTATTCTGATTTTTTTTCTGGCACGAATATTTTGGCAGGCCAGGGCAATGGTAGCGGCAACGTTAATATTTTGCGGGAAATACTTAACCGCTGTGGCCACGTCACCGCTGAAAAGGACGGTTTGTTTGGTAATTTTATTTAAATCAATGCGCTTGCGCAGTAAATAGGCGTTATCAACGAAGCCACTGGGCGGTTTGCGGGTTGTTAAGGTGATTTTTTTAATGTGTTTGAGGCTGGCCGCTTTAATCGCATCAACTCCAGCGATGGCACCGGAGGGGAGTAAAATGTGGCATTTCATTTTTCTGGCTAAGCGGAAGAGTTCCGGGTACTTCAAAAGTTTACCGACACTCATGGTGAGAATGCTTTTTCTGTGGGTCAGTGCTTGTTTGACGATATCAAAGGTGCTTCGGGCATTTGTCGCTTCAACGATACAGTCGCACTTTTGGACGAGTTTCGGCAGTGTGCGGCTCACGACACCTTTGAGATTAAGTTTCTGGGCTAATCTGGCTGCCTTCAGGTAATCGACGTCGTATAATCCTCTGACGCGGCAATCTTCTTTGAAATTCCTGCCGATTGTTTCCGCCATTCTTGAACCGATTGCCCCGCAACCGACGATGCCGACTTTAACGCAATAACCTTTTATTTTCACTGAACCCTTCGGATTTTTAAGTTACTGCTTTGTGCAATGGATCAAATGTTAACAATGATATTGTCAATTAACCGAGTCTTTCTGAATTTGGCGGCCAAGGCAATCATGATGCTGCCTTGTATCTTTTTAACGGAAGCTAATGAATCCGCATCAACGCATGCCACATAATCAATTTTCGCTGAACTGTTTTTGCGGATATGGGCGGAAATCATGTTGATTATTTTTCCGGCTTGCCGCTCGCCTCGGGCAATTTTTGCCCTGGCAATTTTTAATGCTTGATAAAGAACAGGTGCTTCTTGTCTTTCTTTACTGTTTAAATATTGATTACGCGAACTTAAAGCTAAACCGTCTTTTTCTCTGATCGTCGGACAAACTTTGATGCGGACGGGAAAGTTTAAATCCGCAGCCATCTTGCGCAAAACAACAACTTGTTGTCCGTCTTTCTGCCCTAAATACATTACATCAGGCTGGACAATATTCAAGAGTTTACCGACGACCGTCGCCACGCCTCTGAAATGCCCGGGGCGCGATTGGCCGCACAAAACATTGTCAATTTGTTCAACGTTGATATATGTCAAAAAGCCCGTCGGGTAGATCACGTCGACCGACGGATAAAAGATTATATCAACTTTATTTTGTTTTGCAAACAATTTATCTCGTCGTTGTGGACGGGGATATTTTTTGAAATCTTCCTTGGGGCCGAACTGTGCGGGGTTGACAAATGTACTTAAGACGGCAATACCATTTTCTTCGCGGCATTTTTGGATTAATGACGCGTGCCCTGCATGCAAGGCGCCCATCGTTGGGACAAAACCGATTGACTTCCCTTGTTTTTTCAGCACCTTGATTATCTTTTGCATGGATTGCGGCGAGTGGACAATAAGCATAAAGAATTATTTTCGCGCAGCGAAGGAAAGTTCAGCGACAATTTCCGGCGCAATTTCTTTGAGCGGCCGCATGACGAAATCGCGTTGGAACATGCGCGGGTGCGGGATGGTCAACTCAGGCGTTTGGTGGGTCTGCCAATTGTAAAGCAGGATGTCGATGTCAACGGTGCGCGGGCCGTCACGCAGACTAGCCACCCGTCCTAATTTCTTTTCAATTAGTTTTACTGCAGTGAGCAATTCTTTCGGCGATAAATTTGTTTGGGCCTTAATGACCGCATTGAGGTATTTACCTTGTGGCGGGCCGCCGACCGGGTCAGTTTCAATTATGCTGGAGCATTTTAAAATATCGACCGTGTTTTCCTGCAAGCATTCAATCGCCCTTTGAATATTAGCTTGGCGATCGCCTAAGTTGGAGCCGAGACCTAAGTAAATGATTTTCATATTAAAGGATCTTTCGTAACCGTTCGACCGCTTCATTGATCCGGTCTCTGGAGACGGTTAAGGTCATGCGGATATACCCTTCCCCGTGTTCGCCGAAACCGATGCCCGGTGTGGCGACAATGTCGGCCTTTTCCAGAAATGCTTTGGAGCATTCCATTGAATCGTTAAAGTTTTTCGGAATTTTTGCCCAGACGTAAAATGATGCTTTTGGCGGCGTGACTTTCCAGCCGATGCCGCGTAGTCCGTTGACAAGATAATCCCGTCGGTCTTGGTACATCGCGCGTAAATCTTCGGTGATTTCCGGGCTGCTTTTTAGCGCCGCGATGCCGGCGACTTGAACTGCCTGGAAAATTCCAGAATCAAAATTGGATTTTACCTTTGCCAGCGCGGCCACGAGCGACGGATTCCCGCATGCCCAGCCCATGCGCCAGCCAGTCATGTTGTACGTTTTCGAGAATGAATGAAATTCAATGGCTACGTTTTTGGCGCCTTCGATTTCAAGGATGCTCGGCGGCTTTTGGCCGTCATAATAGATTTCCGAATAGGCCATGTCAGAGACAATAAAAAATCCCTTTTCAACCGCCAGGCGGACCAACTCGGCATAGAATTCTTTGGGCGCTGTCGCGGCTGTAGGGTTATTGGGGTAACACACCAAAACCATCTTTATATCTTTAAGCTCGGCAATTTTTTTAAGGTCAGGCAGCCAGTCACTGCCGGCTTTAAGTGGGACATAAACGATTTTCCCGCCGGCAAATTCAATGGATGGACGGTACGCCGGATACGCCGGATTAGTCAAAACGACTTTATCTTTGGGATTAATGACGCCCAGCGGCAAATGGCCCAGGCCTTCTTTTGATCCGAGCAGCGGCAAAATTTCTTCTTGAGGATTAAGTTCGACATTAAAACGGTTTTTGAACCAGGACGCAATCTCTGTCCGTAATGCAGGCAGACCCGCGTCGAAAGCATACTGATGGTTCTTTGGGTCTTCAACCGCTTTCTTCATCGCTTCAATGATGTGCGGCGGAGTCGGGGTGTCAGGATCACCGACACCTAAATTAATCACATCACGGCCGGCGGCAATCGCGGCTCTCTTCGCTTTATCAATTTCGACAAATAGATACGGCGGTAAATTTTTTAACCGTTCAGAAAATTCAAAAGTTTTTGCTGCGGCTGTTTCGGTCGACATGCTTTTCCTTTCTTTTTATAACTTATCGCTTACCACTTACGGCTTACAACTAAAGCTATTAGAGTCCCAGCACGTCTTGCATATTAAACAACCCACTCTTTTTATCCTTAAGAAATTGTGCCGCCACTAATGCGCCTTTGGCAAACATGCTTCTGTCCTTTGCGTGATGGGAAATTCGTAAAATATCTTCATTGGTATCAAAAACAATCTCGTGGTCGCCAATGACCTCGCCTTCGCGAAACGCCTCGATCTCAGGGATTTTATTCCCGGAAGATTCCTGAGCAATCCGCGCCATCGTTTTGGCGGTCCCCGAAGGTTTGTCTTTTTTGTGGATATGATGCGTTTCTAAAATTTTAATATGATTGGGCTGCAGGCGGCTGCCGGCGATTTCAATCATTTTAAAGAGCACGTTGACACCGATGGACATATTAGAGGAAAAGACAATCGGGATTTTTTTCGACGCTTTTTTAATTTCTGCGATCTGCGCCTCATTTAATCCGGTCGTGCCGATAACCATTTTGACGTTGTGCTTCACGCAGGCTTTTAAATTCTCAATGGTTGCTTCGGGTAATGTAAACTCGATAAGGACATCCGCACCTTTGAGCGCGGCGTTACTGGTGCTAACGGTGATGCCGTTAATTTTTTCATTTGCCTGAGGATGGTTTTTGTGCTCTAAGAGAGTTGTAATTTTAAATGTCTTTTTGTTCGCCAGAGCCAGTTTGGCAATGGTTTGGCCCATTCTTCCCTGCGCTCCACTGATTGCTAATTTGATCATTATTAAATATCCTTTCAAACTCTAAACCCTAAATACTAAATTCTAAACAAACCTAAAATTCGAAATTTAAATTTTAAACGTTTCTTTTGTTTTGAGTTTCAATGTTTGAGTTTGTTTAGTGTTTAGAGTTTAGTGTTTAGGATTTCGGCTTGCAAGTTATTTTTTAGCCAGCGAAAGTAGTCCGTAGTTTTCTAACGCTGCTTTTAGCTTCTCGTAATTTGCCTCTTCCATATCACACATCGGCAAGCGAAGTTCACCAGAAGCCAGCCCCAAAAGTTCTGCCGCTTTTTTAACGGGAATGGGGTTAGTCTCGATAAACATCGCCTCAACGAGCGGTTTAAGTTTTTCGTGAATGGCGTAGGCTTTCTTTTTATCGCCTTTGTTATACGCATCAATCATGGAGACGACGTCATTGGGGACAATGTTGGCAACAACGGAAATGACACCCACTCCGCCGACTTCCATCATCGCTAGTGTAAGCGCATCATCACCGGAAAGCAAAATAAAATTTTTGCCGCAGGCCTGTTTGACGGCTTTAGCTTGATCGACTGAACCGGAGGCTTCTTTAACACCGACAATATTTTTGCAGTCACGCACGAGCTTGGCCACGGTCTCGGTTTCAATGTTGACGCCCGTCCTTCCCTTTATATTGTAGAGGATGATCGGAATCTTCGCGTTTTCGGCAATGGCTTTAAAATGCAGGTAAAGCCCTTTTTGCGTTGGCTTGTTGTAATATGGAGAAACAATCAGTGCGCCGTCCGCGCCGGCTTTGGCGGCGTGTTTGGTCAGTTCAATCGCTTCAGCTGTTGAATTGGAACCGGTTCCGGCAATGACTGGGACACGGCCTTTGGCTGCCTGAACGCAAATCTCAACAACACGATGATGCTCATCGTTGGTCAATGTCGGCGACTCGCCGGTCGTCCCGCACGGCACAATCCCGTTCGTGCCGTTTTTAATCTGAAACTCAACGAGCTTTTTGTAGGATGTCTCATCCACTTTCCCATTCTTAAACGGCGTTATCAGCGCAACGATTGAACCTTTAAACATTTTTTCTCCTTACCCTTTAACAAGTTAAAGGTAATATTCCCCTTTAGCAATAAAATTCGCACTGCCCTTGAGCCAGACGTTGGTAACTATTCTATTGGTAATATCAAAAGTGACCTCGAGGACTTCGCCACCCTTAGTTTTGACATTCATTTTGGCTTTCGTCTTATTGATAATGCCGGGATTGGCTTTAAGGTACGCGACAATGCCGGCGGCGACCGACCCTGTCCCGCAAGCTTTGGTTTCATCCTCCACCCCGCGCTCGTAGGTGCGGACGGCGACCAGATTATCTTTAATCTGTTCCACAAAGTCGACATTTGTCCCGCGCGGTTGGAACGTTTTGTGGTAACGGATCGCTTCGCCGATTGTTTTGACATCAATGCCGTTAAGATTATCGACAAAGATGATTGTGTGCGGTACACCGGTATCAATGTAATTCACCGATAAATGACAGCGGTTGATATCAATTTTGATATTGTCACGGTAACCTTTGGGATTGCTTAAATGTACGTTGGCGATTTCGCCTTTGGCCTCGGCTTCCACGATTCCAGCTAATGTATCTAAGGTAAAAAGTTTTTTCTTGGGGTGACGATGCTCAACAATGTACGCGGCCATGCAGCGGGCGCCATTGCCGCACATCTCAGCCTCAGAGCCGTCGGCGTTGATGATGCGCATCTTGTAGTCGGCCTTCGGGGATTTATCCAAAATTAAAATTCCATCAGCACCGATGCCGTTGGTACGGTCGCAGGCTTTAAGCGCGAGGTCTTTGAGTTTGATGCCGTTGGGGTCTTCGATGACGATGAAGTCATTTCCCGCCCCGGCCATTTTGGTGAAAGGAATTTTTTTTATGGAACCACTCATTTTTTAGCAAGAATTAAATAAAACTGGGAACGGATTCTCCACGGATTAAATCGTTGAACGTTTCTCTTTTTTTAGTCACGGCAAACTGGCTACCTTTGACAATTACTTCTGGTGGCCGGCCGCGGACGTTGTAATTACTGGCCATCACGTAGCCGTAAGCGCCGGCGCTCATCACCGCGACCAATGCATCTTTTTTAAGAGCCGGGAACATTCTGCCTTTGCCAAAAAAATCCCCGCTCTCGCAGATCGGCCCGACAATATCCATTTTAACTTTCCGGGCGCTCGTTTGTTTCACCGGCACAATGTCGTGGTACGCGCCGTACAACGACGGTCGGATCAGATCATTCATTCCGCCGTCAACGATCAAAAATTTTTTAAAGCCGTTGTCTTTCAAGTACAGGACTTTGGTGACCAGGATGCCGGCGTTACCGACAATAAACCGTCCCGGTTCCATTACAATTTTTAATCCCGTTTCTTTCAGGTACGGCAATATTGCATCGGCGAAATCCTGCGCGGTCTGCGGCTTTTCATTTTTGTAAATAATGCCCAGCCCGCCGCCGATATCCAAGTATTGTAAATAAATTCCGTCGTTTTTCAAGGTATTTAAGAAGCTGACAACTTTTTTCAGCGCGGCGATAAACGGGTGTTTGGTCACAAGCTGCGAACCGATGTGGATGTGGATCCCGCGGAAATCAATGTGGGAATATTTGACCCGGGCTTTCATTGTTTTGCGGGCAGTGGCTAAATCAATTCCAAATTTCTTCGCCAGTGTCCCGGTGGAAATTTTTTCGTGCGTCGCCGCTTTGACGTCAGGATTAATCCTAAGCGCCACGGGGGCTCTCTTCCTCAATTTTCTGGCAATGCGTTGAATCTCGTCTAGTTCCGGGACCGACTCGACATTAAAAAATAAAATGCCGGTCCGAATTGCAGTAACGATCTCATCCTCAGTTTTACCGACTGAGGCAAAGACAATTTTGTGCGGGTCAGCGCCGATCTTGCGGGCTTTTTTAAGTTCGCCCACGGAGACAATGTCAAAGCCTGCGCCGTGATTGGCGAGGGTTTTCAAGACCGCAAGGTTGTCGTTTGATTTCATCGCGAAGCAGATCGTGGGGTCAACCGGCGCGAACGCGCGCTGGATTTTGGTAAAGTGGTCGACGATCGTGTGGTGGCTGTAAACGTACGCCGGCGTGCCGACATTTTTGGCAATCGTCGAAATTTTTACGTTCTCGCAGTAGAGTTCACCGCTTTTAAATTTGAAATCGTGCATTTTAGCTGAGTTTTTGTTTCCAGTTGTGAGCCTGACGAGCTACCAGCTCGGGGTTGGTTGAGCCCAGGGATTTCTTGATCCGGACAGACGTTTCCGGATTGAGTAGTTTCTTGACGTCAGACTCAAATTTGCTCGAGTATTTTTTCAGCTGGCTTAAATTTAAGTCAGCGATTTTCTTGCCGCGGTCGAGGCAGTCTTTGACCATTTTCCCCACCGTGTCGTGCGCGTCGCGGTACGATATTCCTTTTTTAATCAAATATTCCATTACGTCGACGGTGAAAAATGATTCGTCGTTAATCCGGGCGGCAAGGGCCTTTTTGTTGACGTTCAATCCTTCAAATAATTTTGCCAGAAGCTGTAAAATTTCATCCACCTTGTCAACGGATTCAAAGAGCGGCGGCTTGTCGAGCTGTAAATCACGGTTGTACGTGAGCGGCAATCCTTTGAGAAGCATCAACACTTCGCTTAGATTGCTACAAAGTTTGGCCGTCTCCCCACGGATTAATTCCAGGATGTCCGGATTCTTTTTGTGTGGCATGATTGAACTTCCCGTGCACATTGACCAGTCAATGTTGATGAAATTGAATTCTTTCGACGCCCAGAGGATCAAATCTTCGGCTACCCGCGAGCAATGCATTCCCAAAATCGCCAAGTTCGACAATCCTTCAATGATGAAATCGCGGTCACTCACTGAATCAATGCTGTTGTGCGTCGTTAGCGCCAAACCCAAATGTTTAGTCACGTAATCGCGATCGATCGGGAGCGACGTCCCGGACAACGCACAGCTTCCCAGCGGATTGGTGTTGGTGCGTTTGATCGTGTCCATCAAACGGCCTTTGTCGCGCTCAAACATTTCCACGTACGCGAGCATGTGATGGGCAAGTAAAACAACCTGCGCCGCCTGCAAATGCGTGTACGCCGGGATGATGACGGATTTGTTGCGTTCGGCAAAATGTAAAACGGATTTTTGTAGATCGTTAATCAGGTCCGTGATCCGAGAGAATTCGACCAGGCAATAAAGTTTCATGTCCAGGACGATCAAATCATTGCGTGAGCGCGCGGTGTGCAATTTGTCCGCGGCTGAACCGACGAGTTTCTTGAGTTCGGATTGGATATTGGTGTGGATGTCTTCGGCTTTGGAATCAAATTTGAATGTTCCGCGGTCAATCTTTTTGCCAATTTCTTTTAATCCACTGACAATTTTCTTGGCGTCGGCAGCGGGAATGATTTTACATTTACCTAACATTTCGGCGTGCGCGATGCTCGCCAGGACATCGTACTGTGCCAGACGGTAATCGTAGCTAATGCTGAAGCTGAAATTATCCGCCAGCGCGCTCGTGCCCTTCTTAAACCGTGAACCCCAGAGCTTACTCATTGTTTTTTCCTTTTTCTAATTCTTTCTCAAAGAAATAAATAATTAATGGAAGTAGAGCAATATTTAAAAGTTTCAATTGTATTGATTTTAAAGTAAAAGAAGTAATAAAGGCCAAAATTGCTAATAAAGAAAGCACAATGATGCGTGGCCCCAATTTTATGTCTTCTATTTTTGTAATTGGACGATTAGATTTTTTTAATAAAAGAACCGTCAAATAAATTGTGGCTATGCAAAGTGCACCGATAAATAAACTGAGTTTTATTGTTTCTAAGGATGGCATTTACTTTACCCCTTTACGACTATTTCTGATACGGCGTTCCCCAAAGTTTAATAAAGCCGTCAGCAAGTTTTTGATCAAAGACGTCTTTCTCCCCGTACGTCGCCATTTTTTCTTTGTAGCGTGAATACGGCGATTTGCGGCCAACGACGGTGGCATTCCCTTTATACAATCTTAAACGCACGGTACCAGTGACATCTTTTTGGATTTCGGCAAAATATTTATCTAACTGTTTCTTGAGCGGCGTCTCCCATAATCCGTAATAAATAAGTTCGGCGTATTTGTGCGACATCGCCTGTTTAACGCGAACGGTTTCGCGGTCTAGGACAATGGATTCAAGGTCATTGTGCGCGGCGTGCATCAAAGCCGCCGCCGGATTTTCATAAATTTCTCGTGATTTAATTCCCACTAAACGATTTTCAATCATGTCCACCCGACCGATGCCGTGCTTACCACCGAGTGCGTTGAGTTTATGGATAATTGCCACGGGATTAAACGATTGCCCGTTCACTTTAACCGGCACACCGGATTTAAAATCAATCGTAACATATTCAGGTTTGTTCGACGCCTTTTGCGGATTTACCGTCAGGTAATAAATTTCTTCCGGCGGTTCTTGCCACGGATCTTCAAGGACGCCCGCTTCAATGCTGCGCCCGTAAAGATTTATGTCAACGCTGTAAGGCTTTTTCTTGGTGACATCGAGCTTGATACCTTTGGAAAGTAAGTAGTCAATCTCTTCATCGCGTGTTTTAAATTCCCATTCGCGCACTGGCGCAATGATTTCAATCTTGGGATGCAAAAGCCGCGCGGTGACTTCAAAACGTACCTGGTCGTTCCCTTTTCCCGTGCAGCCGTGGGCAATCGCCTCAGCTTTTTCTTTTTTGGCAATCTTTACCTGATATTTGGCAATGAGCGGCCTAGCCAGTGCCGTCGCCAAAAAATATTTACCTTCGTACACTGCGCCGGCTTTAAGGGCCGGGAAAACGTAGTCGTTGGCGAATTCTTTTTGCAGATCCAGGCACACGGCTTTGGACGCCCCTGTTTTCAAGGCGCGCTGCATAATGGATTTGAAATCTTCCTTCTGCCCGACGTTGGCAATGAACGCAATGGTTTCATGCCCGCGCTCTTTAAGCCAAGGAATGATGCAAGAGGTATCTAAACCACCAGAATATGCTAAGACGACTTTGTTCATGTTTTTATCCCCTCAATTTACCAAGTGCTAAATATGAAGTTCATTATTGCTTTTTGCGTGTGCAAACGATTCTCGGCCTGGTCAAAGACAATTGAATGCGGGCCGTCAATGATATCGGCGGTTACTTCTTCCCCGCGGTGCGCTGGCAGGCAGTGCATAAAAATATAATTATCCTTCGCGCCTTGAACCAAGTCGGCATTAATTTGAAATCCGTCAAAATCGTGTAGCTTTTTTTCTGCTTCACTCTCTTGCCCCATGCTTACCCAAACGTCGGCGTAAATAACATCCGCGCCAATGACAGCGGATTGCGGCGAATCGCAAATAGCAATTTTGGCGCCGGTTTCTTTCCCGATTTTTTCAGATGCCAAAAGGAAATCGCGGCTGGGTTCGTAACCCGGTGGCGTGGCAATATTCATGTGCATTCCTGTTTTGGCGCAGCCGATCATTAAGGAATGGCACATATTGTTTCCATCACCGATAAACGCCATTTTCAATCCTTCGGTCTTGCCAAATTTTTCTTTGACGGAGAAAATATCCGTCAATGCCTGGCAAGGGTGTTCTAAATCCGACAATCCGTTAATAACAGGGACGGTTGAATGCTGCGCTAACAAAAGCACGTCCGCATGCGTATTGGTCCTGGCCACAATACCATCAAGGTAGCGCGATAATGTCTTGGCCACATCCGCGGTCGACTCGCGTACGCCCAAATTAATTTCATGAGGCCCCAGGTAAATACAGTTTCCGCCCATTTTTGAAATGCCGACTTCAAAGGAAACACGCGTCCGATTGGAAGGTTTCTGAAAGACCAGGCCGATCGACTTTCGCTCCAAAAGGCGCATTGAATGTTCGGAATCGTTTTTCATTTCCATCGTCAGGTTAAGAATATTCATTACTTCTTGACGGGAAAGGTCTTGAATGCTAATAAAATCTTTTTTCTTTTTTATCATTTAAGCCGCCTCTAGAACAGATTTGAAAGATTTTTCAAGGATGTACAATGCTTTTTCGGCCTGTTTGCGTGTGACATTTAACGCCGGCATCAGGCGTAATACGTTCCCTTGCGTGCAGTTAATAATGAGCCCGTTAGCAAAACATGTTTCAAAAATGGCTTTGCCTTCCCTATTTAATTCAATACCAATCATAAGTCCCAGCCCGCGTACGTCAACGATACAGTTAAATTTTTCTTTCAACTTGTTTAATTCTTTAGTCAGAAATTCTCCCATTTGTCGTGCATTCTTGAGCATTTTATCTTTTAGGATCGCTTTAAAAGTCCCGATCGACGCTTTGCAAATCAGCGGGCTGCCGGCGAATGTCGAGGCGTGCATGCCGGGCTTAAAAGTGTCAGCAATTTTTTCTTTAACCACCAGCGCGCCGATGGGCAGTCCGCCGCCTAATGCTTTTGCTAAAACCATTGCGTCTGGCGTTACACCGTAATGTTTAAAGGCAAACATTTCACCCGTGCGCCCCATTCCGGTTTGGACTTCATCAAAGATCAGTAAAATATTCTTTTCATCACAAAGTTTGCGGACATTTTGAACGTAATCTTTACTGGCAATGTTGACTCCGCCTTCTCCCTGCACCAATTCAAACATAATCGCGACAGTTTTGTCAGATACAGCCGCCTTTAACGCCGTAAAATCATTAAAATCGATGGTCTTAAATCCTTCGAGCAAAGGCGCAAAACCTTGTTGATATTTTGGCTGCCCGGTTGCCGTCAGCGCACCCATCGTCCGGCCGTGAAAAGAATTTTTCATCGTGATAATTTCATAACGTTCGCCTTTACCATAAGCGCGCGCAAACTTTATCGCCGCCTCGCATCCTTCGGCGCCGCTATTACAGAAGAATACTTTTCCAGTAAACGCATGCGAAATAATTTCTTTTGCCAGCTTTGCCTGATTGGGATGATAAAAGCTGTTGGGGATATGAATTAATTTCCCGATTTGGTCGCGCACCGCGGCCATTACTTTTGGATGGCAATGTCCGACGTTGTTGACTCCCCAGCCCGGGAAAAAATCAAGATATTTGCGCCCGTGAATGTCAATCAAATCCATTCCCTTGCCTTTGACAAATATCGCCGGCGTGCGATTGTAGGTCGACAGGATATATTTGTTGTAATCTTGTATTATGTCTGATTTTTTCATAGGAGTTAGTGACATGTAACACGTGACATGTTATGTGTTACATGTTACATGTCGCGTGTTACGCGCTTTCGTTTATCCCTTCAAAATTTGCGTCCCGATACCAGTATTGGTAAAAAATTCCAGTAAAAGCGCGTGTTGCAGACGGGCATCAATAATGTGTGCTTTGACAACGCCGCCATTAACCGCTTCCACACAGGAATTTACTTTGGGAATCATGCCCCCTTTGATGACATTTAACTCAATTAAATTTTTAATCTCAGCAATCGTTAAAGTTGAGATCAGTGATTCGGGGTCCTGGATGTTACGCATAACACCGGTTACATTTGTCAATAAAACCAATTTTTCCGCTTCCATCGATGTCGCTATGGCACTTGCCACTTCATCCGCGTTGATGTTATGCGATTGTTTGTCCGTGGAAATTCCCATCGGTGAAACAACAGTAATGTTGCCGCGTTTAAGATGGGAATCCAAAGATTCTTTATCTACCGAAGTGATTGTCCCGACATAACCAAGATCCCTTGATGCCTTCTTTTTCGTTACATGCAGAATATTTTCATCGCCTTTGAGCCCGGTCACGTCGCCTTTAAGGTCTTTTATTTCCTTAACAATTTTTTTGTTAAGTTTATCCAGTTCCTCGCTGACGATATTTAGCGTTTCTTTGTCAGTTACCCGTATCCCATCGATAAATTCGGATTTTAATCCGGCTTGCTTCATCCGTTCGCTGATATGCGGGCCGCCGCCGTGGACCAAGATTGTGCGGATGCCGACGTAACTTAAGAAAACAATATCCGAAAGGACGTTCTTGCGGATCGTGTCGTTATCCAAAATGCTGCCGCCGTATTTGATGACGAAAATTTTTCGGCGGAAGGAATGAATATACGGAATCGCCTCAATAAGGACGCCGGCTTTTTTGATGATTTCATCCATTAAGTGTACGCCACATTAATTTTTACGTATTCATACGAAAGGTCTGAGGTGTAAACAGTGCCTTTGGCTTTGCCGGTGTTTAAATCCACAGTAATGACAATATATTTGCGGTCGAATGGGCTGAATTTTATCCTGACATTTTTTTCGTCGATTTGTTTAATGCCGACTGAGCCCACGGCGGCGGCCACACGCCCCCAGTTGGGATTGCTGCCGAAGATGGCGGTTTTAACCAAAACTGAATTGGCAACGGCTAATCCGATTGTCCGCGCCTGCTTTTTGTCTTTAGCCCCATTAATTTTTATCTCAACAAATTTTGTTGCCCCTTCACCGTCAATGACGATTTTCTTGGCGAGATCCAGACAGACAGCATGTAAAGCTTTGTAAAAGTTATTAAAATCTTTTCCGCGTGAAGTGATCTTTTTATTTCCGGCTTTACCGTTGGCCATCACCGCGACCATATCGTTGGTGCTCATACAGCCATCGACTGTAATACAGTTAAACGTATCTTCGTTCGCTTCCTTTAAAGCTGCTTTCAAAAGCGGAACGGAAATGTTGGCGTCAGTGGTGATAAAAGCCAGCATCGTTGCCATATTCGGAGCAATCATTCCCGAACCTTTTGTGCATCCGCCAACGGTAACTTTTTTCCCTTCGATAGTGGTTGTCACGGCACATTCTTTTGTTGCTAAGTCGGTTGTCAGGATCGCTTTTGCCGCCGCATGCCCGCCTTTGTAATTAAGGCTTTTAACTAATTGCCCAGCGGATTTTTGAATATTTTTTATCGGTAATATTTTGCCGATGATGCCCGTTGATGCAACCAAAACATTTTCTTTTGGGATACGAAGATGTTTACCGATGATTTCCGTTGTCCTCTTGGCATAAAGATATCCGAAATTGCCGGTAAAACAATTGGCATTGCCACTGTTGGCGACAATGGCTTGGATTTTTCCGTTTTGAATGTGCTTTTGGCTGACAATGACCGGCGCGGCTTTAATCGAATTGATGGTAAAAACAGCCGCGGCGTTTGCCACAACATCACTGGTGATGAGCGCCAAATCAAATTTTCCGGAACGTTTGATTCCGCAGTAAAGCCCACTGGCTTTAAATCCTTTAGCTTGTGTCACACCGCCGTGAATTATTTTCATAGCAAGCCTTCCGTTTCTTTAAACCCGCACATAATATTCATGTTTTGTACGGCCTGCCCGGACGCGCCCTTGAGCAAGTTGTCGATCGTTGACGTTAATACCAATAATTTATTGTTGTTATTCATTGTTAGCGCAATATCGCAATAGTTTGTTTTGACGACATGCTTTAATTCCGGTTGTTGGCCCAAAGGCAAAACACGGACAAAAGGCTCTGTTTTGTAAAAACGTGTGTACGCTTTATGCAAATCAGTAATGGAGAGCCGTTTTTTTAAATGAACATAAATTGTTTCCAGAATACCGCGGTTAACCGGTAATAAATGCGGCACAAAGTTAACAGTGACGGGCTTTCGGGAAATTTTAGAAAGATACAAAGCAATTTCCGGCGTGTGCTGATGCTTTAATACTTTGTAAGCTTTAAAATTTTCATTCACTTCCGTGAAACTAAAATTCAACGTTGCCCTTCGCCCTGCACCGCTTACCCCTGATTTGGCATCAATCACGACAGATTCAATTGTGCTGGCATTTGTGGCGATGAGCGGTGCCAGCGTTAAAATCGCCGCCGTCGGATAGCAGCCGGGATTGGCAATGAGTTTCGCTTTTTTGATGTTTTGGCGGTAAAGTTCCGGCAGGCCGTAGACGCTTTGCTTGAGATTGTTTTTATCTTTATGGTCGGTGCCGTACCATTTTTTGTAATCGGATGTATTTTTCAAGCGGTAATCGCCGCTGAAATCAATAACTTTTTTATTGGCGGTAAGTAATTTGGGCGTAATGGCCATTGAAACCGTGTGCGGAACGGCCAGAAAAATAACGTCGCAAAATTTAACCGCTTTTTGAATATCAAACGGAGAGCATTTAAGCGCGGTCCGGCCTTTGAGATGCGGCCAGATTTCATCAACTTTTCCTTTTGTATTATTGGCACTGACGTATGTTACGCGCACTCCGGGATGCTTCAGAAGGATTTCTAAAGTGGTTACACCGGAATATCCGCTAATGCCTACAATGCCAACCCGTACCATCGCTACTTACTCCTTATCTTGCTTACAGTTACAGAATTTTCTCGTCACAAAAAATAATGGATTATCATAAAATAAAAAACCTATCTCGTCAATTCTTATATGAGATAGGTCAGAAACTTGCTTGCTTTTTAACTTACTGGATTAACGTTTAACCCACTGGAATTTTTTGCGCGCACCTTTCTGACCCGGTTTTTTTCTTTCCTTCATTCTGGGGTCACGGCTTAAGAACTTGCCCTTTTTTAAAAGGCCGCGGTTTTCCGGGTCGCACAATGATAATGCACGGGATAATCCTAAACGCATGGCACCGGCCTGGCCGGCATTGCCGCCTCCGGAGATTGAAGCGATGATATCAAATTTGTCCAGCACGTTGGCTGTTTTTAACGGTTCGACCACAATTAAACGGTGTGATTCGACAGTAAAATATTTCTCGAACGGGCGCTTGTTAATAACAATCGTGCCTTTACCGGGCATAATATTGACGTGTGCCACGGATGTTTTGCGGCGGCCAGTTGCTTCATATTTGACGATTTCAACCATTAAGATTCTCCTTAAACTTCAAACACAATCGGTTGTTGTGCCTGATGCGGATGCTTATCCCCCGCGTAAACATGCAACCGTGTGCGGATACTGTTGCCTAAAGGGCCTTTGGGAATCATGCGATTGACAGCTAATCGGACAACTTGTTCTGGCCTTTTATGCAGTAAATCTTGTAATGCTAAATGCTTTTGTCCCGAAGGATAACCGGAATATTTTTGGTAAATTTTATCCGTCATTTTTTTGCCGGTAACGCGAATTTTTTCAGCGTTGATAACCACAACCATATCCCCTGTTACGACATTGGGAGTGTATTGCGGTTTATGTTTGCCGCGCAAGAGAACGGCTGCTTTTGCCGCGAGCCGGCCTAATATTTTATCCTGAGCGTCGATAACGTAGCATTTGGAAGTAACTTCGCCCGGTTTTGCCATGTAAGATGATTTATTCATATTTGGTAGCCTTCAATAAACTTTTTAACTTTGCTAATGGAAAAAAAGTATAACATTTTATCAGGGATTGTCAATACTTTCTTCGGGGAGATGCCTGTTTAGGAGTAAGTCTCTCTCCTCTCGGGCTTTTGTGTTCTGCGGATCAATCTCAAGACATTTCGTAAAACTCTTTAAAGCTAAATTGGAGTCCCCTTTCACTAGGTAGATCTTCCCTATATTATAATAAGGTTCTGCGTTGTAGGGGGCTAACTGCACAGCCATTTGATAGGCCTTCAGTGCCTCATCCCATTTTTGCTGGGATTTGTAAATATCCCCTCTGGTGATGTAGGCCTTGGCATAATGACTATCGAGTTTAAGGGCATTGTCAATTTCAGCATACGCTTCTGTAAATTTTGATTGCATCGCCAGATTTTTTGCCTTGTTTAAATAAACTAAAGGTGAGTTGGATTCAATTTTAAGGACCTGATCAAAATCAAGGATAGCTTGTGCATGTTCGCCACGGTTAGTCAAGATAGCACCACGGCCGTTTAAAGCTTGAATATCTTTCGGATTTATTTCAATTGCTCTGTTAAAGTGGTTCAGCGCCAAATCGGTTTGTCCATCAACCAAATAAGCGACGGCTAGATTAGTATGCACCCTTGATTTTTGTGGTGATTTTCTTGCACAATCCTCCCAAAATGCAATTTCCGTTTTCCAGACTTTATTGCGTTCAAATGTAAGAACGCTGCAAACGGCAACGAGGAAATAAAAAATGGACACAAAACGTTTAGGATTTTTTAAAATGTAAAAAGTTAATGCGCAGATAGCCAAGAAGAATCCTGCCGATGGCAGATAAACCCGGTGCTCGAAAATTACGTGGCGAATGGGGAAAAAACTTGACTCAACAGACGAGGTTAAAAAGAACCAGAAAACGCCGTAAGATATCAGCGGGTGATTTTTTAACGCCCTGATCGCCCCAAAAAGAATTAGCGCCAAAGCCAAGAAGCTGAAGAATGTTTGCGGCTCAAAGAAATGATTTGATGCTGGATAATCATAGTCGAAGTTCTGGTTTACTGGGAAAATAAACAGCCGTAGGTAAGTTAAAAGCACACGGAACTGAGTCAGTAAATAATTGTGAATCGAAATGGTGTCACCCAGATGCGAAAAGGATTCTGATTTTGCAGAGAGTATATGAAAAAAGTCAGCGGAAAATAAAATTGGAATAATAAGACAAAATGAAAGAGCAAAACAGGTGCCAATCAAGTAGGCTTTTTTATGTTTTTGCCAGTGCTCTTTGTCTATAAAGAAAACAGCTTCTGTCAGGATAATCGCAAACGGTAGCGTAAAAGCGGTTTCTTTAGAAAACATACTAAGGACGGCACTGAGGGTACAAAAAATAAAAAAGGAGTTGCCAGCGGCGCTACTTGATTTGTTTAGTCTTCCTCGGATATAAAAGCACACCGATGCCAAGTAAAATAAAGTAGACAACGAAGCAAATCGTTGGGCAATGTAAGTTACAGCCTGTGTTTGGAGTGGATGCACTAGAAACAATAACGCGGCAATGAGTGCAAACGATTTTTTATTTTGTGCATAAATAGAATCTTTTAGCCGTCGTGTCTGGAGTAAAAGTAGGATAAGCCAACGGACCAAAAATGCGTTGATAAGGTGAATCAGCAAATTAACCGCATGATACCCAAAGACGTCAAATTTAAAGAAGGAATAATTTATGGCAAACGTCAGGAAGGTAATAAAGCGGGTTGGATACGGATATGCATCTTTCCAAATGGCTTTAATGTTGTGAAGGTCAATATTTTGTGGCTGGTTGACAAGAAATGTATAGTCATCAAATTGAAACGAGGAATGAAATGTGTTCGAATAAATTAATATTCCCAGCCCAATAATTAGAAAATATGGCAAGTATTTATTTTTTAACATAAATTTAATATTTTACTTCCATAAGCGAAAGGCCTTTGGCTTGAGCCGTATATCCGGCAAGAGTTCGGTCCTTTTTCTTCAGGATTTTCTTGACGATCCCTTTGGGCATCCGCCCGCTGGCTACTTCCAAAAGTGTCCCAACGATGTTACGGACCATGTGGTGCAAAAATCCATCGGCTTCAATATCAATATAGATGAAATCACCCTGTTTTTTTATGTTAATTTTTTTTATTTTGCGGATGGTCGTGCTGCGTTTATTTTGCTGGCGCGGATCGGAAGCGGCAAAGCCTTTAAAGTCCCTCTTTCCCAGGAGCACATTTGCTTCCTTGCGCATGATGCTAATATTTAATGGATATGGATGGATTAGGCAAAAATTGCGGCCTAAAGCGGCGCGTGCTTCCCGATGTAGAATTGTGTACCGATAAACTTTTGATTTGGCATTAAATTGAGCATGAAAGTTTTGGGGAACGAATTCTGATTTTAAAATGGTAATATCAGCGGGCAAATTGGCGTTTAGCGCCTTTAGAATTTCTTTTGCCGACATGGAAGTCGCGACTTTAAAGTTTGCTACTTGCCCATGGGCGTGGACGCCGGTATCGGTGCGGCCGGATCCGAAAAGAATGATTTTCTTTTTAAATATTGTTTCTAAGGCTCTGACAATTTCGCCTTGGACAGTCCGTTCGCCTTTTTGAATCTGCCAGCCGTGGAAATCCGTCCCTTCGTACTCAATCGTTAACTTGACGTTACGATTTTTTGCTTTTGGCATGGCGGTTTTTGGTGGGAAAATCTTCTTTAATCAGTATTTCCGCAATTTGGATGGCATTAAGGGCGGCGCCTTTGCGCAGGTTGTCGGCAACAACCCAGAGGTTTAGTCCGTTTTTAATAGTTTCATCTTCACGGATACGTCCGACAAAAGTGTCGTCAGTGCCTTGGGCTGCCAAGGGCAAAGGGTATTTGTTTAAAGATAAATTATCGATGACCTTGACTCCGGGCGCTTTTTCTAAAAGTTGAATCGCTTTTTTGCGGGATATTTTTTTATGGGTTTCAACATTAATCGATTCCGAATGCGCATAGTAAACCGGAACACGGACGCAGGTTGCCGTCACTTTGATGGATGGGTCATGCATGATTTTCTTTGTTTCGTTGACCATCTTCATCTCTTCTTTGGTGTAAAAATTGTCCATGGCAACATCGATTTGCGGAATTAAATTAAAGGCAATGGGATGCGGAAATTTTTTCGGCGGCAATTGGCGCATTTTTGTCTGCTTCTCTAATTCATCGATCGCCTCGGACCCGGCGCCGGAAACGGATTGGTAAGTCGATACAACAATCCGTTTTATTTTTCCATAATCGTGCAAGGGTTTTAAGGCCACCACCATTTGAATAGTCGAACAATTGGGATTTGCAATGATCCCCTTATGTTTGGCGGCGTCTTCCGGATTAACCTCGGGTACCACCAATGGAACTTTTTTATCCATCCTAAATTGGCTGGTATTGTCAATAACCACACACCCTGCCCTAGCGGCAATGGGTGCCCAGATTTTGCTTATTTCAGCTCCGGGAGAAAAAAGTCCAATATCCATTCCGTCAAAAGAATGTTCATTGACGGTTTCAATAGGATTTCCATCAATTGTTTCATTCACCGCGCTGGTTGATAAAAGGCGCAAACGGTTGACAGGAAAATTGCGTTGCTTGAGAATTTTATAAAATTCTCGTCCAACGGCACCGCGAATTCCGAGTATGGCAACATTGTATTTTTTCATACTTAACTCACTTTGCGTTAGTGGTACAGTGGTATAGAAGAAAATTAAAGCTTTGTGGTAATAGTGGTAAAAGAAAAATTAAAAAGTTTTTCGGAGTTATTTTTACTACTACCACTAAACGGTCATTAGTTATACGCTATACCACTTTTACCACTATTATCACTAACTTACAAATTTTTAGCAACTAAGTCTCCAACTTGCGTCGTCGAATAACCCATCTTTCCTGCGGCTAAGTCTTTGAGTTTGGTTTTAACCACGGTTTTGACGGATGTTTCGATCATGTCCGCTGCTTTCGCTTCTCCAATTTGGCGAAATAACATTGCTCCGGCACAAACCGCGGCTAAAGGATTGATGACATTTTTTCCTGTATATTTGGGTGCCGAGCCGCCGATCGGCTCAAACATTGAAACGCCTTGTGGATTAATATTCCCGCCGGCGGCAATGCCCATTCCGCCTTGAATCATCGCTCCTAAATCGGTAATGATATCGCCGAACATATTATCGGTGACAATCACGTCAAACCATTCCGGATTTTTGACAAACCACATGGTAGTCGCATCAACATGAGTATAATTTATTTTAATGTCAGTGTATTCTTTTGCCAATTCATGGAAGGTTCTTTCCCACAAATCCCAGGCAAAGGTTAAAACATTTGTCTTTCCGCACAAGGTCAATTCTTTTTTCTTTCCGTATTTTTGTGTATACTCAAAGGCATAGCGCAAACAACGTTCGACACCTTTATACGTATTATGAGAAATTTGGATCGCCACCTCTTGTGGTGTCCCCTTATTTTGAAATTCACCAAGGCCTTTGTATAAACCCTCAGAATTCTCGCGGACAACGGTGAAATTGATGTCTTCCGGCTTTTTGTTTTTTAACGGACAGAAACGCTCATCAAAAAGCTGTACCGGTCGCAAATTAATATATTGATCCAAATCAAAACGCAGGCGTAAGAGGATGCCCTTCTCTAATATACCTGGTTTGACGTCTGGGTGCCCGATGGCGCCCAAAAACATCGCATCAAATTTCTTGAATTCATTAATGGCAGAATCCGGCAGCACTTCCTTTGTTTTTAAATAACGCTCTCCGCCGAAATCGAAATGCACGGTCTCGTATTTAAATTGGCATTTTTGGGCGGCGGCTTGCATGACCTTTAACCCTTCTTGCACAACCTCTGGTCCTGTCCCGTCCCCGGGAATGACAGCAATTTTGTATGTTTTCATAATTTTCCCCTTCTTAGGTTTTCTATTATATTTATAAATGAAATAATTTCAATTATTATTACGGCTGGTAACGCTTGACGAGGATAGTTGAATTGTGGCCACCGAAGCCCAGCGAGTTTGAAATGGCGGCGCTGACTTTGATGGCGCGGGATTCGTTAGGGACATAGTCCAGATCGCAATCAGGGTCAGGGGTTTCATAATTAATTGTGGGCGGGATTTTATTGTCGCGGATAGTCAGGACGCTGGCAGCAAATTCGACGCCGCCGGCGGCGCCTAACAAATGGCCGGTCATTGATTTCGTTGAGCTTATCGGCACGACATACGCGTGGTCGCCAAAGGCTTTTTTAATTGCGAGCGTTTCAACTTTATCATTTAATGCTGTCGATGTGCCATGGGCATTGATATACGAAATATCTTCCGGCTTTAATCCGGCGTCGGTAACTGCCGCGTGCATTGCCCGCGCGGCCACGGTACCTGTTTCCTCCGGGGCGGTAATATGAAACGCATCGCAAGTGCGGCCGTAACCGCCAACTTCCGCCAAAATAGGCGCGCCGCGTTTCTTCGCGTGCTCTTCACTTTCTAAAATGGCAATCCCTGCACCTTCTCCCATCACAAACCCGTCGCGTTCTAAATCAAAAGGCCGAGAAGCTTTTTCCGGAGCATCGTTACGTTGAGATAATGCCTTAAGCGCGCAGAATCCACCAACTCCTAGAACCGTTGTCGCGCTTTCTGTTCCGCCGGCAATCATGACATCGGCATCGCCGTATTGAATAAAACGCATGGCCACGCCAATAGCGTCGGTTGCTGTCGAACATGCGGTCGCGATACACGTACACGGCCCGCGTGCGCCAAAGGTAATGGCCACATTTCCGGCGGCTTCGTTAATAATCATTTTAGGAATGAAGTGTGGTGAAATTCGGCTCGGGCCTTTCTCACTAAATTTTTGATATTCTTCTTCGGCCGAACGGATACTGCCAATGCCCGAACCAATCAAAACACCGACGCGTTCAGTATCGGTATTTTTAATTTCGAGTTTTGCATGAGTCAATGCTTCTTTGGTGGCGACAATGGCAAATTGAACAAAACGCGCCATATTGCGGGCTTCTTTGCTGTTGAAATGATCTGCGGGATTATAATCGACAACGTCACCGGAAATGCGGCTGTCAAATTGGCTGGCATCAAAATGAGTAATCGGACGGATACCACTTTTGCCTTCTAAAAGAGACTTCCAGAATTTTTCCGTTCCCGATCCAACGGGTGAAATAATTCCTAATCCAGTAACAACAACTTTTTTTCTCAACGTATATGCCCCTAATATAATTATGCCTCAGCATATAGCCGAGGCATAAATTTAATGTGTTTTAAACATAAAAAAACGGCAAATTGTTTACTTTGCCGTTGCTTTTTCGTCGATGTATTTAATGGCGTCGCCAACAGTTGTCATTTTTTCAGCATCTTCATCCGGGATTTCAATCCCGAACTCTTCTTCCAACGCCATGATGAGTTCAACTGTGTCTAAGGAATCGGCCCCTAAGTCATCGATAAACGATGCTTCAGGCGTAACCTCTTCAGGTTTGACACCTAACTGTTCAGCGATAATTGACTTTATTTTGTCTCCAACTGCCATGCATATCCTCCTTGTTTAATTACATCTCTACTTATACTGCTGTTATATCGCAATGCCACCGTCAACGACGATAGTCTGTCCAGTGATATAGTTTGCTTCTTCTGATGCTAAAAACAGGCAAGTTCCCGCAACGTCTTTGGCTTCTCCCAATTGGCCGAGTGGTATCTTTTTGAGAAGTTCCTGACGGGCGGCATCTTTTAACTGCGCGGTCATATCCGTTTGAATGTATCCCGGAGCAATCGCATTGACCGTGATACCGCGCGAGGCGACCTCCAGCGCAACGGATTTGGTCAAGCCGATGATGCCCGCTTTACTGGCGGCGTAATTGGCTTGTCCGGGATTACCTAAAATTCCAATGATCGAGGCAATGTTGATGATTTTGCCTTTTTTCGCTTTAAGCATTACCTTGGTGACAATCTTCGTACAGTTGAAAACGCCGCGCAAATTGATGTTTAAGACCTCATCCCACTGCTCTGCGCTCATCCGGACGATCAAATTGTCTTTTGTAATGCCCGCGTTGTTAACTAATATATCAATGCGATTATATTTGTCAAGAATTTTATTGACGATTTCTTGCACATTTTCGGTGTTTGTCACGTCGCAGGCAAAACTTTCGGCTTTCAACCCTTTTTGGGTAAGCGCATCGCGCACCTGGTCAGCCAGCTGGCCGTTACGGCCGATCACGATGGTCGTAGCTCCTTCTTGCGCAAAGGCTTCCGCGATAGCTTTGCCGATGCCTTTGGTTGAACCGGTAACTAAAACAACTTGATCTTTAAAACGCATACGATTATTCCCTTCGAATTCAGCGAAAATGCAGGGATATATTAGCAATCTCCCCTGCATTTGCAACAAAAAATTTCATACTGCGATGGCACAGTGCTTTAACATAAAAATCATGAGGAGTAAGTGCCCCTCAGTATAAACCCTGAGTGGAGTCGAAGGGTTCACTTTGTGTCAATATCGGTGTAGTCCTTGAACTCGTGATGGAGTTTTTGCGAATGTTGGGAAGGCCTTGCCCAGGAGGAGTTAAATGTCACCACCTGCCCTTCCTTGATCATTGTGTTGATTTTGTGCTTGAGAATCAGTTTTATGAGGGTTCTGGTTAAAGGAAATAGAAGCAAAAGCCCGAAAGCGTCCGTAATAAATCCAGGAATAAGTAGCAGGATACCCCCGGCTAGTATCAGCGCTCCATCAATAAGTTCAGCCCCGGGCGTAATGCCGTTGTTTATATTTTCCTGAAGCTTGTTGAGAACGTTAAATCCCTGTATCCTCGCTAAGGCCGCGCCGATACAGCTAATCAAGATGGTAAGCCCAATGGTATTTAGTATCCCAATGATTGTCCCTACCTTAATAAGCAGGGCTAACTCAAGGACAGGTAAAATTGTAAAAAAAAGAATTAAGTAACTCATGAGATTTTAGCTATTTAATATTTTAAATCCGGCAAAAGTTTCAGTACAGCGTCCTTGAGGAACTGCCGTTCGTAGAAATCCTCATCCATCACTTTTCCGTTAAAGACGACAATATCCAAATCGATTGTCCGCGGGCCGTAGCGCAGGCTGCTTTCCTCGCGCCCAAGTTCTTTTTCGATGGCCTTTAGTGCCCGGGTGAGCTCATAAATATCCAAATAGGTTTGAATAAGGATTGCCCCGTTAAGGAAGTCGGGTTGATCGCTGTAACCGATGGGCTGGGTCTTGATAAACTCCGATTGGCCAATAACCTGGAATTTTTCCGTAAAAAGTTTTAGGGTTTTATGGATATTTTCCTTTGGGTCGATATTTGACCCAACGCCGATAACAACGGTATTGATACGTTCGACCCCGCCTTTGGCGGGGCTCAGTATCAACCCTGAGCGTGCTTTGGTTTTTGATTTTGGGTTAGTCGAAGGGTTGATTTTGCTCATTTTTTACGTTCTTTGGAAATTTCAGCCGACACGGAATCGGCAAAGCGTAGCGCTAAAGGTTTGTCCACACGGACTGTGGCTTTATGCACGAGCGGCTCTTCCATAACAATATTAAGAATCGTTGCTGCTAATTTTTCCAAAAGGAAAAATTTTGACAATTCAGTCCGGGCAATTATTTTTTTAGTAATTTTTTTGTAGTCCACGGCGTTACGGATATCATCTTTTTGAATGGCTTTAGAAGCGTCGTAATCAAAAGCAATGTTGACGATGATATCCTGAAGCTCGGTGCGTTCCCAATCGTTGATGCCGATGATCGCGCGTAGTTTGAGGTTGGTAATCTTGATTGTCGTCATATTTCAGTCGGTTGCTAGTTGCTCGGTACTCGTTGCTCGAGCAACGAGCAACAGGTTAAAGTAGATGCTCTCCCCCATCAACAAAAATCACTTGGCCCGTCACGTAGGGATTGTTCAGTAAAAATTCGACGGCTTGGACAATATTAGCTGGCTCTCCTTTTCTTTGCAAAGGAATTTTTTGCGCCAAGCGGTCTAAATAGGCGTTTTCTTTTCCCTTCGGCGGAAGAATCAGCCCCGGCGCAATTCCATTGACGCGAATATCCGGCGCCAGCTCAACCGCGGCCATTTTTGTTAATTCGTAAAGGCATTTCTTTGACAATAAATAGAGGAAATGCGGGGTTTTATTTTGTGTGATGTGCGTGTCCAGGATGTTGATGATTTGGCCTTTTTTTGCGAGATTGGCAAAATCGCGGCACAAAATTAACGGCGCTGTTACGTGCAAGCTAATATTTTTATGGTAGTCATCAAGATTCAGTTGACGCAAGCTGGAATGCTCAAACACCGATGCACTGTTGATAAGTAAAGACAAATCTGGAAAAGATTGGTGGACATTTTTGATTAAATTTGCTGTTTCCGATTCGTTGGAAAGATTGCAGGGGAAAATTTTGCAGGTGCCGTTTTGTTTTTGAATTTCTTGGGAGAGCGTTTCAGCTTCTTTTTTTGACGAATTGTAATTTATAGCAATTTTATATCCCCATGATGCCAGTGCCAGACATAGTGCGCGCCCAATGCGTTGAGCACCACCGGTGACTAAAGCCGTACCTTTACTGTTAGTTTTTCTTGAGGCCATCGTTAGGAATGGATTAAGCTGAGGAATTCTGAGCGCGTGGAGATTTCTCGTCGGAATTGGCCGAGCATACACGAAGTTTTCATGCTTGAGTTTTGCTTTTCCACGCCACGCATCATCATGCACAAATGCCGTGCTTCAATGACAACGCCAACGCCTTTGGCGCCGGTATATTTAAGGATGGTTTCGGCAATCTGCTTGGTGAGGTTTTCCTGAACCTGTAAACGGCGGGCAAAGACATCGACAATCCGCGCGATTTTAGAAAGACCGAGAATTTTTTTATTGGGTAAATATCCGACATGGCATTTACCAAAAAATGGTAGTAAGTGGTGTTCACACAACGAGTAAAGTTCGATATCCTTGACGATGATCATTTCGTCGTTATCTGACTCAAAGATGGCGCCGTTGATAATTTGATCAATATTTTCTTTGTAGCCTTTGGTGAGGTAGGCAAAAGCTTTGGCGGCACGCTGGGGCGTTGCGCGGAGACCTTCACGCCCCACATCTTCACCAATATACTTTAAGAGATTTTTATAATATTCTTCCATAGTTTAAAACCCGTTTTCCGTCAATAGGATGGCATAATAACACAGTCTTAAGATATCGTCAACATGCCCTTTCTTAGCACTCATCTGTAGTTTTTGTGCAGCTTAATTTTTGGGTTTTCAATATATTCCATATATAAATAAAGGGCAGCTGGGTTTCCCCAACTGCCCTTTATTTAACGCGATCTATTCTGTGACTAGTCCCCAGCAGTCGCCAGTTTCCATTAATGTATTGGACATTGGTTGCTGGTGACCGTTTTTATTTTTGATTCCTCTCCAACCACCATCTTGCTGCATTAATCACGGGCTTTAACGCCCCCCGGACTATTTTTCTTGCCCATTCATGTTGGCTAATAACATTGGCAATCGGCGGGCTGTTTTTGTAATAAAACTCGACGAATTTCTGCCCGAATTTATTCTTTTCCAGGACTTCGTCACGATATTTTCTTAAAACATCGATGTCTTTATGCATCGGCGTCCCGTAAGCGGCTGTGGCGATGAAGCAGCCACAGGCATCGCCTATACCATTGCCGTTACTGTCAGTTTGATCAGGATTGGCTACACTGGCACAATTGTCGCACGCGTCGCCAACCCCATCCTTGTCAGTATCGAGTTGGTTATTATTGGCGACAAAAGGACAGTTATCGAACTTATTGGCAATCATGTCCCGATCAGTGTCTATCCTGCACGATGACAAACAACCATCTGTTTCATTGGTGTTGCCGTCATCGCACCGTTCTCCTGCTTCCAAAATACCATTGCCGCATTCAGGAGGGAGTTGATAAGAATAAATATCAGAATTAAGGTTTCTAGAATCCTGCCAAACAACCTTATTACCCCAAATTTTGGGGTTACTTTGACCGCTTGAATGGGCGGTAATTTGTTGAGTGGCATGAGTAAGAATGTCGGTCATATAAATATCCGTATTAGAATTTACTGTCTTTGAGTAAACAACTTTATTTCCAAAGATATCGATATTCCCATAAAAATTCCCAGTCGTCGCAACAAGTTGCGCCGGACCGTTTGTTGATAGATCATAGACATAAACGGACCAATCCTTTGTCAGCGAATCGTATTTTTCATAAACAACTTTATTTTTATGGATGGAAAAATTGAGCCCATCGACGTTGGAATCAATGAGGCTAGACTGACCGAGGCTATGCACATCGGGATTGTACACATAAAGGAGGTTGCGGCCAAAATTGTCCACTGCCACTGCCGTCCAAATGATTTTTCCTCCCGAAATGTCTGCCCGAGAAAGAGAATTAGTAGAACCGATGGTTTGCTTTGTTTTTGATAAAATATCGTAAAGGACAATTTTATTTGGATTCGGATAATTACCCCTCTCTATCCAAACAACCTGATTGCCATCAATAGCGGGCCTCCAGAAATCTATAGTAGGATCGTTACTTATATTTACGATTTGATTCTCCGTCGCATTAAAATCATAGAGATATATTGATCGTAGCGAACCCTGTTTGTTGTCCGACCAAACTGCGTAGTTCCCGGAGATATCATAGGTATTATTCCCTAGCCCACCAACAAAGTAGCTAAATGTAAAAATAGTTTTTTCCTGGTGAGTCCAAAAATCATAGGACACAAGGTCGCTGGGTTTATTCGAATTGGTGCCATAGAAACGTTCCCAGAGGACTTTGTTTGTTGAAAGCACGGGATTAAAATCATCTGCCAAATCTTTGCTGATTTGCTGGACACCTGGTTCGATCACTGACTCGCAAGTATCATCGGTTCTGTAAGTACCGCTACTACAAAAAGCCTGAACAACGCCGCTGCACCCTGTTGGGCAACCACTTCTAAAAGTAATTCCAGAAAGTGTGTCTGGAACGGCAACTCCTCCGCAAGCAGTATTAACCGTGGTTGATGGACAGCTAGCCCCTATCGGGCCAGCGTTAAATTCCATGGGAAGATGCAACTGATAATCTACCCAAATACCTGCTGGAAGAGTCAGTAATTGTGATCCTTGCCAATATGTCAGCGCGAAATTGGGGTGGGAAGCATTAACTATATATCCGCCCCACGGTAGGGGTTTATTAAGTAGAAAATGTCCATTAATGTCTGAATAGCCAGTTGCTTTTGTCTTACCATCATTACTGACAAAGGTAATGACGGCATTGGCAACGGGTGTCATGTATTGGGTACCAGCGGTAACCCCAACACCGACAACACCATTGATAATTGAATAAGGAGAAATGGTTCCATTTACGTTATTAGAAAATTGTGCGCTTATCTGCGGCAACGGCCCTAAAATGACGAAACTTAGAATAAATATCCCCAAAAATAAAAAATAATTAAGTTCTTCCTTTAATCCTTTCATTATCCCCTCCTGCTTTAATAATGTCGGTTGAAGAAGTAAATAAAAAACCCATCCCCAATATTTGGGAATGGGTCACTGCATTATAAGTGCAAAATTTTTCTCATTTGATCGATAACCGGGTGGCTCCGGCTTTGTGGTATTTTTAAAATCATCCTCTTTGTCAAATTTAAAACAATATTTATGCACTATTACTTAAGTATGCCATACGCATTCCCAAAAACAAGGGGCCGAGTGGTCTTTTATGAAAACGTTTTCTTTTGCGGTTAATTTTACTCCAAGATCCTTTTGGAAATTCTTTCTTTTAAAAAATTAAAAAAAGTATTAGAATGAATCCTCGTTATGACAATTCCCATTTGTGATTATCATATGCATACCAAGCTTTGCGGGCATGCCGTTGGCGAGCCGGAGCAATACTGTCAAACGGCGGTTAAGGTGGGATTAAAGGAAATCGGGTTTTCCGACCATGCGCCAATGGTCACCGGCCCCATGCCGGGAATCACCATGGCCGAAAGCGAACTTCCCTTATATCATCAAATGATTAAGAAGGTGCGTGATCAGTTTAAAGGAAAATTAATCGTTAAAGTTTCTCTCGAAGCCGACTTTGTCCCTGGTTACGAAATTAAAACCAAAAAAATGCTCGATGCTTATCCTTACGACTACGTGCTCGGCTCGGTTCATTTTATCAAGGATTGGGGATTTGATAATCCCAAAGAACGCGATCGTTGGGATGACCAAAATGTAAATCAAGTTTATCGCGATTATTATGCCCTTCTGCGGCAGAGTGCCCAGACAGGTTATTTTAATATTATTGGTCATTGTGATTTGCCTAAGAAGTTTGGCCACCGACCGACGGAAAATATGTCCGATGAAGTTCAAAAGACAGCCAAAGTTTTTAAGGGCTCCGGCGTGTCCATTGAAATTAATACCTCCGGAACGTACAAGCCTATTGGTGAAATGTATCCATCGCTCACAAATTTAAAAATTTATTGTCAGGCTGGAGTTCCGCTGACCTTTGGCTCTGATGCCCATGACCCGGCGCATGTTGGCCGTGATTTTGCACAGGCGGTTGAGCTTGCGAAAGCCGCAGGATTTAAGGAATACGTAACGTTTAACAATCGAAAAATTGATCAGCGCATAAAGTTTTAGGAAGAGAAAATGATTAAAATCAAAGGATTCGACCATGTCGCCATTAACGTTAAAGACATTGATAAGTCCGTTTCCTGGTATGGAAAAATATTTGGATTAAAGGTTACAGAGCGTGAACCGTCAAAGGCGGGGATTGAGTATTT
>CAZVZR010000004.1:0-8104 GCA_964630825.1 uncultured Planctomycetales bacterium | reverse complement strand
TATTTGGATTAAAGGTTACAGAGCGTGAACCGTCAAAGGCGGGGATTGAGTATTTTTTGGATTGCGGCCCATCGTTATTAGGGATTATTCAGGCCAAAAACATTGACAATCAACACCCTTTTGCCGAGGATGGCGTGGGCGCCAATCATTTTTCCTTTCGTATTGATGCGCGCGATTTTGATCAAATGGTAAAGCATCTCGAAGCTAACGATGTGAAAATTGAATTTGCAAAAAAGCGCGAAAAAAGTTGGTCACTTTATTTTTACGATCCCGATGGAAATAAACTCGAAGCGACCGCCTGGCCGCGCGAAGACGGCTTGCCGGAAAAAGAATGCGAGAAAATTAAATATGACCCTAAAACTAAAAGTTGGCATAATTATTAGCTTATTGGTCGGGCTGTTGGCTGTTAAGCAGGCTGTGAGCGATTCACCGCCTGAATCTTCCAGCGCCAATCAACAGAGCACGATTACAGGAGGCACTATGCACCAATTACAAGAAGGTGATGACGCGCCGGACTTCAAATTGCCGGCCAGTAACGGCACAACAGTTTCATTAAAAGATTACAAAGGCAAGAAAAATGTTATCTTGTATTTCTATCCGAAGGACGATACCCCGGGCTGTACGATAGAAGCCAAAGGTTTCCGCGAATCAAATAATAAAATTGAAGGTTTAGATGCGGTTATCTTAGGCGTAAGCCCCGATGGTATCGATTCACACGAGAAATTTATTACCAAATTCGGCCTCCCTTTCCTACTTCTTGCTGATGAGAAAGCAAAGACTTGCCAGGATTACGGCGTATGGGCAGAAAAAAATATGTATGGCCGCAAATATATGGGCGTGGCACGGACGACGTTTATTATCGGCAAGGACGGGAAAATTAAAAAGATATTCACGAAGGTTAAACCCGATGGGCACAACGAAGAAGTTTTGGAGTTTTTGAGAACACTTCCCTAAATATCATCCTCTGCAAAAATTTCATCCACATCAACATGCTGCGGCGGACGGAAATGCTCCGCAATGTTGTGTGCGAACATTAGGAAAACTGCTTTAGCCAAACTTAATACCACGACTAAGAAAATACTTGTCCAAAATCGCTGTTGCCATACGGCGTAAAGTAACCACAAAGACAAAAGCCCGCCAATTCCCAGCAAAGTAGTTCGTTGCGTGTCTTCAGCATTAATGAACCAGAATTTTTCTCCACGGGCGGCGACCGTCAGCCACGCGTGTTTATCTTCGGCTTCGGGAAACCAGGCCAGCGTTGAAACAATGGCTAGTGAAAGGAACATTATCCAGGATATGCTGTGATTCCAGGCGGCAATAAGAATCAGGTATCCCATTGCTATGACGGCTATTTTGCAACGGTGGTCGATTTCTTTTTTCCAGATTTTGTCTTTTAGTTCTTGGAGCATTTTTCGTTGATGTAGTTTTCCAGGATATCGATGAATTCGTTTTTGATGTTGTCCCCTTTGAGGGTGGTCAGTTCTTTACCATCGGCATACACGGGAGCGGTCGGCTTCTCGCTGGCGCCTGGCAGGCTAATCCCGATATCCGCATGGCGGCTTTCACCAGGGCCGTTTACAACACAGCCCATGACGGCAATTTTTAATTTTTCAACCCCTTTGTATCGTGATTTCCACGTCGGCATTTTACGGATGATATGCGCGTTAATATCGGCAGCGAGAATTTGAAAAAAGTTTGACGAGGTGCGGCCGCAGCCCGGGCAGCTGGTAACGCTTGGTTTAAAATAACGCAAGCCCATGGCTTGGAGAAGCTGCTTGCAGACTTCAACTTCTCGGGAACGCGGCACACCCGGTTGAGGCGTTAAGGAAACACGAATTGTGTCGCCAATGCCTTGTTGAAGTAAAATCGCCAATGCCGCCGAACTCGCCGAAATCCCCTGAACATCTCCGCCCGCTTCGGTTAACCCTAAATGAAGAGCGTAATCACATTTTCTTGCTAGGCGCGAATAAACAGTGACCATATCCTGCAAGACGGACATTTTGCAGCTTAGAATAATTTTATCTTTTTTAAGTCCGATCTTTTCTGCGAGAGCTGCGCTTTTGAGGGCGCTATCGATCATGGCATCAATGGTGACATCGCGAAAGTCTTTGGGTTTTTTAAGTTTAGCATTCTCGTCCATTAATTCCGTCAAAAGTTCTTGGTCAAGAGATCCCCAATTAACACCGATACGGACAGGTTTGTTATTTTCAATGGCAAGTTTAATAATGGTAGAAAAATTTTCATCATGCCGGTTACCCTTGCCGACATTCCCGGGATTGATGCGATATTTAGCCAAGGCTTGGGCGCAATCTTTGTGCTTGGATAACAAAGTATGCCCGTTAAAATGAAAATCTCCGATAATAGGTGTCTTTAAACCTTTGGCATGAAGCTTTTTAATAATAGTCGGAACGGCGCGTGCGGCATCGTCATCGTTGACAGTCCAGCGCACCAGCTCGCTTCCGGCCTCAATGAGTTCAATGGTTTGGGCGAGCGTCTTTTCGATATCAGCGGTCGGTGTGTCGGTCATGGATTGAATCACAACCGAGTAATTGCCGCCGATCATAACGCTGCCGGCATTAACTGTGGGAGTTTTTCGTCTCGTCGCTAATTCCATATCTTTACTAATATTAATATTTTACAAAGTATATTTACGTGCTATAATTTGCCCAATTATACTTAAATTCATCGAGTAGTTCAACTGATTTAACGGTTTGTCAAATATGCCTAAGGAAATATTTTTAGCGAAAGCACAAGGGTTTTGTGCCGGAGTCGCCAGTGCGGTTGAGATTGTTGAGCAGGCGTTAGTCAAGTACGGCGCTCCTTTGTACGTCTACCACGAAATCGTTCACAACACCTATGTTGTAAACGATTTTCGGAACCGCGGGGTTGTCTTTGTTGAAAGTGTCGCCGACGTTCCTGATGGCGCGCGGGTTATCTTTTCTGCACACGGCATCCCTCCAGCTGTCCTGGAAAAGGCCAGAGGCCGCGGCTTAAAATATATTGATGCCACCTGCCCGCTGGTGACGAAAGTTCATAATGAAGCGACAAAATTTTCCGAGAAAAAATTTGAAACGATCTTAATTGGGCACAAAGGCCATCAGGAATTAATCGGGACATCCGGGTATGTTGACCCGAAATATTTGCACATTGTCGAGGATGAAAATGATATTGACAGCTTACCCCTGGATGCCGACGCCAATGTCGCTTATATCACTCAAACAACACTTTCGGTCGACGATACTACCGGTATGATTAATAAATTACGGGCAAAATTCAAAAATCTTTCCGGGCCGCCACGCTCCGATGTTTGTTACGCAACGCAGAATCGCCAAGATGCAGTTAAAGAGCTGGCTGAAAATTGTGACATCATTATTATTTGTGGATCGCCGAACAGCTCCAACAGCAATCGCCTGCGCGAAACGGGTGAAAAACAAGGATGTGACAGCTATATTATTGATGATGCTAATGAACTTGATATGAGTTTATTAGACGACAAAACTAAGATCGGGATTTCTTCCGGAGCATCAGTTCCTCGTGTGATTGTTGATGAACTTGTTGAGCGCATTGTTAAGAAATATCCGGGCACTAAAGTGCACAGCTTTGATAATCCGGAAAAGAATATAGTGTTTGCATTACCGAAGATATAACCCCCTCAGCCAATATTATGTTTTGTTGTTTGTTCCAAAGTCGAAACAGGCAACAAAACGGTAGGCTTCGGGGGTAAATTTCAACCAAAGTTATGCAAGGTATAGTTGAAATTTATCCACCTTAGCTGAAAACTACGATTTTTTGACAGCGAGTGAATAAACGGGTATTAAAAGCTGTTCTGATGAAGGATGTCGCCCTCGGTGGATAACCCCGACGAGTATGGCGAAATTATCGAAGAAAATTTCGCCATATCTTACGAGTCGGGGTAATATAGGAACTACGGCTGTTAAGCCGTGAGGAGCTCCATGGCCAAGTTAATCATCGACAACATCGAACATGAGATTCCAGACGGCGGAAAGATCGACGCCGTTTGCGAAAAGTCAGGTATACCTTTTAGTTGCAATTCAGGAGTTTGCGCAACTTGCCAAATTGAAATCCTCGAAGGCGCACAGAATTTAAGCGAACTTAATAAAGAAGAACTTGACCTCGGCATGGACGAAAATAATCGTCTGAGCTGTCAATGTGTCATTAAATCGGGCATTGTAAAGATTACATATTAATGTTTAGACTCTCTACCACTCCTCTTGAGCAGTTAAACCTCAAAGACGATTTTAAATCTGCAAAGGCCGGCGCGTTTAGCTGCTTTGAAGGTTGGGTGCGCAATCACAATGGCGGTAAAGAAGTTGTTGCCCTTGAATATGAAGCGGCACAAGATCTTTGTAAAATCGAAGCTGGTAAGATATTGCTGGAAGCGAAGAAAAATTTCGGAGTAATTGATGCCCGGTGTTATCATCGGACCGGCAAGCTTAGCATCGGAGAAATGGCCGTGTGGGTAGGCGTGATCGCACCGCACCGGGATGAAGCATTTAAAGCCTGCCGTTATATTATTGATGAAGTCAAACATCGCCTGCCAATTTGGAAAAAAGAATATTACAAAAATGGTGAATCAGGATGGGTAAATTGTAACGAGTGTTCTGAAAATTTGGCACTAAAAAATACAAAGGATGTCTAATGAAAGCAAAAAAAGAACATCAATATAGCTGGCAGACACAACGCGAAGCAGCCGACGCTGAATTTATTAATTGTGATGAGTATGATCCTTATCAGGATTGGAAAAGAGACCCCAGCGGATTTTATATTCTTATTAAGGTTAATTTTGCCAATTACCGCATTGAGTTGGCCGTTTGCGACAAAAACCATAAAATTCTGGCGGTTTTCAGTGGGCGCAAGCCGCAGGATATTTACAAAGCCATTTTTGACTACGAGAAAAAACACAAGATTGAATGGTTTAAAGAAAAAATGCACATTGCCTATTTGGGCAAGGAACTTAAAAAAGCCGAAATCGCCCTGGCCACCGGCAGCAATGCCTATTTTCAGGAATAATTTTGTCGACAACCCCTTCCGAAAAATTAAAAATTCCCGTTAAATATAAAGAGCCTCTGCGGTTGTATACAACCTTTCAGCTCGGCGGGCCTTGCCGAGGGTTGATCACCTGTCAGACACCAGAGCAAATTGAACAAGCGGTTGATGATCTCAACCGGCAAACCCTCCCTTTTATTCTCATCGGTGGTGGATCAAACATTGTGGTTGCGGATAACGGCATTGATTGTTTTGTCCTGCGTTATGTATCGGAAACGCCATTAATCAACCGTGACGGAAATGATTTGATTGTCAGCGGAAGCACGATTTTGGATCATTTGGTTCAATATGCCCTCGAACAAGGTTTGGAGGGCATCAATTATGCCTCAGGGATTCCGGGAACGGTCGGCGGAGCGGTTGTTGGCAACGCCGGCGCTTTCGGTAAACAAATCGGTGACGTGGTGAAACAAGTAACATTGTTAACCCGGCAAGGTAAGAAAAAAACTGTTGGGCCTGAGGCATTGGGTTTTTCTTATCGAGATTCAAATATAAAGCAAAGCGGTGATATGGTCTTATCAGTACGATTGGCATTAAAACCTGGGGATAAAAATAAGTTATTAGAAGAACGTAAGGAAACTCTCGCTATCCGTCATGAAAAACATCCTGACTTGGCGACAGAGCCTTGTGCCGGAAGTTTTTTTCGGAATATTGAACCGACCTCAAAAGCAGGCAAGCGCCAAGCGACGGGCTGGTTCCTCGAACAAGCCGGCGGCAAAGATTTGCGCCACGGCGGCGCGTACATTTTTTCCAAACACGCCAATATTATTGTTAAAGGCAAAGATTGTAAAGCCCAAGATGTTTACGAACTTTCTCGAAAAATGGCAAAACTTGCCAAGGATGCGTTTAATTTGGATTTGGTGCGTGAGGTTCGTTTTGTGGGCTTGTTTACGGATATGCCTCCCGACGCGCAGGATGTGGTTTGGTGAGGGTAACTTTTTGGTAAATTATTAGGAAAAAGCTAATTAATAGTGTATATTTTTATTAGAAGATTACCGACCTCGAATACCAATGAACTTACTACATAAAAAAAATAATTGCCAAGGGCAGCATACGATAGAGTATGTCTTGTTATTGACACTGGTAATGGTCAGTATCATTGTGATGGGCCCGTATGTTATCCGTGCCTGGAATGCGCATGTAAAGAGCTATGATGATTCGATTAAGGATTCAATGAATGAACCGCTTCTTCAGGCACCTGTTCCCAAGTTGCAATGTGTGTGTGTCAATGATACTCCCTTGTCCTGCGGCGATCAAAATGGGAATGATCCTGGAATTGGTGGAGACCATCCACCGGATACAACACAACCGGATAACGGCTGCGGGTGTAATGAACGGTTGAGTGGCCGGGCATGTACATTTCAAGACGGCACTCCGGGGTGTGATTATAATTCCCATTGTGAACTTGACAACGGCTGTTGCTGCCGGCGGGCGGATGGGGATTGTTGGTTTGATGCGAGTTTAAACTGTGATTTTAATAAAGATGGTGTAACCGATTGCGGGCAAGGCGAACGCTGCTTTGCTTACACCTGCGGGAGCGACACAGCACCGAGGCGTTATAAATGTGAATCAGATCCAGCCGCCTGCGCGAAGTGCAATGGCTATATCCCTGACCCCAAGTGGCGAATGTGCCCGGGAGATTCCCAAAATTTACCCGCCGACACAGATATGAGCGTTGTTGGGCCCGGTGGCTGCAGTGACCCGCCGGAGGCAATAAAATGCGAGGTTGAATGTTTACCGCCGCGTGTGCCACTTAAAAATGGCGATCCGAATTGTGGTGTTTTTGTTGACACCTATGCTTATCAACGGGATTTCAGTTTTCCTAATCGTAACGGTCCTTGTAGTTCTTCTCCTTATTCTAATTGCCCTGGAGATTATTCTTGCACGTCTACTCAAGCGGGAACACAGTGTTGTGATGGTGGCAGTAACCAGATTTATACTTGTTTTAAGACGGGAACTACAAAAACATCTTGCGATTCTTGTGACTGTCCTGGGGGGTATACTTTTACACCTGCCGGTACTGTATTTCCTAAAGGAAAAACAACAAATGACCAATGTTGTAAAGGTACTCCGCCCAGACAAGCAATAGGTGTAGGTGTCCCCTTTAGCCAAGGGCCTCCTTGCGGCGGTTGTAGTTATTGCGCAGGAGGTCTTCCCCCTGGTTCACAATTGCTTTGTTCATATCAAAGCGTGACATTGTCCATTGCGTGCCCCGCAGGTACAATCGGATCTAATTGGTGGATAGGAACGGTTAGTGGGGGATATGGTATAGCAAACTCAATGACGTTAAAATATGATGTTGATGGAAATGTCATCGGTGCGGATTGTTTTTGGAGTGCTGGTCATGTAGGTGGAAGTACATGTCATTGTGGACAATTCGAATGTTGGATGGATTGTAAGTTTCAATCATGTGTTGAGCCCCCACCTTAACGTTATGTTTGGCAGTCCCAACCTGTGCACACGAATTTTGCCAAGTGTCATTTATGGGTTCGTGGGAGCTACACTTTTAGGATTTTCAGGGAAATTTCTGACTTCACTACTTAATGTCCCCATATTCTCAATGTTTTGATCAATATGGCTGTATATTTCCTCCATTGTCTTCAGGTTGATCTCAGCGACATGATCTGCGCTTGTGCCACGCTTCATTCGGGCGCTTTCATCTTTAACTATCTTTAGAAAATTTTTAATTTGACTTTGATTTTGATTGGATATTTCCTGTAAATTTTCCATTTTCGTTATGACTTCATCAATATTCTGGCTTGACCATTTTCTCCATTGATCAGGCACGGGGGGGTCGGAAGCCGGGAAATTACCGGAAGCATCCATTTTTTCCCCAGTTGTTTTAGTATAGTAGATATGAAATAGGATCCCGTTGATTGCTTGAATTTCATTATTGGGGAAAGTTAAATCTTTCCCGGGGCTCAGCTCTAATTTAACGTGGTCTCTCGTGAATTCAATAATACGGCCAGTTGCAGTATCTCCTTTTTTTGTTTTGATCGTTTCGGCCACGCTTTGGTATTGAAAGCAGAACAGATAAAAA
>CAZVZR010000003.1:60731-75027 GCA_964630825.1 uncultured Planctomycetales bacterium | reverse complement strand
TAACGGTGCATCCCTGTATGCCCAGAATTAAAAACAGAAATAATAAAACCAACCTTTTCGCCATTACAATATTCATAAACAATACCCCCTTCTTGCTCTAGTTGGAAAAATTCTTTAAATAGTTAAAAAAGTTATTTAACCCGCCTTCCACATGAAAATCGATATCAATATTGGGCTTCAAATTAAGGCGGTGGCTTTCTAACTCCACTTTGGCGTTCATGCGTTCATCGGTTAAGCTATAAAGCTGCAAATTCATTGTCTCAAAAAAAATATCGTCATTGGACTTCATGGCAAGCTCAAATTCTGTTGTTCTTGCTTCAGCCGGTATATATTGAAGCAAATTTTTCAACAAAGACGCTTTCAATTTTCCCCCTTGGGGAGCAGTCAACGACATCCGCAATGTTTCTATCCGCGCCTGATGGCCCTTCAGAAGAACTTTCCCTTCAAATTGGCCTTTCACATTATCCGGCAAGGCCGGGTAAGCCCCTTCCAGTCGACTCAAATCAAGGCCATGAACATTCATTTCCATAATATAAGACATATCTGCGGGATTATCCACAATAATCTTCCCCAAAATCCGGCCATCAAAAAAATTAGCCTCAAATGGCTCTATTTTAATGGTATTTTGGTACCCCAAAACAGGCGCATGGACTTCCGTGAGAAGGTACTGTTGAAACTTACACGATTGAACATCCACATTCCCTTTTACTGCTTCAAGCTGAAATAAATTAAAATAAATATCTCCGGAAAGTGCGAGATTACTGACCTTTAAGGAAGGGTTGTCAATGTTTGATCCTTCCATATTGAAAGAAATTTGTTTACGGGGATACCAAAAATACGGTTCCCCTGCCACCACAACTTTGCGGGCAGATACCGTATAAAAATTATGGCCATCGGTGATGAGAAACCGTACCTTATCAAAAGAAAATTTACCCGGCCAACGAAATGCCTCCTGCTCTATTTTGAAATCACTGATAACAAACTGCGTGGTCTGCGCGTTTATCCAGCGGGGAATAACATATTCATAAACCTTCTTGCTGTTTAAGAGCAGGTAGAAAATTCCTGCCACACCCGCTACAAAAAGTAAAATGCACAAAAATTTCTTTAATAATCTAAGAATTGAGGCCATTATTTCGACGGCGGCCCGTTGACAGGGAAAATTGTCTGTACGGCTTGCGACATACTGTTTATATTTTTGTTAATAGCGCTATGGAACGCACGATGAAATGCCCCTCCGGGCTTCAAGAAAACAGCTAGTATCAATATAACACTTCCAACTAAAATTAAATATTCCACCGTGCTTTGCGCTTTTGCGAACCTTGGCATAAAAATTCCTCCTCTTACTTAATCATCAAAATAGCGCTTAAGATCACTCAAGCGCGTTTTGGTTAATATTTCGGCTGTAATTGCTGCCGCTTCTCTTGAATCAATTTTGCATATAAACGACTGGATTTTCGGCAAATACCTCGGATCCAAGCTAAAATTTCGCATTCCGATACCGATTAAAAATTTTAAATACTTCTCTTCATTGACCATATCACCACAAATCGACACATCTTTTTCATAGCGCAGTGCCACTGAAACAATTTTTTTCAATCCACGCAATATTGATGGATGGTGAGGCAAATATAAATCTGCGACCTTTTCATTGGTCCTGTCAACAGCCAACATATATTGAATAAAATCATTGGTCCCGATACTGAAAAAATCCGCTTCGCTGGCCAAATCCTCGATAATCTCTATTGCCGACGGCAGTTCCACCATCAAACCGATTAACGGCTTTTGGTGATGGGCAATCTTCTCTTTTTTTAAATATTCTATACTCTCATAAACTAACTCCCGCGCTTGTAAGAACTCATCCATCGAAGATATCATCGGGAACATAATACGAATATTTTTTTCATGTCCGGCCCGCAGGATCGCACGAACCTGCGCGGCAAAAATATCCGTTCGTTTCAATGAAAAACGAATCGAGCGCATACCCAAGTAAGGGTTTTTTTCTTTCAAGTGGTGGTCAAAATATGAAAGGACTTTATCTCCGCCGATATCCAGGGTGCGAAAGGTGATTTCTTTTTTCGGCATGCTTTCGACCAGCTTTTTATAAATAACGTATTGTTCCTCTTCACTGGGAAAATCACTGCGCACGATAAATGGAAATTCCGTACGGTATAACCCTATCCCTTCGGCTTTGAAATCCTGGGCAAAACGGACATCGCCCAACAAATTAACATTGGCCCAAAGGTGGACTCTAGCCCCATCTTTAGTATATGTTTTATCTTGAACACTCTCCTTTAATTTCACCAACATTCGCTGGGCATCTTCCCTGGCCTTAAAAGAAGTCAAAATGTCCTGGGCAGGATTGATGTAAACAGTGCCCTGATCGGCATCCATCAGGATTTTCGTGACTGAATCTAAAGATAACAGTTCCGGCACGTCCGCGATGATTAACGGAATTTGTAATGACCTGGCCAAAATCGAAACATGGGACGTTACCCCACCGGAAAGAAGGATTATCCCCTTAACATTTTGTGAAGAGAGTTTTAACATATCGGAAGGATACAGCCCGTTGGCAATCACGATATGGTTGGCATAGTCCTGCGTGCCGCCGTCATTCTGATACAAATTATCTAAAAGCCTCTGGCCAACATCAAGGATATCCTGCCGCCTTTCCTGCAGATACGGATTGGTAATCTGGTCAAATTTCTGGACATAATTATTCACGATTTGAACGAGTGCGTGCGCAGGGTCCAAGCCTTTCTCAATAAGGGCCACGATCGCCTCAATAAAAGCATTATCTTTAAGCATCAATACCTGGGCGGTAAAAATAAGCGATGCCACATCGACAAGCTTTTCTTCAATTTCCTGCTGAAGAGATTCTAATTGTACTTCCGTCTGCTTTACGGCCCGATAAAAATCGTCCAAAGAAAGTTTCTTGCCTGTTTCTCTGACTGAACTTACCATTAAATTTTTTGTATCTTTGAGAATGAACACTTCGCTGTAAGTAAAGCCCGGAGCTCCAGATTTTCCTTTGATGAATTTTAATTTTTGCGGATGGACGGCGATTTTCTTTTCTTCGTGCTTTTCCTCCAGCGACAAAATAAGTTGTGTCATCTCAATGGTATTGGCCAATTGCGAACTGATGGCCCGCATGACCGCAACATCGTCTTCGGTAAAATAATTCCGTTTTGTATTTTGGATAACGAGAGCGCCGATCCGCGTGGTTCCGCGGATAATAGGCACGGCCAGAAAAGATTCATACTTTTCTTCACCCAATCCAGGGAAATACCGGAAATTGGAATTCTGGCTGGCACTCTTCTCACAAATCGGCCGCAGTTCGTTTAAAGCCAACCCTGTCAAACCCTCCCCCAACTTCAGCCGGATTTTATCAACATAATCAGTGTTAAGTCCTTGTGTCGCCTTTAACACCAGCTCATTTTGTTCCTCATAGAAAATATAAATGGAACAAACATCGGAATGCATATGCTTGGCAATCATAGCGACGGTTGTTTTTAAAAATGTTTCCAAACTCTGCGCGTCTTTAAACAAACCGCTTAATTCGCCCAGATCGCAAATAAGCTTTGTATGATCTTTTTTATTTGTATCTACTATCGCCATTTAAATTTTTCCTTCAAGTTTTAGCCCAACAAGATTGAACCGCGCACAAAAAATACACCGGCGATACATGCCGTCATCAAGCAGGCCAGTGTCGCCGCAACAAGTGAGCGAAAACCGATCTTGGCCAATACCGCCGTCTTCTCCGGAACAATCGCCGAAGTACCACCGATAAAAATGGCCAAAGACGCCACGTGAGCAAAACCACAAAGCGCATATGTTGTAATGACTGCCGAACGTGGATCGGTTAATAATCCTTGCTTCATTATTGCCGCCAAATCCTGATAGGCGGTCACTTCCGTTACGATTGCTCGTTCTCCGATAACCTTTGCCAAAATTGACGCGTCTGCAGGTGGAATCCCCAAAATAACCGTAAACGGATAAAATAAAATTCCCAAAATTCCTTTAAGTGACCAATCGAACTGCATCTGAAACAACACATTAATTTTCGCTCCCAAGAAACCCAGAACTTGATCAAACAAAGCGACAAGTCCCAAGACAGCAATCAAAAGCGCAACAATACCGACGATAAGCCGAACGCCCGTCATGGAAGCATTAATGATGGCCTCAAAAAGGCTGTTCTCTCTCTCCACGTGAAAATCGACATGTTCGCCCAAAGTTTTGGGAATCTCTTCCTCCGGGAGAAGAACCTTTGACATCGCTAACGCCGCCGGTGCCGATAGAAACGATGCAGAAATCAAATGCCCGGCGATGTTGGGAAGATATTGTTGCAGGCTGAAAACATAAATGGCTAAAACATTGGAGGAAACCGTTGCCATGCCCGCCGTTAAAACAGTACAAAGCTCAGACTTAGTCATGTCCTTTAAAAAAGGCCTGATGGTTAAGGCCGATTCCACACCAAGAAAAA
This sequence comes from uncultured Planctomycetales bacterium, assembly GCA_964630825.1. Lineage (GTDB taxonomy): Bacteria > Omnitrophota > Gorgyraeia > Zapsychrales > Zapsychraceae > CAZVZR01. Next base: position 70,547 of record CAZVZR010000003.1, on the reverse strand, counting down.
TGTTGCTGGCAACGCACAATGATTCAGCGCCAGAAACTTTCATCAATTTTGTAAAAATGTACGCAAACCCTTTAATGATGCGCGGGATAATATTGTAATAATACAAAACCGCCATCAATGCTGAGAAGAAAATGATCGTTGGAAATGCCTGAAAGGCCAGCATAAACCCGAGCGATGGTTCTCCGGAATTAGTTGACATCCCCGGCGGCAAAGCCAATCGCCCAAAGACAAATTGAGCCCCGACCAAAGATGATTCCATTACCTTCATAACAACTTTATTAACAAAGAGAAAAAATTTAACCCCGGATGGCAGGACAAATAAAAACCAGGCAAAAAGCATCTGTATTCCCACTGTCCAAACGATGATATGCCAATTTACTTCTTTGCGGTTGGTCGAAAATAACCAGCCCACAAAAACAATAATTGCAATTCCCAAAAGGCTTATAAAATTATAAAGACTCATACGAAGAAAAAATATCTCCCTGATAATTACAAATTTTTTCTTCGTCATTTTAACACAAAGTCGGGAAAATCATGAAAGAAATTACATCCAAAAAGAAAGGGGCCAATCGATATTTCTTGGCCCCTTTTAGCTGTGGACTTCCTTACTGTACATTTCCGATCCTTCCTTCCGGCGGGTTGATGACAATCTACTATTCAATAGGGAAGGTTGCAACGTCTAACACACCTTTACCCGCTTGCGCCACAACATGAAACGGCGAAATAAGCAGGCCTTTAAAAAGCCCTACGATTTTGTAGTTAGCCCCATCCATCTCGCTTTTGGTATGATCATAAAACGCCAAAGGAGATTTGACAATTTCCACTGTCCCATTGGTTAACTTGTTCATCGAACCATGGAAATCGGCAAAAGCAGGAGCAACTACTGCTGCAACGAAGGTAAAGGCAACCATGAGAATAAGTAATTTCCTCATCTTTCCCACCTCCTTTACGAACCCCCGCCCAAAGGCGGGGTGAGTAACCCCGAGGCCTACCGTTTTACCTTTCTGCTAAAGGCAGGTAAGGTAAAACAAAATATTGGCCGAGGGGTAATTGCCCTCTTTCAGAGCTTAGTTAAAGTATACCCTATTTTGTGGTTAAAAAACAGGTCGGCACAATATATAGTTATTGATAAATTACTTATGTTTTAAGAGATTTTTTCTGAAAGGATCACTGAGCAATGCTTTATTTATAGGAAGGATACTGAAAAAATAAAATAGAAAAACCTTCTCTCGAGATACCCCCAATCCAAGGGACACAGTACTTAATACTACACAACGTAATTAAGCACTGAGCCCTTTGGATAAATAAGTTAACATAAAGTTAACCTATTATTTTTCGGCGGCGGAGGAAACCTAACAAACCCATACTTAATAATGAAAGTGACGCTGGTTCGGGAACAACCGCAGAAACCGCTGGACCAAAACCCTCAAGATTGGTAGTCGACCCGTCAATTAGGGAGATGGTACCGACTGTATAATTGGTAGCATTTGTTTTGATCCACATTAGAGAAGAGTTCTCTCCTGGATCAACTCCATCATCCTGAAAATTGAAACCGGCTGTAGAACCGCTGTTGGTTCGATTAAATTCATCGGGACTATTGTTGCTATCTGCTTCATAAGCATACCAGGTTCGAAAACCCGTGAAGTTTGTTGCGGTTAACCGGTAAATGGGATCGTTTGAGCTATTATCGGTAAATATCTGATAAGTAAAAATCAGGTTATTATCAGATTTGTCGCGTAAAACCTGATGTTGGATGTCTCCAATCAAGTTGATCGTGCCAGGATTAGGTGTAGTATCATAGTGAATTAAAATCGATTGTAGGACATCATAAGCTGGTAGACTGGATGCCACTCCTGCTGTTGTATCTCCGGGAAACAATTCGACTGGCAAAGCCCATACAGCTTGAGTAATGCCTAATACAAAAATAGCGGCGAGTGAAACTCTACGGATAAATTTAATCATAGACCACCTCTTTCATTCTTTTGTTTTTAATTTGAATGTTGAGCACATCTCCCATCGGATGGTTCACCTCCTCTCTTTATTCATGGTTGATTTCTGTTATTTGTCGGTTTTGATTTGGCATATTGTGGCTTAATTTTCCTTTTATTATTCTTCTATTATTATGCACAAATCATTTCTAAAATAAATCCGAAGATACTCCTAGAAATTAGGAAAAACTACTTAACCCTGTTTATTGTAAACTGCGAAGGTGGATAAACTCGCCTTAACTGAGTAGTTTCCACTAATTATTCGGTATATCCCCGTATTTATTCTCCTCTCAATCTGTGATTAAATGATTGTCTATTTATTTGTTTACCTTGGAGGATTTATCATGTACTTAAAAATTCTGAAGATCGGCAGCGACACAAAAACAAACCAGTCTATTGAGGATTGTGATCAAGGGGAGGACTATAAAATTGTTGTTTCTAAAATTGAGGATTTTGAAATAATCAGGCTAGATCCCGATTCATTCGACCCAGATATAGTTTTACTCGATGTTGATCTGATATTTATTAAAAAACAGAATGTTTTATTCCAACTCGAGAGATTGTATCCCAAAGCCAAAATAATTGTTTTGACAAACGCATTTGCTGAAATTTATCAGGAACTATTTAAAATAAATGGCAATGGCCATTTTATAAATAAAAATGAGCTCTGGATAAAACTACCCACCTTAATTCACCATGCCAATAATCGACTAATGAAAAAAGAAAGGGTCCGCTGATCACTTAAGTTAGGATTATCGGAATGCTTATGGCGAGGAAAGTTAAAACCAGAGGAATATTTATGCGAGGCCCTTGGTGATGGCGTAACGGACAAGATTGGCAGTATTTTTTATACCGAGCTTTTCGGAAAGGTTAAAGCGGTGATTTTCTACTGTGCGGATACTGATCTTTAATTTTGCGGCGATGTTTTTACTGGCCATCCCTTGGGCAATCAGTTTTAAAACCTGGCTTTCCCGGCCGGTCATTATCTTCGGGCTGGGGCTATCCGTTTCATAATCGGATCTGACAAGGCGATCCGTCAGCAAAGTCGTGACAGAAGGAGAAACATATTGTTTGCCGCTCTTTAATACGCGGATAGCCGTCAGGATCTCCTGGGATGCATCCCCTTTTGCGATGTATCCGGACGCTCCTTGCGCCATGGCGTATTTAAAATGATTCGTATCAGCTAATAAAGTAAAAATAACGATTTTAATCTTGGGATACAATTTTTTGATTTCTGGGATTGTGGTTAATCCATCAACCCGTGGCATTGACAAATCAAGGATGACACAATCGCATGGCGACTTCTCAAGAAGATTAAGGAGCTCATCGCCATCGGAAACTTCGCCGACAACCCGTAATGTTTTATCCCCGGAAAGGATATTTTTTAGGCCTTCTCTAATCATTTGATGATCGTCGGCCAAAATGATTCGCGTAATCATAAATTGTTTTTCTTGCTATTAATAGCCGGAATACTTATTTCCAAAATGTTCCCTGTTCCCGGCTGAGATTGGATGTTGTATGTTCCATTTAGCGCACGGACGCGCTCTTTAATAATACAGAACCCGATTTGCCTACCATTTTCTTTTCCCAACGGGAAAGAAAGCAGTGCTTGCCCATTATCTTTAACGGTGAGCCCCAGGTAGCCATTTTTATAAGTCGCCTTGATCTCGACGGCTGTGGCTTTAGCGTGTTTTACAATATTCGTTAAGGACTCCTGCACAAGACGGTAAACATTTAATTCCGTTGATTCAAACACCAGCCGATCCAGTTGCCCGCATTCTAAGTTGACACAAAAATTTTCCTTATTGTTAAATTCGCTAACTAACTGTTGTAATGACATTGATAACCCAAACAATTCTAGTTGCGGAGGCATTAAAATGTGTGAAAGGTTTCTTACCTTCCTAATATTTTTATCCAGCAGGGCCATCACCTTTTTTCGCTGTTTACCGTGGACCCGATGCCCGTCTAATAACAAGATCACGTTCATCTTTAATGCCACCAACGATTGACCCAATTCATCATGAAGCTCTTTGGCAATATCCTCTCTTTCTTTTTCCTGGACCGCGATAATTTTGTGGGGAATTTGACGAATTACGCGTTGTGTTTCTTTCTCCTCAGTCGCATCATGGCTAATAATCAAAATGTTATTATTGGGAAGCAAAAAGAACCTGGCTTCAAAATCTTTTCTGCCGTTACGGTAATCAAGAATATATTCTGCCTTAACATCCTTCTTCCCTTCCCTAGTTTCTTTAATAGCCCTCGTAAATTTATCCCCTATATGTTGAGGAAAGATGTCTTCAAATTTCTTGCCTAAAAGCCCTCTGGCAGGGTGCGATGCGATTGATTCATTGCCGGCCTGCAAATTGACAAGATAATCATTTTCATCAATCCAGAGATATAAACCCGGAACAGCTTCAAAAATCGACTGAAGTTCCTTATCCCTTTGTTGGAGTTTCTCACGGACATTGTTAAATGCTTCTATCATTTCAGCAACTTTGGCTTCCAATTGATAATAACTTTCTTTACGGGCGACTTGGGGCTGTTGGCGGGCGGTGTAGAAACCGTGGTACTTATCTTGGGCTTCCGGAAGTTTTATTTGATCCAAGCGGAGTTGCTTGTCTTGTATTTCCAACTCCTCAAACTCACTATTAAGGGATACAAAATCCCGGAGAGAAACATCTCGGGCAAGGGGAGGATTTGAGGCAGGGGACTGCTTTCCCTGATGTCTTGGTTTGTTCACTTTTTCTGTTCTGGAATAAATTCTTCTCATAAATTAAGAATGAATTCTCCAAATCTTTAAATCTTTTTATAATCATAAAGCACCTTAATATAACTTGCTAAAAAAAAATAATCAAGAAAATTATTAGGAGGGAAATTATTTTAGCGAACCATTTTGTGACACATCTACAGAATGGTCATTTAACATACGCAAACCTTGGCACTTTTTTACCATCGACCATCACTTTCTCCAAAAATATAGACTTTGGTCGGACCCACAACGTGTCTTTGCCGAACCGTGTTTTATACAATGCACGGTAAACTACAAATTCCTCCAGTGTTTCACTGTGTCGCGCCACGCCAAGCACCTCATACATTTTGCCCTTGTAATGCCGATAATATCCTTTTTTAATTTTTTTAGACATACTCATCAGCCTGGTTGATTTAAAGTAATTAAAAGTTTTTTTATCTCTTCTGCGGTATTATACGCATGTGGGGCGAAACGGATATTGCCTTTCCAAAAGGCAGGATAAATGTGTTTTTCCTTCAAACTCTGAAAAATTTCCTTATTACGGTTTTTATCTTTGTGTGAAATCACAATAATGCTGGAACGCTCCGGGCCTTTTAGTGGACTGATCAATTGATATTTTTTTGTATCCAGTCCTGATACAAATTGCTCAACTAGTTTTTGATTATATGTTTCAACGTTTTCCAACCCAACTCCGCGCCAATAATCAATCGCGGCCCGAAACGGGACAAAGTTAAAAAAATTCGCCGTCCCGAAAATGTCGTATTTCCGGGCGGTTGGTACTTCCTTATATTTAAGCTGCCCTTCGCCCTGCAACTCTTCATCGGTGCAATAAGACGTCCAATACGCCTGATTTAAAATAAGACTCTTTCTTAATTCCGGTTTCATCCAGGCAAGGCCTGTCCCATACGGACCGCAAAGCCACTTGTACCCGGCGGTAACAACCGCATCAATCGGCAATTTGGTTAAATCAATGGGCATACTGCCCACCGATTGAGAAATATTCAGAACAAAAATAATATTATTCGCCTTACAAATCTTGGCGAACTCTTCTACCTCTAATATATAGCCGGTAAAGGTGTGGACATGGGAAATACAAAATAATTTTGTCTTAGGTGTAATGTGCTTCTTCAATTCTACCGAAGATAAAACTTTACCCTGTGATTTTACCTGCTGAACAATCACGCCTTTTTTCTCTAACGCGAGCCACGGGACGATGTTCGTCGGAAAATCATTCTGCATAAGAAAAATTTCATCCCCTTTTTTCCAATTGATCCCATTCGCCAAAAGATGAATCCCATAGCTGGCGCTGTTGGCGAGGATAACTTCTTTGGGATTGGCATTGATCAGCCGGCCGATACTTTCCTTTAATTCTACCTGTGCGGCAACAAATCTGGCATCGGTCAGGTCATACGGCAGGCTTTTCCACTTGATCGCTTCTTCAAGCGCTTTGGCAGCGCAAAGTGGCAGCGGCCCTTCGCTGGCCGCATTTAGCCAAATATTATTCCCAAAATTAGCAAAATCTTTCCGGCAATTAAGCATAGGCATTATTCTAACATCTCACGCTGGAAAATGAAGGTCAAAAACAGGCCCAAGACACCGCTGTAACTATTTAATATGACATCGGAAATCTGATAATAACGGCTGAGAAGTAGTCCCTGAATCCCTTCATCACCCCAACCGAGCAAACTCGTTAAAAGAAAAGCACAAAGATACGCAACCGGTAAAGAAAAGTTTAGACGCCAAGCCCTAAATGTCAAAAACCCCAAGCAACCATACTCTATAAAGTGTATTTTCTCCTCGGGGTATTTAATCTTTAAGAAACTAAAGAAATATATAACAACAATGGTCAACAATAGTAAATACGTTGATGGTTTTTTTATATTTATTTTCAAATACCATGCCGTGATGATACCCGCTAAGCTAACCCACAAAATAATATTTATCAAAGCGGCAAACGGCGTCACCTTCTTCAAATATTCGCATACTGGCCGAACGACATACAAAGTTGAATAAATCATAACAACCCAAAGCAGAACATCATTCCATGCCCGTATCTTTTTTTGCCTCAAATCATCCATCATTTTAACTCCACAAATTTGCCGTCGCTGACAAACCGCAGCGAACCCAAAGTATTTAACTCTAAAACATACCCCTTCAACTGTCGCAATTTTTCTTCGTCAACCGGCCCTTCAGGCTTGTCCCCTGCCGAAACAATAGAACCCCAGGAGGTATTTTTCCCTATTCCAACTTTGACTTTTTTTCTTGGATGCTTCTTTGAAGTTCTTCAATGGCCTTTTTAGCTTCCTGTGGGGTTGTTTGAAAAATTTCGCGGTAAAGGCTGACGGCCAATTCCGTTTCACCCCTTATTATCAAACGGCGGACATCGAACATCGTTGCCTTACGGGGCATTGGATGAAGGCCTTGACGCCGGGAGCGATAGACAGACCAAATCCACCGTGATGATAAAAAAATAAAAAAACAAAGGCTAATAATAATAAACACATAAAGCCAAATCATATGATTTTTCACCTTTTCAACTACATCAAAATTTTCCGGTGCTAAGGAAATTATCGGAAATACTGTTTACGCCTAACCCGCCGCAGGTTACAATATTTTAATTAATATTTCTTTAATAAAGGAGCCGACATAAATGGCCTTTGATGATTTTATGCAAAAAGTCCGCTACTGGGACAACCTGGTGGCAAAATGGATTCTCCGCCACCTTTACTTTGTCTTTTTTCAGATTATTCTCGTTATAATCTTTATCGTTTGGTTTAATAACACTCTTCATGTTCTTTTTAGTGTCTCTGACCTTAACAGTCAAGCTGAAAAAGCAACCCCCATGGAAAGCCTTATGGTCGGGCAATCCATCAACATTACCCTTTTAACTTTCCTTCTTATTCTCAACGCCTTTTGGGTTCTTTTTATTTTTAACGGGCTGCAGCGTATCCAATTTACTTTAAAAGATATGAGTTATTCGCTGAGCCGCATGCGTGACCGTAGCAAAGACCAAAAATAATTACCCTGCCTAGAAATACTCTTCGTACAATTCCTTACCACGTCTTAGGCATTCCTTAAACCACGGTTGGCGGTCGGCGATGAATGTACGGTGAGGATAATTCTTGCGGTAACCCTGTGAAGCTAGCCCTATAGCGGCGAGAAAAACGGTTTCCTGGACCAAGTCTCTTTTAAAAGAAAAGTTGAATTTACCCAGCCGGACAGGAACTCCGGCAACGCTCCCGACTCGCTCTATTAACCCGGGTAATAACGCGCCGCCGCCGACAACGATAAAACCCTGCTTGACATCATCGCGACGGTTGGGTGCGCGCATAAAATTTTCAATAAGCCCGATAAAGTTCTCAACTTCCGGCTTTATCGCCTCCAAAATAACCGCTCTTTTAATGGGTAGATATGCTTCTTCCTTCTTTAACAAAATCTCCTCATCGTTGTATTTATTACTATCTGAAACAACAGCATAAGATTTCTTGATTTCATCTGCCATTTCAAAAGACAGGTTCAACTGCTTGGCGATGGCTTGCGTCAGAAAATCTCCGCCCCAAGGAATTATTTCCAAAGATTTCAAACAATTATCTTTGAAAACAAAAACGCTGGTGGCTTGAGAACCTACGTCAATAAAACCGCAACCGTACTTTCTTTCTTCTTCTTTGAGGGCGACATCGGCCGCGACATAATCACTGAAGAAAATATGATCAACTTCATATCCCGCCTGATTGACCGCTTTGACAATATTACGCAAACGGTTTTCAACGGAAAGAATCAAAATCGAATCAACACCTAGCTTGCGTGCGTAAAGGCCACTAGGATCCAATAGGGTATCAGCTTCATCAATATGATATTGCAAAGGTATTTCATGCAAAACTTCTTCATCAATTTTAGTGCCCAACACTTTTACCTGACGGTTAACTTTTTCGATATCCTTGGAAGTGATTACTTTGGAGCCTCGGTCGGCAAGTGGAATAATTGTTTGCGCCAACCGCGACTTAATTAAATCGCCGCTCACACCCAGTTGAATCTCTTTCGGCTGACGGTCGTATTTCCTTGTCAAATCCTTTAAAGCCGAGTTAATACTATCCGCAAGTTCTGAAAGGTTACTGACATGTGCATCTTTAAAGCCATAAAGGCGGTGTTCATTCACATTAATTAATTCCATCTCCTCGCTGCCTTTGGCCGTGCTCATTTTCAGCAATGCGCCTTTAATGTTGTGCGTGCCGATATCTAAACTGCAAAATATTTTCTCGCGAAAGACTCTATCAATCATTTCCCACTCTTTTCTTGACGACGGGTTCCCCAAATCTCAAGTCCAAATACTGTATTTCTGCCGGATTCATTTTTTCCCTCGATAAAACTATCCCCAATGATCCTATCTTCTCGGAAATATTCTGGCTATCAATTATTATATGAAGATTATTCACCAACCGAAGGACAATTTTAGAAATATCTTCCACGTGCATATCAACGATTGGATAAGGTAAAAGCGCCCGATTCCCTTGAAATGCCTGAATAATTTTCAAAGCCGCATCAACTTCTGGCCCTTCCAAGTGCAACCCTGAACCAAACATCTCTTGCGGATGCGCAACGCCATAAATCAAAGGCAAAATTTCATTGGGCTTTGCCGGCCTATCCGGGAGAACGACTCCGGATTCGTCGATCGTGATTGTTCTGCCTTGAATCACTGCCCGCGCCAAGGCGACCCGTTTCTTCCCTGTAATAACAATCTGATTCGGGTATCTCTTGATGACTTTTAAATCAGCGACATAAGGATATCGCGGAAGGAGCTTGGCATAGATTTCTCTTAAATTAACGGTAAAAATATTCTTGCCTTTTATCTTCTTTAACTCCCTCTCCTCCCCTAAACCTAAAGTCGGATCTACCATAATCTCGGTAACCGTAAAATACGCGAAATTCTTTATGCAATATTTATAAACAACCAGGCTGATTAAAATTAAGCTGACGATGAAAATCAACAACTTAACGGCTAATGGTGGTATTGTTTTTTCTTTTTTTCTTGGCATAAGCTAATTGAATTAATGTTATACATAATTTCGAAAAATCCAGCCC
>CAZVZR010000003.1:0-60631 GCA_964630825.1 uncultured Planctomycetales bacterium | reverse complement strand
TCTTGGCATAAGCTAATTGAATTAATGTTATACATAATTTCGAAAAATCCAGCCCAGCATGCGCAGCAGCCTTAGGCAATAAACTCGTGGCGGTGAAACCCGGTATTGTGTTAATTTCCAGAATATAGGGTGATGACTTCGCGTCCAGCATCACGTCGACCCGGCCAAAATCACGGCAGCCGGAAATTTGAAATGCTTTCAAAGCAACCTCTTGAACAGCACGTGTTACCTTATCGGGCAGTGACGCAGGCACATGGTACGAAGAAGAACCTTTTTCATACTTTGCCACAAAATCAAAGAAATCCCGGCTAGGACAAATTTCCACGACCGGCAATGCCTGATTATCCAAAATACCAACAGTAAGTTCCCGGCCCACAATAAATTCCTCAACAAGTATTTCATCGCCGTAACGCCAGGCCAGCGCCAACGCATCTGGTAAATGTTTTCTATCTTTGACAATTGTCACTCCGATACTGGATCCTTCCTCCGTCGGCTTAACAACGACAGGTTGGCCGCCAAATTTTTCAGTGATTAAATCCAACGGATTACGGACTGAACGCGATAAAACTAAAAATGGGGATATAGGAAGATTCTGTTCCTGAAGCATTTGCTGGGTTAATTTTTTATTAAAAGCCAACTGGCTTGCCCGCGCGCCTGAGCCAGTATAAGGCATACCTATCTTATCTAAAATAGACTGCAAACGGCCATCTTCCCCAAAACGTCCATGCAAAGCGATAAACGCAACTTCAATGTTAGCACCTTCAATCACTGAAAGAACTGCGGCCTCGCTCTCTTGCGTAATATTAACCTCAACCACATGGCATCCCTGCTTTTTTAAAGCTTCATAAACAGCATGGCCGGACTTTAACGAGATCTCCTTTTCCGAGGAGCATCCGCCCATCAATATCCCGATACGCCCTAAATCTTCGATAGGTTCAATCGACATTTCTACCTTCGTATAATTTCTCTTTGAAGTTCTATTGAATTTTCCGCCAATGCTAACGGCAACTGATGCGCAATCTGTGTAATGTCTCCCGCCCCCAGCGTTATGACCAGGTCTCCGGGTTTAGCAATACTCTTTAAATGTTTTATAATGCCTTCTTTCTGAATATAAATAACGGGCTTTCCCAATGCTTTCTTTATCTGATCAGCCAAATTTTGCGCCGAAATTCCCTTGATAGGCTCTTCGCTGGCGGCATAAATGTCCATCACAATTAAATAGTCGCAATCAGAAAAGCAAGACACAAACTCTTTCTGTAATGACTGAACCCGCGTGTACCGGTGCGGCTGAAAAACACAAATCAAACGCTCTTTTTTAACAACCTTCGCTGCTGCCAACGTTGCTTTGATTTCCGTCGGATGATGCCCATAATCATCAACGATTTCTATGTCGTTGACCCGCCCAATCCGCTGAAAACGCCGCTGGATTCCCCAATAATTTCTTAATGATTTTCGGATTGAAGAAAAATCGATCTTTAACACCAAACCTAACGCAATAACAGCTAAAGCATTCGACACATTATGCACGCCCGGAATCGGGAGCTCAACATCGCCTAAAAATTTATTCTTATACCAACAAGAAAACTTTGACCCGCTGCCATTAAGCTCTATCTCCTTTGCGGTCATCTGATTATCAGGTGACAACCCGTAAGTAAAAAATTTCCTTTTTTGCTTTTTGGACAACTCCGTCAAATTCTCGTCATCGCCGCAGATAATAACCAATCCGTTCTTATCGACATTATTGATAAAATCCCGATAGGCTTTAATGACATTCTTGAAATTTTTATAATAATCTAAGTGCTCCTTGTCGATGTTCGTAATAATTGCATACCGCGGTGAAAAATATAAAAAGGACCCGTCGCTCTCATCAACCTCAGCGACAAAATATTTTCCCTTTCCAGATAAAGCATTAGTCGTTGTCCCGTTAATTAACCCGCCGATGGCAATCGTTGGCGCCAAACCAGCATCCGTGAGTACCTGTGCCGTCATCGAGGTAGTCGTTGTTTTTCCGTGCGCGCCGGCAATTGTTACGCCTACACTGTCTTTCATCAACTGTGCCAAAAGCTTAGCCCTCTTAATAAGGGGAACCTTCCTCTTTATTGCTTCTTTAAGCTCAGCGTTCTTTTGGTTAATCGCCGATGAAAGGACAATGAAATCAGCTCCTTTAATATTCTGCTCCTTATGGCCGATAAAAATCTCGGCGCCTTTTTGTTTAAGCGAAGCGGTTACCTTATTTTCCTTAATATCCGAGCCGCTGACTTTATAGCCTTTATCCAACATTAGAAAAGCTATCGCCCCCATGCCAATTCCGCCGATGCCCACAAAATGATAATGTTTTTTCATTTCGCTAAAAAATCCACCCAGGTTTTATTAAGTTCTTTGATGCCCGCAAAACGCACATACGCGTACTTAAGAGCCTCGTCGAAAGAATTACTTTCTTTGAGCTTGCGGCAAAAGATTACAAACCTTTCCTTCCCAAGTTCGTTAATCATATAATTAACAATGCTGGCCGATTCACTGTAAAAAAGCAATACGACTTGTTCATCGGTTTGCGGGGTCAATTTCATAAATGTCATTTCCTCCAATGGCATAAATTCTTTATTCAGCATTGCTTGTTTCACTTCTTTGTCCACTCCAAAGCGCCTGGCTTTCTCCTGATACATCGCAATTCCTTCCTCAAACCAAAGCGGAACCTGAACCTTAAACCCGACAAATTCCCTGAAAATAATATGCCCCAGCTCATGCGGCAGGAGGGTATCAAAAAACCCCTGTGCCATGGGGTATGTACGGATAACCCTGTCCTTTGGAGAAGCCACACCATGCGACCATTTTGCCTGATTTGCTTCTTTCATATAACTTTCCTCATCGTCATAAATGTAAATCTTGGCGCGGTCATCGAATGTCCAGCCTTCATACCGCGTAAATCCCAAATTCTGAGCAATTTCGTCATAATATTGTTCTGCCGAACTCTCGACGGTTTTTACAAAATCCAGCGGCGCATCTTTATAATAAATAATAAAATGTACTTGCTTGTACTCTTGCCATTCTTTTCCCTTGGCATCAGCTCCGGCAAAAACTGCGTTAGAAAGAACCGCACAAGCCAACAATGGGATTATTATTTGCTTCATCGGGCCAGTGCCATAATCTCTTGCGATAAATGCGTGGCCGGATTATCTGGAACAATCCCCGCAAAATGTTTCAACCAGTCTTTATCTAAACGGAATTTTTCTAGGCATTTGATGACTGCGTTCTTAAGTTGTATCGACGCTAAATCTTTCTCCTCGATAACTGTTGCGACACCCTGCTCTTCCAGGACAGAAGCATTTTGCCTTTGATGGCCAGCAGCATACGGGTATGGGATTAAAATAGCCGGCAAACGAAATTTGATTATCTCCGCGACTGTGACAGCTCCCGCGCGCGCAATGATCAAATTGCAAATTGAGTAAGCTTCTTCAATGTTCGGCAAAAACTCAAAAAGCGCATACGGGACATTTAATAAAGCATACTGTTCTTTCAGCATCGCATAATCGCTGGCACCGGTTACGTGAATCATTTGAAACTCTAATTGGCCCTTGAGGATCTTGGCCATCTCTAGAGCTTCTTGATTAATCCGCCGGCTCCCTTGGCTACCGCCAATAACCAAGATAGTTATTTTATTATTCTCTAAACGAAACGCATTATAAATTTCTTCTTTTTTTATCTCCTGCACCGGCTCATGGCAAGGGCACCCTGTCAAGACGACTTTGTTGCCGGTAAAATATTTCTTACTCTGTTTAAAACTGATGGCAATCTTTTGCGCAATCCCAGCTAATACCCTGTTGGCCTTACCGGGAATGACGTTTTGTTCATGAATTAGTGTGGGGATTCTCAGTAACGAAGCAGCGATGACAACAGGAAATGAACCGTAACCGCCAAATCCAGCAACGGCATTAGGCTTAAATTGGCGTAAAATTCTTATTGAAGAAAAGCTCGCCTGGATCATTAAAAAAAAACTTTTGAGAAAACGAAAAGGATGTTTCAAACTAAAACCCTGTGTTGATATTTCCTGTGAGATGAAACCGTATTTTCGAATATATTCTTGTCCTTGGCCAAAAGAGCCGACAAACATAACCTCGTTCTTTTCTTTCCTCAGGGCCTCGGCGACATACAAAGCGGGAAAAAGGTGCCCTCCTCTTCCGCTGGCCGCCAAAACAATCTTCATATGTCTTCTATCCGCGAAATATTTAACAGTAAGGCCACCGTCATCACATGAAAAACAAGGGCGGAACCCCCATAGCTAACAAACGGCAAAGGCAAACCCTTTGTCGGCAATGCACCAATACTGACGCCGATATTAACCGCGGTTTGAAAACCTAATAACGCACAGATACCGACACTTAAAAAATAACCAAACGAATCCGTTGTCCGCTTGGCCACCCGTGCTATCTGCCAGATGAACACGGCAAATAAAATGATCACCGCAAACGTTCCTAACCAGCCCAATTCCTCGCCGATAATTGATAATATAAAATCCGTATGGGCCGCTGGTAAATAAAATAATTTTTGCACGCTTTTGCCTAACCCCACACCCCAAAGCCCGCCAGAGCCCAAGGCTATTTGTGATTGAGTCAGCTGGAAACCGACTCCTTGGCTATCCTGCCATGGATCAACAAAGGCCATAATCCTTTTTAACCGGTAGGGAACACTAAAGACTAATAAATATAAAAGAGGCAAAGACAAAAGAATTAATGTCGCAATATGCCTTAATCTTCCTCCAGCAACAAAAATCATTACCAAGACCATGCTGGAAATAAGGACTGATGTCCCAAAATCCGGTTGCTTTAAAATCAAAAGACAATTAGCGCCCAGGACCATAATTAACGGTAAAAACCCTTCCCAAAAATAACGAATCCGATGGCGTTTCCTGGAAAGGTAGTCTGCGGTATAAATCAACACGGCTAATTTGGCAAGCTCGGATGGCTGAAAACTCAAGCCGGCAATTTTAAACCAACGCCGTGCGCCGAAGCTTGCTTTTCCGATGTGTGGAATGAGGACCAAAACGAGAAGGAACATTGAAAATAATAACAGTGGCTTAGCATGCCGCTGGAGAACCCGGTAATCCATGCTCATAACCGCGATAGCGCAGAAAAAACCAATCACTAAAAACAATAAATGCCTTTTCAAAAAATACGTCTGCTGGCCCAGCTCCCGCATCGCATAAACACCGCTGGAACTGTAAATCATAACCACGCCAATGCCTATCAGGATAGTGACGATAACTGCGATCGAAATTCTAATTTCACGCATTAATTTTCAGCCCAGTTTGTTAACACGTTCGGTGACCCCGCTTTTGCGTGGTCACTCTTTAGTGTTAACACCGCTTCATAACTACTTGAGGGTGTTAACAATTTCTTTAAAAACTTTACCCCGATGTTCATAATCGGAAAACATATCAAAACTCGCGCACATCGGACTTAAAACGACGCAATCCCCCGCTTTAGCGCTCGTTTTTGCCTTCAAAACAGCCTGGTCTAAACTCTCGCATTCTTCTATATCTACCACACCTTCAAATGCTTTCTTGATATTCTTCCTGGCTTCGCCGATCACAAACATCTTTTTTACTTTTTGCCGGACGATCGGCGATAAGACAGTGTAGTCCATATGTTTTTCTTTACCGCCGCAAATCATCAGAACAGGTTTCTCCATGCGCTCCAAAGCCCAGCCCGCGGAAGCCACAGTCGTTGATTTCGAATCATTAATAAAATCAACTCCGCCCATAGCCCTGACCCATTCGAGGCGATGTTCTATGCCCCGGAATTTCTCAAACACGTTCTGGCAAACCTCCGAAGAAATTTCCAATATATTTGCCACTGCCCAAACCGCTGAGAAATTGGGATTTGTTATTCCTAATTTTCGATCGTTATCAGAAGAATTAAAATACACAACCTGAGATTTAACTTCTGAAGCCAGATTTCTTACAATCGAGTCCCGTTCATTTAAAACAGCGTAATCCGTATCCTCTTGATTAAGAAAAATTCTTTTTTTGGCAGTAAGGTATTCATCTAAATCCTTATGCCTATCTAAATGATTCTGGCTAAAATTAAGCATGACGGCGATAAACGGTTTAAACCCATCAATCAATATGTGGCCATTTTGTGGTCTGCGGCGAAAATGGCTGGCCTGATCAAGTAAGCTTTCCATTTGAAACGAACTCACCTCGATAACGAAATAATCTGTGCGGTGGGTGTTTAAAACTTCCCCGGAAAAAGGAATTCCCACATTGCCGCATAAAGTTGCCTTAAACCCAGCCTCATTGATAACGCGGGAAATAAGCGTCGTCACCGTTGTCTTGCCATTACTGCCGGTGACGGCAATGACGGGCTTGGTGCAAAACTGATACGCAAATTCAATTTCGCCTAAAACAGGCAGAACCTTTTCCTGTGCCCAATGTACAGGCAGGGCATCGTGCCTGACACCCGGGCTTAAAACTATCACATCGCTGTCTTTGATAAATTCCGGTGTATGTCCGCCGCATTCCCAAATAACATTTTTTTCTTTAGCCCATTTTTTAAAATCTTCCGGTAATGAATCTGCAGTTCCCGCTTCAGAAATCTTGGCGCGGCCGCCATAATGCACGACCAATTTTGCCAAAGCCACACCGCTTCTTTTTCCGCCGATTATCGTGACTCTTTTATTTTTTAGATTTAACATCGACTGCCTAGCGAATCTTTAGGGTAGTTATAGATAATAACGCCAAAATAATTGCGATAATCCAGAAACGGGTAATAATTTTTGATTCATGCCAACCCAATAACTGAAGATGATGATGAAACGGCGACATTTTAAATATCCGTTTACCCAAGACCCGAAAAGAAAAAACCTGCAAAATGACCGAAAGCGCTTCTAAAACAAATATTCCTCCGACGATAGCCAGAAGGATTTCTTTCTTAATAAGGACTGCTATTGTTCCCAAACTCCCGCCTAAAGCCAGCGAACCGACATCGCCCATAAATATTGTCGCCGGATGGCAATTAAACCATAAAAACCCCAAGCTGGCGCCCATGATAGCCGCACAAAAAACAGTTAATTCACCGGCTCCGGGAATATAAGGTGTAAATAAATACCCGCTTATCTTAATATGGCCCGTGACATAACTTAGAATGGCAAAGGCAAAGCTCACAATTAAGACACAGCCGATCGCTAATCCATCGAGACCATCCGTCAAGTTAACGGCGTTCGACGCGCCAATAACAACAAGCGCGGCAAAAGGGATATACCCAATACCCAAATTTAGAACGACCTTTTTTAAAAATGGTAAATCCAGTGTTGTCGGGATCGTCGGATATGTATACACATACGCTCCTACCGTCAGCGCGATAACAAGCTGCCAAAGT
This sequence comes from uncultured Planctomycetales bacterium, assembly GCA_964630825.1. Classification (GTDB taxonomy): domain Bacteria; phylum Omnitrophota; class Gorgyraeia; order Zapsychrales; family Zapsychraceae; genus CAZVZR01. Next base: position 53,258 of record CAZVZR010000003.1, on the reverse strand, counting down.
AGTTTTGTTTTCTTATTTAAACCCCGCTGCCCTTTTCTGGTAAGTTTCACATAATCATCAATAAACCCTAAAACTGCCAACCCAAAACAACTAAACAAAGTCAAAAGGATATTAGGGTCAGCCAAATCTGCCCATAATAAAACTGAGATGATAATGCTTCCGATAATGAAGACCCCGCCCATCGTTGGCGTGCCCTCTTTGGATACTTGAAACTTATCCAGGTCGGGGCAATCATCGCGTTTAGCGATTTCTTGAATCTTGAATTTCTTTAATTGTTTGATAATAAAAGGCCCGAAAACGATGCACAATAAAAATGTGGTTACCGCAGCCATCGCGGCCCGAAAAGTGATATAACGAAAAATATTAAGCGCAAAAAAATATTCTTTTAAACCTGAAAGATAATAAAACATTCCTTACCGCCTTAATTAAAGGTATTTAGCTGTGGTGTCTCGTCAAATAATCCTTTAAATAGGAAACCGTTTTTTCCATACCCATGGCTCTTGAGCCTTTGATAAGCACTGTGTCACCCTTACGGCATTGCCGCCGTAAATGACGATTGACCTGCACCAAATTTTGGCAATGGAGCGATTGAATATTACAGTTCCTATCCCTTTTTAGTAAACTGGAAATCATTTTAGAGTGTTTGCCGACAGTCAATACCATATCAATTGATGATTGTGCAATCTTCCGTCCCAGTTCTTGATGGTATCGCCTTGCGTAAGGCCCAAGTTCCAGCATATCGGCGCAAACGACAATTTTTCTACCCGGGGCATTCAGAGAATCTAAAGTATGAATGGCACTAAAAAAAGAAACCGGGTTGGCATTATACGTATCATCAATAATGTGGCAGCCGTCTACTTTTTGAAAATTCTGTCTCCCGCTGGGAAAATGAAAATTGGCAATGCCCGAAAATATGTCCTTATAGTTAAGCTTAAACAAAAAGCCGCAGCAAACAGCCGCTAAAGCATTGTACACATTATGAAAAGCCGGATTCTTAATGACAAACTCTTTTCCTTTAACGTAAAATTTAATTTCATTTTCTTTACTTAGATTTACGCTTTCCGTTCGGCAATCAGCATCAGACTCCATCCCATAGCTCAATTTTCTCTGAGAAATCTTTTTTTCCTTAATCTTTCTCAGGTTTTCATCATCGTTATTAAATATTACTTGCCCTTTTAAAGACATATGTCTAATAAGGTTAAATTTCTCATTAAATACCCCATTGATTGATTTTAATCCCTGCAGATGCGATGCACCGACATTGGTATAAACAGCAACTGTCGGTTTAGCAATTTGTGTCAGCCTTTTGATATCTCCGGGCTGATTTGTCCCCAATTCCAGAACAGCAACTTGGTGAGATGAATTTAATCGCAAGATCGTCAAGGGAACGCCATATTGATTATTTTCCGATTTTTGACTTTTTAAGACGTTATATCGCTTACCTAAAACAGCAGCGATCATTTCTTTGGTTGTTGTCTTGCCGGCACTTCCGGTAATGGCAATAATCGGGATATCAAATAACCGACGGTAATAAGCTGCCAAATCGCCCAAAGCCTTTGTTGTGTCTTTAGCAATGATAATCGCTACCGGCAGGGATAATTTTACTTTATCGGATATGATGATCGCTGAAGCGCCTTTGGCAACGGCCGCCTCGATAAAACGGTGTCCATCCAAACGATTCCCCTTAATGGCAACAAAAATTTCTCCGGGCTGAATTGTCCGGGAATCGATAGAAACCCCTTTCAGCCTTACTGTTTCTTTTCCACACAACAGTTGGCCCCTGGTAGCAGCGACGATTTGCCTTACTGTCAACATCTTAATACCTGACGGATGATTTGCCGCTCATCAAACTTAATGGTCCGGTCATTAAAAATTTGATATGTTTCGTGCCCCTTGCCAGCGATTAAAACAATATCACCCTTTTGTGCCATCTTTAATGCCTGTTCAATAGCTTCTTGCCTATCAACGATAACTTTATAATTACTCTGCTCAAACCCCATAACGATTTCATCAATAATGTTCTGCGGTTCTTCGTTACGCGGGTTATCGCTGGTCACAATACAAAAATTCGCTAACTGGCCGCCGATCTTACCCATCTGCGGCCTTTTAGTTTTATCCCGGTTGCCGCCGCAGCCAAAAACTAAAATAATTTTGGCATCGCTGGTTTGGCGGATTGTCGTTAAAACATTTTCCAACGCATCAGGAGAGTGTGCATAATCAATAAAAATAGAAAAGTCCTGGCCAAAATCAACTGGCTCTAACCGTCCCGGGACATCCCTTAAATGCTCGATGCCCAACTTAATTTTCTCAATACTAATATCGTTAGACAAGCAAACGGCCGTTGCGGCAAGGATATTATAAACATTATAAGCCCCAACGAGTTTTGAATGAATCAACATTTCTCCCTCGGGAAAGACTAATTTAAACTGGCTGTTAGCGAGGCTAAGCTGAATATCCTTAGCCATAACATTCGCATTTGCTTTTATCGCGTAAGTCATCGTCTTTGCTTCCGTCATGGATACTAACTTTCGGCCATAAGGATCATCTAAATTAATGACGGCTGTTGACGCAGAAGATAAATTCTTAAACAAAAGAGATTTGGCAAGAAAATAATTTTCCATCGTTTGATGATAATCCAGGTGATCACACGTTAAATTGCTAAAGACCGCCGTCTTAAAATCAATCAAGTCAACACGCCCTTGGTCTAACGCATGCGAAGAAACTTCCATAATACAGTAATTAATATTTTCTTTGGCCATATCAGATAATAATTGCTGATTATCAATGAAAGACGGTGTGGTGTTCAATGAAGGGATTGCCTTGCTTCCCAAACGGTAATTCACTGTCCCGATAACACCGCAAGATTTATCGGCCTCACGCAAAATGGATTCAATAAGATACGTCGTCGTTGTTTTACCATTGGTCCCGGTAATACCGATAGCCTGCACATTCGCGGAAGGATTGCCATAAAATTTCTTCACAGCGTCGCGTAGAAACTTATACGGGTCAGGTATTCTTAAGTAACAGCAGCCATTGACATTTTGTTCCCAAAGGCTGTTATCTTCCGATGTCACAATTACACTGGCCCCTTTTTTAACAACTTCAGGGATAAAATCAGCTCCGTTAAACCTTTGTCCTTGGAGGGCAACAAAAAGGCTGCCCTGTTTTACTTTCCGTGAATCAGTATCAACAGAACTGACCGCTACAGACTTATAGCGTTCTTCGAGCGGTTGGAGATATATATCTTTGAGTAATTCCTGTAATTCCATCTCGTTCCCTAAGGGGTCCAACGCGTCAATTTATAATCCGTTAATTCCGCCGACGTTTCTAAATATTTTAGGCTACTTTCAACAACTTCCTTAAATACCGGAGCGGACACAGTACCACCGTAATAAAGGGGATGCGGGTCATCAAGGACAACAATAGCGGCGAGGCGCGGATGGTCGGCTGGGGCAAAACCTAAGAAAGTAGCATAAAATTCACTGTGTGAATATTGCCCGTTAGTAATTTTTTGTGCTGTCCCTGTCTTGCCGGCTACTTGAACGCCTTTTATTTTTGCTAATGTCCCCGTCCCGTTTTCAACGACCCCAACAAGAATACTTTTCAACCGTTGGGCTGTTTCTTCATTAATGACCTGATCAAGTACCTGTGGCTGAATTGATTTAATAATCTGGTTGTTGTTATCCTTAATGTATTTTACCACAAACGGCTTCATATATAAGCCATCATTCGCAACCGCCGCCATGGCATATACAAGCTGCAAAGGCGTGACCGTCACTTCTTGCCCCATCGGAATAGCCCCGATAGTTGTCTTGGACCATTCGCGCGGAGTTTTCAAATGCCCAAAAATTTCTCCACGAAGATCTATATCCGTTTTCATGCCAAAACGAAACTTGTGGGCATAATTGTAAATAGTTTGCGGACCTAACGTTTGCGCAATCTTAGCTACCCCGATATTGCTTGATTTCTCAAACACTTCTCTGAAAGTCAACGTCCCATACTTTTGATGATCATGTAAAATGTGATTAGCTACACGGTACTCGCCGTTCTCACAAAAAATCTTATCCGTTTCTTTAAATTTCCCTTCCTCCATGGCCGCAGCGGCCGTGACTATCTTAAAAACAGATCCAGGTTCATAAACATAACTGATAGCCCTATTGGTCCGGCTTTCTGTGTTGCTTTGCCCCAAATTCTGCAAATCATAGGTCGGCCAATTCGCCAAGGCCAATAACTCCCCGCTTTGTGTATCAACAACGATCACGGTGCCGGCCTTAGCATGAAATTTCTGAATGGCATTGCCCAAGGCACGCTCGGCAATGTATTGAATAGTTTCATCAATCGTTAGAACCAAATCAAGCCCGTCTTTGGAAGCAATAAAATCCTTCTCTAGCATGAGCTCGTTATGCCGCGCATCGCGCAAGATAAGCGCCTGGCCTTTGCTGCCCTCGAGGTATTTATCATAAAATAATTCTGTCCCTTCTAGTCCCGCGTTATCAATCCCGGCGAACCCAATGATATGGGCCCCTATTTTACCGTTGGGATAATAACGTTTACTTTCTTTAATAAAATCTATTCCCTTGATGTTATATGCCTTGACCTTTTTAACAATTTCCAGCGGTAATTTACGCTTCAGCCAAAGAAAATATTTCTTCTTCTCCAGCATAGCAAGAATTTCTTGCGGCGAAAGATTAATGAAAGGTGATAACTGTAATGCCGTTTTCCGCTTGTCATTTTCTGTCATTACCCGAGGATTGGCGTACAAAGAATAAACGGGAACATTAATTGCTAAGGGGCGTAAGCGCCGATCAAGGATCGACCCGCGAAAAGGCTCAATTTCTACCAGATGATTTTGTTGTTGGTCAGCAAGCGAAGTTAGGTGGGCAGAACGGTAAAGCTGGATAAAGGTTAGTTTAAAAATAAAAATAAAAAAACTAATAATTAAAGTAAAAAAGACACAGATAAATCGCAGTTCGTGTTTTCTTGTTTGCACAGGGCATCAAATTTCAAAAATGTTTAACTTTTTACAACCCCTACTCTTTTGCTGTCTTCGTTACCGATTGCTCGCTGAAATGAAAAAAACTATTTAAAAAAGCACTTAAATTAGGCCTTGAATTCTGTGCGACATTCCCTTTAATTCTCTGGGGCAACATTTGCGACGAAGGAATTTGAATAATATCTTCAGGATGAATAAATTGCATATCGGAATTTTCTGCCAGCAGCTTATTCCCGAGGTTATTGGAGGACTCCATCGCCAATATTTTTGAAGTAACGTCCTGACTGTCTTCTTTAAGCTTTAAAATTTGTTGCTCCTTTTCTTTCCCTTGATACGCCAAATCAATAATGACCATCTGCAAATGGGTATACAAAACAGCCGCTGCCGTTATAAAAAGGATGCTTCTGATGTATCTAAGCAAACGCATAAATTATATCCTTTCCGCCACCCTTAACCGTGCGCTCCGCGCCCTTCCGTTGAGGCTAACTTCTTCTTCAGTGGGGCGAAGAGGTTTTTTTGTTAAAATTTCTACTATGTTTTTACCCTTAAATTCCCGAAAAATATTTTTCACAATTCTGTCTTCTAACGAATGAAAAGAAATAACCGCGATGCGCCCCCCAACAGTTAACAAATCCATACTTTTATTCAACGCTTCCTGAAGAGACTCCAATTCTTTATTGACGGCGATACGGATTGCCTGAAAAACCCTGGTTGCCGGATGAATACGCTGTCCGCCGCCCCCGAATGGAACCGCCCTGATAATAATTTCCGCCAACTCTTTGGTTGACTCAATAGGATGCTCATCGCGCCGGTTAACCAAATGACGAACAATCCGTTTGGAATAACGCTCTTCACCAAAATCCTGAAAGATTGATATTAATTCATCAGGCGAATAAGAATTAATAACATCAAATGCAGAACGCCCTTCCTCTTGATTCATGCGCATATCCAATGGGCCGTTGGCTTGCAAACTAAAACCGCGCAGAGGATCATCTAGTTGAAAACTGGAAATACCCAAATCGATTAATATCCCATCAACCTGGTTTATGTTTAAATTTTTGAGAAAAGCATCCATCTGTGAATAATTACCGTGAATGAAAGTACATTGGTCAAGATAGGGAGCTAATTTTTCTTTAGCTCTTTCTAAAGATTTTGCGTCGCGGTCAATGCCTATCAATTGACCTCGCGGGCCGATACAGCGCAGAATTTCTGTGGCATGGCCCCCCAATCCCAAAGTCGCATCAACGTAAACCCCTCCGGGTTTGGGACTCAAGTAGTTCATAACTTCCTTCAACATAACAGGAATATGTTCAGGCATGCGCTTGGGAATTTCTGATGTGTTTAAAAATAATGGTTCAAGAACGTCCACATTCATTGTGTTGATCTTATAGGTTCAGCATGTTTTCCGCAATTTGTTCAAACGTCCCATTCGAATTGGCATAAAAATTTTGCCAGTTATTTTTATCCCAAATCTCTATCCGGTTAGACAGGCCGATAACAACTGCGTCTTTTTTTATTTGCGCATAATCCTTCAGGTAATCGGGAATTATAAAACGCCCCTGTTTGTCTGGGACAACGTCCACGGCTCCGGAAAAAAATAACCTGTTAAAGCTGCGAGACTCTTGTTTCGTGAAGGACAAATTTTTGAACCGCTGCTCCTGAAGGCGCCATTCATCATCTGAAAACATAAAAATACACTTATCAAGTCCACGGGTAAGAAAAAACCGCTCGATACCCGCATCCTTGCAAATTTCGCGAAAACGCGCAGGAAAGATAAGCCGCCCTTTGCGGTCTATGCCATGTTGATATTCACCATAAAACATAGTTATCCTTTAATCCATTTCACTCCACTAGACTCCACTTTAATTTTATTTTATCTGACAAAATGGGAGTGTCAAACCCTAATTAAGAAAATAATTTATATCTATAATAAATATAATATGTTAGAAAGGGCTTAAAAAGAGGCTAAAAAACAAAAAAGGCAGCTAAAAGCTGCCTCGTCAAAACCAAAAAAATTTACCGATTTATTTAGAAAAAATTTTCCTTACTCTCATTTCATCTTTCTTTAATTGCTTAACCAATTTATCAAAAGATTTAAACACCCTCTCTTCTCGAATTTTCTCTATAAATTCGATTATAATTTCTTTGCCATACAAATCCCGATCAAAGTCAAAAATATGAACCTCAACATTTACAGTACTGTTGCGGGAATTAAAAGACGGACGACGTCCAACATTTGCCATGCCATCAAAAATTTCGTTGCCCAAACTAACTCTGACAGCATAAACTCCCAGAGGTGGAATAACTTCATTAGTGGGATAAATATTGGCCGTCGGAAACCCGAGTTTTTTCCCTCGAGAATCTCCTTTGACAACCTTTCCCATCAACGATACCTTACGCCCCAACAATTTTTCAGCATCATTTAATTTTCCTCCAGCAATAAGTTGCCGGATAAGGGTACTGCTTATTTTCTTCTTACCGCCACGTACAGCATCAACAGCATTAACCCGAAACCCATACTTTCGACCAGCCTGCCGTAAATATTCAAGCGTCCCGAGGCGGTCCTTACCAAACCGGAAGTCGTCCCCAATAATGATTTCTGCTGGCTTAATAACATCGACAATATACCGTTTAATAAACTCTTGCGGTGAAAGCCGCGAAAACCGTTTCGTAAAATTTACAACAAAAGCAGCCGCCACGCCCATTTTTTCCATCAGATAAAGGCGATGAGGTAAAGAAACAATAAGCGGTAGATAAACATCCGGATGCAAGACATGCACGGGGTGCGGATCAAAAGTCATTACACAAGCTTGCCCGCGCAGCAACTTTGCTTTCGAAATAGCTTTCTTGATCAAGGCTTGATGGCCACGATGCAGGCCGTCAAAAACGCCAATAGCTAAAACAACGTTCTTAAACTTTTCCCTAGCCTGCCCAATGCCGTATATGATTTTCATTTAAATCCTCAATGCGCACAGATTCTTCAATAACAAAAGAGCCCACCTTAGTTCGTTCAATTTTCTTAATACAGGCTCCGCAGCCCAACTGTTTACCAATATCATCGGCCAGTTGGCGAACATATGTGCCCTTTGAACATTCGAGATAAAATTGAACTTCCGGAGGAGAAATCCTTTCAATTTTCAGGAATTTTATTTCTACCTTTCTCGGGGTCCGGTCAACTTCAATGCCCTTGCGTGCTAATTGATACAACTTCTTCCCTTTAAATTTAACCGCCGAAACCATGGGGGGAACTTGGTCAATGGTCCCACGGAAACGATTAAAAACACCTTCGATGTCTTTATCGGTTATATTTTCATACGAATTGTTCTGCAATATTTTTCCCTGGATATCCGCCGAATCTGTAACCATACCCAACAACAGCGTCGCACGGTAAGCTTTATCCAAAGCAACAAACTTATTAAACAATTTTGTATACTTTCCCAAAAGAATCACCAAAACACCCGTTGCCAAAGGATCCAAAGTCCCGGCATGGCCGACTTGTTTCGTTTTAAATATCCGCCGAACTTTTTCCACAACATCATGTGATGTTATCCCATCGGGTTTGTTAATAACAACGATACCTTCTCTCATAGAATCCCCTTTAACTTTTGCAAAAACATTTGCCGTGCCTGCTTTATATCGACACTCACTGTGTATCCACTGGCCCTTTTATGCCCGCCGCCGCCGAATTGATGGGCCAACTTGGCCACATCGACTTTCTTCATTGACCTTAAATTAACCCTTGTCGTATACGGATTAACGTATGTAAAAATGCTTATTACCTCCACGCCTTTAATGGCACGCAAAGATGTAAAAATGGCGTCCCTCAAGTCAAATTCTTCCGAAAATTTTGCTAGTACGGATTTACTTAATTCCACACAAAGGACCTTCCCGCCACCCAAAGAATGAAAATGGCTGACAACCTTAGTGAATTCTCTCAAATCGTTTAAAGGGATTGTCTCATAAAGCTTGCGGTACAAAGCCGTCGGTGAAAACGGAAACGCCATCAATTCCCCGGCTATTTGATGAGTCATGGCCGATGTATTTTCGTAACGGAAAGAACCCGTATCGGTCATTATCCCCATATACAAATTAACAGCCATGTTCTTTGTCAAACGGCAGTTCCCCGCCTTTTTAAAAAGCTTATACAAAACTTCTGCCGTTGAGGAAGCATCCGTTTCGACCCAATTAATCTTACCGAAGCGGTCATTGGTCACATGATGGTCAATGTTAACAGTAATATGCTGCGATTTAATAAGTCTTTTAACTTCACCAATACGTTCCAGTTCCCCGCAATCAACAATCAAAACAACATCAAAGTCAAGGTGCATTTTGGGATGATATGCCTTGATGCTTCTAGTCCCCTGAATAAAGCCAAACCGCCGAGAAACTTCTTTTTCATTAACAATCGAAACACGTTTCCCCAGGTTTCTTAAATATTCCGCCAGCGCCAACTCAGAGCATAAAGCATCCGGGTCAGGATTGACGTGGGTACTGATAAGGAACCTTTTGTATTTTTTAATTGTCTGAATGATTTTGGTTGGCTTCATTGCGCAATTCCTGTAATGTTTCCTCAATCCTAGCACTCATTTCCAAAGTTTTATCATAAATAAAAACAAACTCCGGCGTATAACGAATTTTTATTCGCTGGCCGACGAGTCGCCGAATCATGCTGCGGGCGCCGTCGAGGCATTCCTGCGCCTTGACAATCTGGCGGGCATCGCCTAAAACGCTAAAATAGGCTTTCGCGTGCCGTAAATCCACGCTGACATCAACGGAAGTAATCGTCACAAATTGCAACCGCGGATCGCTTAAGTCCTGTAAAATGATCTGAGAAATTTCCCGTTTCATTTGTTGGTTAACTCTTTCTATTCGTCCCATAAAACTTTTCTCCTTCAACGGCTGATCAATTGACTGGCCAGTTTTAATTCCTCACTTTTGGTCGTTAATTTTTTGTCAATCTTTGCATAATGAATTTCCTGCAAGATCCTACCGATAATTTTTCCCGATTTCAAACCCAATCCAATAAGATCCTGGCCCGTTATTTTAATCTCTACCAAATTATCTTGCCGTAAAAATCTTTCCACATGCCTTATAAGAATACTGTTTCTTGTACGTACCCGTAAATAAAGCAACAGATGTTGATTCAATGGTTTTAATAATTTATAAACATAACTACGCGGCAATTTTCCTTTGGATAATTGGCTTATTAAAGGTAAAACATTGGCAAGGCTCTTTATGCTTTCTCTAGCCTCCCTGGGCAATTGAAACTTCTGGCAGAGCAAAATACATTTATTCTTATTCATTTTCTCAATCAAAATCAGAAAGCGTATAAACCACCAATTCTCGAAAACCCCACCATAAATACCTTTATCCAATTGCCGTTTATTATTTTCAATTAAAATAAACGCTGCGGTATTGACCTTTAAGTTTTTATCGATAAACTTCAGCCCGTTTAATTGCTGTAACCGTAAAAGCATTTTACAAGCTTTGTCTTCCTTAAGGACTTTCTTAAATTCCTCAAAATAACGAGGGGCCTTAACGTTTCCATCTCGTTTTTTTAACAACGCTTGCCGTAACAATGCCAAGGTTTTCTCTTCCATCGTAAATCCCAAGCGCTGTTCAAAACGAACTGCCCGCAAAATCCGTGTCGGGTCGTCCTCAAAACTCATATCATGAAGGACCCGGAGGCGCCCTTTCTTTAAATCTTCCAGGCATCCAAACTCATCGACCAAACAGCCATAATTACGTTTATTAATAGATATCGCCAGGGCATTAACCGTGAAATCTCGACGGAAAAGATCATCTTTAAGTGTCCCTGGTTCCACCTCCGGCAAGGCTCCCGAGAAAGGATAAAACTCCCTGCGGGCTGTCACTAAATCTACCTGCAATTTATTCGGCAACTCCAGTGTTGCTGTTTTAAATTGGTTATACACCTTTACTTGTGCTTTTAATTTTGGTGCCACCCAGCGCGCAAACTCAGCCGCATCGTCGATTACCACAATATCCAGATCGAAATTCTTTCTCTTTAAAATAAGGTCTCTGACAATGCCGCCGACAACATAAGAAAAAATTCCCCGCTCGTCTGCTAACTGGCCAAATTTCTTAATCACATCTAAGAGTTTATTATCTAATCGAGATAAATAATTGATCATTGTTACCGCCGAGGATGAAATTGTTTATGCACGGATTTTAACCTCTCTCTATCAACATGCGTATATATTTGCGTAGTCGAAATATCCGAATGACCAAGCATTTCCTGAACGGAACGTAAATCCGCTCCATGCTCCAATAGGTGCGTCGCAAAAGAATGCCGTAAAGTATGCGGCTTAATTACCTTGGAAATATGTGCCAACCTCGCGTACCGCTTGATAAGTTTCCACAAACTCTGTCGGCTGATTTTTTTCCCCAATCGGCTGACAAATAAAGACAGGTTAAAATTATCTTTTATTAATTTTTTCCGTGCTGATTCATTATATTTCTTGACCGCTTCACACGCCCTTTTACCGATGGGAATGATGCGCTCTTTACGCCCTTTTCCAATACAGCGGACATACCCCAACTCCAAATTAACATTTTCCAATTTTAAGTCAACCAATTCCGAAACACGCATGCCGCTGGCATAAAAAAGTTCCAAGATAGCCTTATCCCGGATCGCCTGCCAACCTCGCCCGGTTGTCGCTTTAATAATAGCTTCAATTTCAGCAATGCTTAAAACATCCGGGACTTTCTTCCATAATTTCGGCGTCTCAACTAATGTCGTCGGGTCTTCTTTGGCCAACCTTTCCCGAACCAAAAACTTATGAAACATTTTTATTGCCGACAAATTCCGGCAAATGGAATTTGCTGAGATTCCCGATTTCTTCCGACTGAACATATATTCAGTGATATGGTCCCGCTTGAGCTGACCCATCCCTTTTACCCCTTGAGCATCCAAAAACTCCATATATTTCCTTAGGTCTCTGCGATAGGCTAAAATTGTATTTTTAGATAACCCTCGCTCAACCGAAAGGTAATTGATAAATTCATCGATGTATTCTTTCATAGTTTTATTATGGTTTAATCAGGTATCCTGATATAACCTTAGGACTAAAATTCTTTCGAAAATTCTTGTCTAAAGACTCCAATCTTCGCCGAATATCATTCATATCCCGCATCTGGGTAGGTTTATCGAACTCTTTCTCCACAGAAGAAAATTCGTTAAGCAAAACCTCTAGCTCAGCTTGCTTTTCTGGCACAAGCAAAGCTTCCATTTCTTTGATATGCTCCGTAATCTGTCCAAAAAGATACCCAAGATTCTTCTCATTGAGATGCCCGCCGTTATACTCACGCACGGTCTGCAGTAAACTGTTAAACCATACTGTTCTTAGGGAATAATGCTGGGCGTATTTTTTCTGGGCTGAATCAGATTCTTCCGGATAGGCAATGGGGTTTAATATCGCAACGACTTCGTCTCTTTTATCTTCTTTTTTCTTCCGTGTAAATTTTTTACGCAAAGGCTGACAGCCTTCCACGACAAAGATAACTGCACATAACAAAATAATTAATACCGTAAACCTTCGATTAAATCTTGTGGGTGCCTGAATAATTTTAAGCATTGGTCAACTCCTGAAATTGTTTTTCATTAAGAATAGTTACGCCTAACTCTTTAGCTTTTTGATATTTACTGCCCGGAGAGGCCCCGATAACAACGTAATCCGTATTCTTGCTTACACTAGAAACAACATCACCGCCTAGTTTCTTTACTATCTCACCCGCCTTACTGCGGGTCAAAGATTCTAGTTCTCCGGTAAAAACAAATTTCTTCTGTGAAAGTTTGCTAGAAACCTCTTTAACCGCCGGCTCGTCCATCCGTACGTGGGCTTTCTTGAGCTTCTCGATTAATTTCTTCGTTGAAGACTGTTTGAAGAATTCCTCAACCGAAACCGCAATCACATTGCCAATCTCATGAATTTCTCCTAACTCCGAAACACTTGCTTTTGCTAATTTATCTAAAGTACCATACTTGCGCGCTAAAACTTCCGCCACTTTTTCACCGACGTTGTTTATGCCCAATCCGAAAAGAAGCCGTGACAGCGGCCGAGATTTACTTTCTTCAATAGCTTTAAAAAGATTGTCAGCTTTTTTATCTTTGAACAACTCCAAGGTAAGAAAATCTTCTTTCCTGAGAAAATAAATATCAGCAAAATCTTTCACTAATCCTTTTGCCAATAGTTGTTCAACAACAACGCTCCCTAATCCTTCGATATCCATCGCTCCACGTGAGGCAAAATGAATAAGCCCTTTCTGTATTTTCTTTGCGCATAAAGGATTCTGACAGCAATACGCAACATCTTCAGCTTTTATCTTAACAACCTTGCCGCCGCATTCGGGGCAAGTCAATGGGACAGCAATAACTTTTTGTTTTGTTCCCTTTGCCTTTTCAACAACTTTAATAACCTTGGGGATGACATCGCCGGCACGTTCGATCAGGACACGGTCGCCTTTATTAATACCCAGACGTTTGACCTCATCAAAATTGTGTAACGTTGAACGTGATATCATTACTCCACCGCAAAATATGGGTTCAAGCTCCGCTACGGGCGTTAAAACACCGGTCCGCCCGACTTGGACAACAATATCTTTAACTTTCGTCGTTGCCTGGTACGCCGGGAATTTATACGCCACCGCCCAGCGGGGAGATTTAAGGGTGGAGCCTAACCTATTTTGCTGTTTAAAAGCATTAACCTTGATAACCACTCCATCAATTTCGTAGGGAACAGTCGCTCTTTTATTCTGAAATTCATCGCAATAAGAAATGACCTCATCGATATCCTTGCAAAGGCGACTGTACGCGTTAACACTAAAACCCCAATGTTTAGCGGCCTGCAGAAATTCCCAATGCGTTTTTAAAGAGCTCCCTCCTTCAAGTATTCCGAAAGAATGCACGAAACAATTTAATTTTCGTTGAGCGGTAACCCTTGAATCCAATAACTTCAAAGAACCGCTGGCGGCATTGCGGGGATTTACAAAAAGCTCTCCATCCCTATCTTTGCGTTCCTTATTTAGATCATTAAAATCTTTGCTGTTCATATAAACTTCACCGCGCACATCCAAAAGATGCGGAATTTTTGCCGCTTGTTCCTCTTTTAATTTTAGCGGTATCGAACGAATCGTTTTAAGAGCATGTGTTACATCTTCGCCGGTAACCCCGTCGCCGCGGGTAGCTCCAACGCGAAGTTCGCCATCTTCGTAAGTTAAAGCCGCGCTCACCCCGTCAATCTTTAACTCCGCAACGTACTCGGGGTTTTCACCAGACAGGCCCTTCAAAATTCTTTTGTTCCACTGAATAAGCTCATCCGTTGAATACGTATTATCCAATGAATACATCTTCGCTTGATGCGTAACTGCTTTACTTCCTTCCGGCAGTTTAACGCCGACGCGTTGGCTGGGAGAATTTCCCTCTTTTAAATCAGGGAATTTTTCTTCGAGCGCAACAAGGCGCTTCATCAAATCATCATATTCTTTGTCCGAAACCGTTGGCTGGCTAAGGACATAATAGCGATAATTATGCGCCTCGATGGCCTGGGATAACTTCTGAATCTCTTTCGCAGCTTGCTCTTTGTTCATCAATCAAGAATTATTGCCCAATAGTTAATCGGCTCGCCAGCATCTCCGGCAGGCTAGCTTCAAGGATCTTTTTCTGTGCGGCCTTAACATCATAAGGAACCCTTTTGATTTCGATCCGTTTCAAATCCGGGTCATAAATCCCGTATGCTGCCATCGGGTTCCCATCGCGTGGCTGGCCGACACTACCAACGTTGACAATATATTTACCGTCTCCCTCAACCTCAACATAATCAAGCGGACAAAAATCGACATTATCTTTATCTTTAACAAAAATCTGCGGAACATGCGTATGCCCGACAAAACATACACCCCTATCCATCAAATAGAAAGTGTCCATTGATTCATCAATGTCAGTTAAATAATGAAACTCTTCGGGTTGGTTAAGGGTGCCGTGCACAAGGATAAACTCTTTATGAGTAAAAGTTAGCTCTAAATTATATAAATAACTTTTCTCTTCATTAGTTAAATGTTCCGCTGTCCATATTATGGCTTCTTTGGCTGTTGGGTTGAAATATTCCCTGTCAAGCCGGCCGCAAGCTGCCCAGTCATGATTGCCGGCAACAGTCGTCATCTTATTTTCTCTAACTAAAGCAATACATTCCTTGGGATTTGCGCCATAGCCGACGATATCGCCCAAACAAAAAAACTGACGGACGCCGTAATTCCGGCAGGCTTCAATAACAGCATTAAAAGCCTCCAGGTTTCCATGAATATCGGCAAGTATTCCGTAGCGCATCAGAAAATCTCATAATTAATGTGTAACATCGAATGTACGAAATTTACCTTCTGCTGGAAAGAAATCGATCTCTTTACTGTGTACATAACTACCAAATTGACTCTCTAAATTTTGACACAATTCTTCGATTTTTTCTTTCGGCCCTTCCACAACAATCTCAACACGACCATCTCTTAAGTTCTTTACCCAACCTTTTAAGCCCAACTGCATGGCAAAATTCTGCGTAGTAAACCGAAAACCAACCCCCTGAACAGACCCTGAATAAAAAATATGGGCTTGATGCATAAAATTTCCTAACACACCTTCGATTTATTTCCAACCCAATTACACCATCAGATGCCGTAATCCCTGTACCGCGACAAATAAACCAATCAATATCAAAACCATCGAACTCACATACGGCATTTTACGCGCGAATTCACCAAATCCCTGAAATCTCTTGCTGGCGTGTTTAACTGAAATAGCCGCAATAACACCCACGGTTACTAAAGTAATGGCTAATCCGATACTAAACGCCAGCACCAGCGCAAAGCCTAACATAACTTTCTTTAGCTGCAAACATACCAGTAATACCGCAAACGCCGACGGGCACGGTAATAGTCCGCCGGTTAAACCAAATAAAACAACTTGGCCCGTCGTTACATGCTGGCCTGTTAATTTCTTCTGCAGTTTTGTAGCGTGAGCGCGCTCATGCGCGTCGCCAAATTCCAAATCAGCAGCCGAAGCCTGTTCCCCGTGATCATGGTGATGATGATGGTCGTCGTGGTGGTGGTGTGCTTCCTGCTGCGCCTGCCGGGTCCGGTAAAGCATCCAACAGGCCAAGCCAATCACTATAACACCGGTAATAAGTTGAAAATACGGTTCCAACGCCTCCACATTTATGCTGGAAGAATAGTGTAGTCCAACGAAAGCGAGTATCCAAATGATTGCCGTATGCGAAATAGTTGCCGATATTCCCAAAAGAAAGGCCTGCCAAACCGTGCCGCGGATAGCCACTATGAAAGCGGTCATCATCGTCTTGCTGTGCCCAGGCTCTAAGCCGTGCAGCGCACCAAGCACAATGGCCATAGGAAAGAATAACCAACCATTCCCTTGATTTATATATTCATTGAATTGCATTTTAAAGATAGGAAAAAAGCGTACTTAGTACTTAAAAATAAAATCGGGGAGGAGAGGTTTGAACTCTCGACCTCAACGTCCCGAACGTTGCGCGCTAGCCAACTGCGCTACTCCCCGAGAAATTTGTAGTTAACAATAAATTAAGAATGTTAGTCTAACATTTATCACAATTTTCGTCAAATATTCAATCAAAAATGAAGTAATTATTAGGGATAAAACAAGTTATGGGAGGTTGATGCTAAACTTCTTTGACGCCGAACCCGATTTCAGCTTCAGCGACGAGTTTGTCTTTGACAAAGGCCTTGGCCTGAACAAATCCTGTGGTGGCGAGAAATTTTAAGGTAGTAATCTCGATGATAAGTTGATCCCCCGGGTAAACAGGTTCCCGGAATTTGGCAGTCACTTTGGCGAGATAATAAATAAGGTCTTTGCCTTGCTTATGCTTACTGAAATAAAAGTAAACGCAGCCGGCCTGCGCCATGGCTTCAATAATCAAAACCCCGGGCATAATCTTTTCGTTGGGGAAATGCCCTTGAAAATAAGGCTCATTAACCGAGACATTTTTAATGGCAATGAGTTTTTCGTTGGGAACCAGTTCGGTAACTTTATCGATTAACAAAAACGGGAACCGATGCGGAATAATTTTTTTAATTTCTCGAATATCTAATTGCATTTTCTTTCCTGCATGTTTACTTTACCGCATGGCCAAGCCGCCGTCGACGGTTAAAAGCTGGCCGGTGATATACCGCGCTTCCTCGCTGAGCAAGAAAGCGACACAATGGGCGACATCTTCAACTTTGCCGATACGGTTTAAAGGAATCAGATTCCTGATTTCCTCTAATTTGTCTTCCTTAAAACCTGACAAAATTTCTGTTTCGATAAAACCCGGACAAACCGCGTTTACCCGCACGCCAAAAGGCCCCACTTCCTTTGCCAACGCCTTCGTGAAGGCATTCATGCCGCCCTTTGAGGCTGAATAATTGGCCTGTCCGACTAAACCAATAATACCACTAACTGAAGAGATGTTGATAATATTTCCGCTTTTTTGTTTCATAAAGGTAACAATACAACTTTTGGCAAAATGAAACATGCCGTTTAAGTTCGTATTGATAACTTGGTCCCACTCTTCTTTGGTCATCATCATAAGAGACCTATCGCGTGTAATACCGGCATTATTTACAAGAATATCCAATCGGCCAAAGTCACTTTTTACTTGTTCCACCCAAGATTTTACCGCTGTAAAATCCTGAACATCAACTCGCTCTGCCATGCACTTCACCTTAAAACCTTTAACCTCTTTCTTCAGTTTCTGGGCTTCCTCCTGACTATGAGCGTAATTAAATGCGACATGACAACCTTGGCTCGCTAATTTTAAAACAATCGCTTTACCGATACCGCGCGCGCCGCCGGTTACAATCGCGACTTTGTCTTTCATCCTTCAAACCTCCGAATAATCATACAGGCATTCGCCCCTTGCGGGCTGAAATTATTAATGAGAATCGTATTAATTTTTTTGCTCCGCGATTCATTAGGAACATAATCCAAATCGCACAACGGGTCGTTCTCTACATAATTAGCCGTCGGTGGAATAAATCCTTCATGCAAAGCGCCAACGCATGCCGCTAAAGCCATCGCTCCCGAAACGCTGTAACACTCCCCATAAATGGATTTCGGTGCGCTCACGGGAATTTTTCGGCTGTGGTCCCCAAAAACTTCTTTGATCGCCGCAGTTTCAATTTTGTCGGCATCCTTGGTAGAATTCGCGTTAGCGCAGATATAATCGATATCTTTCGGTGTCAATTCCGCTGACTCTAAAGCCTCGCGCATCGCTTCCTTCATCCCTGTTCCGTTAGGATTAAACTTATATTTCCTTAAAGTATCAAAATAATATCCCAAGCCAATAACCTCGCCGTAAATTTTAGCATTTCTTTTTTGGGCATGTTCCAAATCTTCAAAGGCAATTAAGCACGCCGATTCACTGTACGTGATGCCGTTACGCCTTTTGTCAAAAGGGCAATTGATAAAGGCCTCCCCGCTTTTTGACCCGGAAAGGTATTGGACCGCGTGAAAACCGGCGAAAGTGGGCAAACACAAATCCTCAACGCCACCGGTATAAACTAATTTCACTTGATCCATCTGAATAGAATCAACCGCATTCCACATCGCATCCAGGCTGGCTGTAAAACCAGTCGAAATCGTCGTGTTAAATCCCTGGATATTATTCCATATGGATACCTGACTGGCTGGTGAATTTAAAACCGTATTCGGGAAAAGTGCCGGATTGGTATATCGAGGGCCTTCGCGTAACGTCGTTAAATCAAAATCAACAATGCTGTTCAGACTGCCTAGCGTGGTCCCAACCGCGACGCCAACATCATCAGTATTTTCTTCGGTAATCTTAAAGCCGCTATCGTCTATCGCCAGCCGCGCTGCCGAGCATAAAAGTTTGGTGCTGCGGTCCAACGAGCGCAAACCTTTTGTGCCCATATATTTTGTCGGGTCAAAATCACTGATTTCTCCGGCGACATGGGCGCTTAAATGCGACGTATCAAAAAGGGTTATTGATTTGTAACCGGGTTTCCCTTCACGCAAAGACTGCCAAAAGGCTTCTTTCCCCTGGCCATTGCAGGCCATAACCCCGACTCCGGTGATAACAATACGTTCAGACATTTTCTAATTTATGTAAATACTTCGCTAAAATATCTGTTTCAATATTAACTTTTTCGCCAATTTTTTTTAAGCCCAACGTCGTGACATTCTTTGTAAAAGGTATTAAGTAAACTGAAAATTCACTCTTCCGAACTTTTCCGACCGTTAAACTGATACCGTCAACGCATACCGACCCTTTCAGAACTATAAAAGGCGCTATTTCTTTATTCATGGTTAATCTAAATTCCGTATAGTTCGCTCCGCGGATAATATTTTTTATAACCGCCACGTTATCCACATGCCCCGTCACAAAATGGCCGCTGACCCGGCTGCCGGCTTTTAAAGCGCGTTCCAAGTTGACAGAATTTCCTAGCTTTAGAAAACCTATTGTCGTCTTAATAAGCGTTTCACGCATCACGTCACAATCAAATGTGCCGCTGGTTTTACGTACAACCGTCAGGCAAACACCATTAACCGCAATGCTGTCACCTTTTTTCACTGACCTTAAAGCCTTCTTCGCCTTCACTGTCAAGACACAAAGGTTTCTTTTACGCAAAATTTTTTTGACTGTACCTAACTCTTCAATGATTCCGGTAAACATAGCCGCTTAAAAAAATGTCTGAGCCGATACGCTTGTAAGTTATTTCATTAAACTTAATGGCTCTGTTAACGTTGTTAACCTTAAAGCCGACAACCGAACTTAAAGCGTTTTGGTCGCCGACAATCTTAGGTGCAATGTAAATATGCATTTTATCAACTAGCTTGGCTTTTAAAGCTTCGCTGATAATATGCGCCCCGCCTTCTATTAGAATACTTGTGATTTCCTGCTTGGCAAGTTCTTTTAAAAGCCACTTTAAATCAACTTTCCCAGATTTGAGAGGACAAACGAGGACATTAATGCCTTTGCGTTGAAAATATTCTATTTTCTTTTGTGGAGCCTTGCGGCTGGTTGCCAAAAAACAATCTCCGGAAACAGTATCCTTAAAAAGTTTAGCCTGCGGTGAAATCCTCAATTGAGAATCAACGACAATTTTCTTTAACCTTTTATGCACTCCTTTCAATCGCGGATTATCTTTTACCACCGTATTAATTCCAACTAAAATCGCGTCGAACTCATCCCTTAAACGATGCGCGTATTGCCGTGCTTCTTGTGAAGTTATCCACTTCGAATGCCCATTAGCGGCAGCAATTTTTCCATCAAGGCTTTGGGCAATCTTGGCAACAACAAAGGGCATTTTGGATTTTATATATTTTACAAACGCCTCGTTAAGTTTCAGAAGTTCTTTTTCCAATACACCAACTTTTACTTTAATTTTTTCCTTACGCAGTTTGGCTATGGACTTGGCGTTGGTTAGAGGATTCGGGTCTTTCATCCCGATGATAACTTTTTTAATACCACTGGCTATAACAGCATTAACACAAGGCGGCGTACGGCCATAATGATGACAAGGCTCTAACGTAACATACAGCGTCGATCCTTTAGCTTTCGCTCCGGCTTTTTTAAGTGCCATGATTTCTGCGTGGTCACTTCCGGCGCGCCTATGCCAACCTTCGGCAATGATTCGATTATTCTTAACAATTACAGCCCCGACCGTGGGGTTCGGTGAGGTTTTGCCTTTGCCGCGCAAAGCCATTTGCAATGCCTTATGCATGTAATAAAAATCTGGATTCATACTCCTCGCCTTTTTGCGGCGGCTTCTTTGAGTTTTTCTACTAACGCATAAGGGATTTTCATTTTGCCGATATACGTGTTTTTCTTAGCGTCGCCGTGAGCATCTGATCCGCCCGTTGTCAGAAGATTGTATTTCTCTGCCAATTTTCGGTAGAACTCAACAATAGGCGCTGCGATATTGGCATAGTAAACTTCTAAACCGTCAAGGCCGGCTTCCACAAAACCCGGGATCATTTCATCGCAATTTGTCAGCATCGGATGGGCCAAAACAGCCACCCCGCCGACTTTATGAACAAATTCAATCGCCTCATTGGGGGTCATTTTATATTTCCCGACATACGCCGGCTCCCCTTCAGCTAAATATTTATCAAAAGCCGCTTTGGTATTATTAACATGCCCCTTCTCCACCAAAATTCTTGCCAAATGCGGACGCCCCACCGATTGCGATTTGGCCAAAACGCAAACTTCCTCAAGTGTAATGTCACGGATACCCAGTTCTTTTAATTTGTCAATCATCTCAGCCATCCGTTTAACGCGGGATTCCTGAAAATCACCAATCCTTCTTTTAAATTCTTCATTCTCATAATCAAACAGGTACGCTAGCATATGAATATCCTTATTGTTTTGTTGGCAAGACAGTTCCACGCCGGCAATGATTTCCAAATCATATTTCTGCGCGGCTTGCATGGCAGGTAAAACTCCTTCAACGGTATCGTGATCGGTAATAGCGATACAACTTAAACCCTCACGATGAGCCGCCTCAACAACTTCTTGCGGTGAAAAAGTCCCGTCAGAAAAATTCGTATGCATATGTAAGTCAGCGAATCGTGACATAATTTTTATTAAACCAAAATTTACTGTTGCTTGTTATCTTTAGGGACGGCTTCTGTTTTATGAATCTTATCGAGAATGCCATTGATAAATTTACTGGATTCGATATCACCGTATTTCTTGGCTAGTTCAACTGCTTCATTAATGGAGACCTTGGGAGGGATATCTTGGGCGTAGAAAAGTTCATAGACACCAATGCGAAGGACATTGCGGTCAATAACAGCCATTCTATTTAACTGCCAATTCGTTGCATACGTGGTAATTTTTTGGTCAATTTCTTGAAGATGATCCTCTATTCCGCACGTCAATCGCTCAGCAAAATCATAAACGATCGTTTCTTTGCTGGGTAATTCCTCCCAAAACTGTTTGGCGGCAATACGGATGCTACGGCGGGCAATATCCGCTTGGTAGAGGATTTTTAAGGCACATTCGCGGGCTTTGGTTCGATTTCGCATTGGAAAAAAATAATTATATTTTTTTAAGTAAAGCTATCATCTCAAGTGCGGCGACCGCGGCATCCTGCCCTTTATTCGCACCTTTGGTTTCTGAACGTTTATAGGCCTGCTCAACGGTATTAGTCGTGATGACACCGAATATAACCGGTTTACCAGTTAACAAAGAAGCCTGCATAATCCCGTAAGCGGCATTCTGGGCAACCAATTCAAAGTGGATTGTCTCGCCTTTAATAACTGCACCGAGGCAAATAACAGCGTCGATATTTTTATTCTTGGCGAGTTTTAAGGCAGCAACCGGCAGTTCAAAAGACCCCGGAACCCAGTGAATCTCAAGTCGCTTCGTAGTAACCGAGTTTCTTTTTAATTCCGCCAAGCAACCGTCTAACAACCGCTTGGTTATGAATTCATTAAACTTGGAAGCAACAATCGCGATTTTTCCCATAGTAAAAATAAAATCCGAAAACCAGAAACCAAAACCCGAAACAAGAAAATCAAAACCTCAACAGCAACTCAACTAAAATTGTTTCGGATCTTGCGTCTCGGATTTCGGATTTCTATAAAATATGCCCCAGCTTTTCTTTCTTCGCTTTTAAATAATTCTCGTTTAAAGAATGATGAGGAATTTTTAGCGGAACACGTTCAACAACGGACAATCCGTATCCATCGAGCCCGACAATTTTCCTTGGATTATTCGTCAGCAGACGAATCTTACGGACACCGACGTCAAAAAGAATTTGAGCGCCAATGCCATAATGCCTTAAGTCCGGCGAAAACCCCAATTGCTCATTCGCCTCGACGGTATCCAACCCTTGATCCTGTAAATTATAAGCTTTTAATTTATTGACCAACCCTATTCCGCGCCCTTCCTGACGCATATAAACAATAACTCCTTTTCCCGCTTCTTTAATCGCTTCCAAAGCCGCCTGGAGTTGTGCGTTGCAATCACAACGCTGCGATTTAAAAACATCGCCCGTTAAACATTCCGACTGCACTCTGACTAAAATAGGTTCTGTTTCCGTAATCTCACCTTTTACCATGGCGATATGGACATAATCATCTATCTTAGTTTGATAAGCAAAAACATTGAATTCCCCGAATTCGGTCGGTAATTTTGTTTCCACCATCCGTTCAATCAATTTTTCATACTGACGACGGTATTCAATCAAACTATCAATCGTGCAGATTTTCAGATTATGTTTCTTGGCAAACTTAAGCAAATCCGTGGTCCTGGCCATGGTTCCGTCATCATTCATAATTTCACAGATTACGCCAGCGGGAGTAAGCCCGGCTAGGCGGGTTAAATCCACAGTTGCTTCCGTATGGCCAGCCCTCACTAGGACTCCGCCTTTACGGGCCCGAAGCGGAAATAAATGGCCAGGTGTAACAAAATCACCGGCTGTTGATTTAGGATTGATCAAATCTTCTACCGTCTTGGCGCGATCAGCAGCTGAAATACCAGTTGTCACACCATGAGCTGAATCGACGGAAATAGCCCATCCCGTATTACAATTTTGATGTTTATGCCCCGTATTTATCTTCATCGGATGCAGGCCGAGGTCGTCAAGGCGGGATTCCTCCATGGGAACACAAATAAGGCCGCGTGCTTCTCTAGCCATAAAATTAATCATTTCAGGAGTAACATACTGTGCCGCACACATCACATCCCCTTCATTTTCACGGCTTTCGTCATCCATGACGATGATCATTTTGCCTTGCTTTAAGTCCTCTAAAACCTCTTTAATGGGGTTAAACATAGGATATCTCCTTCTATTAATACTTATATTATAAATAGTGGGTGTACTATATTTGAATTGTTACTTCTTGTCAAGAAAATTGTCGTAACATATAATGAATTCATGCGATTAGAACAAAAAACAGCCAAATTGCTTATGGTAAAACAAAAAACTCTTGCTATTGCGGAAAGTTGTTCGGGTGGGCTCCTCGGCCACCGCATTACCAACATCCCTGGAAGTTCGATTTTCTTTCTAGGTGGCATTATTTCTTATCATAACTTTGTCAAAAACAAATTACTGAATGTCCCAAGAGAGACTTTGAGAACATCTGGAGCCGTCAGTAGAGAAACCGCGCTGGCCATGGCGAAGGGCGTAAGGAAAAAATTTAAAGCTGATTACGGCTTAAGTATCACCGGGATTGCCGGCCCAACGGGTGGATCTAAGCAAAAACCTATCGGCTTGGTATACATTGCGGTGGCGACCAGTAACGGGAATCTTTGTTTAGAATATTTCTTAAAAGGAAGCCGGGGCCAAATCAAACAACAGGCAACGACCCATGCCCTTCATTTACTGCTCGAATTTCTTTAAAAAACAATGTCCGTTCAAACGAAAACGATACGTAGTTTCATTGCCTTCCCAATTGACGATTCAATTAAAGAACATATCCGCGAGATTCAAAAAGAATTCAAACAATTAAGTTGTGACATCAAATGGGTCGAGCCAAAAAATATTCATGTGACCTTAAAATTTCTTGGTGACATTGAAGAAAACCAGGTCGAACCTATCTGCCAATGCATAGCAAGTGTCTTTCAAAATACCAAAGAGATTACAACACGTTTAACTACTATCGGTACATTCCCAGAAAGGCACTCTCCTCGGGTAGTGTGGGTCGGGATGGAAGATAAAAACAAGACGATTGAAAATATGGCCAATTCCCTGGAAACCGCTTTAACCAAATTAGGGTTTGAAAAAGATACCCGGTCTTTTCAGTCCCACATCACCATCGGGAGGATTCGATCTTCTAAGAATCTTATCCTTCTTCTTAATAAAATTAATAACTATTCCTTGTCCTGTAATTACCCGCTTATTATAAATGCTGTGCATCTTTATAAAAGTACTCTTTCCCCAAGCGGACCTGAATATCAAAAATTATTTGAAAAATACTTAAGCAATAGTCCTTAAAATTAAACGTAATGAATAAAACCAAACAATTCCTAGCTTTTAAAACAAATATTGATGCATTGGTTTTAAAACTTTTATCCATATTAGTTATCTTAGTTATTGTTCTAGATATTTTCCAAATCAAGAACC
The DNA here is from genome assembly GCA_964630825.1 of uncultured Planctomycetales bacterium. Lineage (GTDB taxonomy): Bacteria > Omnitrophota > Gorgyraeia > Zapsychrales > Zapsychraceae > CAZVZR01. Next base: position 28,153 of record CAZVZR010000003.1, on the reverse strand, counting down.
AGTGTCATACTCTTCAAAAACAACAATCATTGTTGGAAGGGAAAACTGTTCTGGAACGTAACAATATTCTTTTTGGAGAACTTCATACCTTTCCCCTCCAGGTCAAACAAATCTTTCCCGGCAGACATAAATGCGACCTGATCTCTGATGATGATTTTAGCCAAGATCCGGCAATGATTGAACGCAACACTTTAGCCTATCACTTTTATCCCAACATTTCTTTGCGATATGATAACGGGACTCCCAATGACTGTATTCTTTACTTCTTAAAAAATAACGCGGAAGCTGCCTTGCCCCGTGAATATAGAGTCTTATTAAAAACAACCGATGGCAAAATTCTTTTAGCTGTTAAAAAGGCAAATCAAAATGGACAATAACGCCTTGCCAATTCTTACTAGCCTAGGCATACCCCTTGTGGCAGGTTACAGTTTTCTCAACCTGGTTCTTAGAAGAAACTTCCTAGATTTTCCAACGAGAATTGCCATCGCATATGGAATTGGATTTGGAATTCTTGCACAATGGATGCTTATCTTGGGCATTTTTCATAAAACATATTCATTTAATATTATTGCGTTCCCCCTGATCTTGTTTACAATTATTTGCATTTTGCTTGGATACCTTCGGGAAAAACTTAAAACCGCACCCCGCGATACACCACGATTACAAACCCCGGAAACGCTTTATAGTTCTTTCTTAAAAAATCCCTTAAAGTTAAAAGCTCTAATCCTAATATTTTCTTTCTTTATCCTGAGCCAATGTTATTTTGTTCAGAAATCCTCATCACTTCTTCCGATTAATACTTGGGATGCCATTTCTACCATTGCCTTTAAAGCAAAAATCATTTATTACGATCAAACTCTTCCAGACCTTAACAAATTAACGCATAAAACGTACCCTTTATTTACTTCTTTTACCGAAGCCTGGGTTGCCTTTAACTTAGGGCATTGGGATGACCAACTTATAAAAATTATCTTCCCTTGTGCATTTTTCTGCTTTCTTCTAATCTTTTATTCTTTTATTAGTAGCTTTACAAACCCCGTCTGGGCACTGGCAGGATGCTCACTTCTTTTATCTGCCAACATTTTTATCTATCATGCAACAATCGCTTACCGTGATTTTTTCTTAATGTACTACCACTGTCTAGCTATCATGTTACTTATTTGGTGGAATAAACACCAAGAACGAGGGCTTCTACTGACGAGCGCACTCCTGGCAGGGTTTGCTAGCTTTGTGAAACTGGAAGGAACTTCTTATTTAGTTTTATACTTAATATTATTTTTTATTATTCTTCAATCACACAAATTAAAAACTCTCACTGATAAGATCAAAGACATTCTTTTGTTTACCATACCAAGCGTTGGAATATGTTTCGTCTTTCATCTCTATAAAATTATCCACCATATTACAAAAGAAGGCACAGGGGCAGTTGATAAAACCGGTTTCGATTTTAGCCTTGAAAAACTTAAACTAATCCCGACCATTTTACGTTCTTTCTGGAACAATTTATTTCTCCTTGAAAACTGGAACCTTGTTTGGGCGATGGCTGCACTTTGTCTTTTTATCTACAAACGAAGACAAAAAAAATTCGAGACAAACTTACTACTTATAAGCATAATATTTTTCTTTATTCTTTATTCTGCTCTGGCATTATTTACAACCAACTACTTATGGATCGCCGGGCTTCAACAACACACAACCCTGCCTCGTTTAATCCTTCATTTTTACCCCTTAAGTGTTTTATTTATAATTTTTGTTAATTTCCCTGCAAACAATTCAAATAAAAAATCCCTGGGCTCATAAGAAAGAACCCAGGGATAATATTTTCAAAAACCTGGCTTATCTTTTTGATTCGCGTAGCTTGGCCAAGAGAGTCAGAATTTCAAAATAGAGCCAAACCAACGTAATCAAAAGCGACATCGCGCCATACCATTCCATAAATTTCGGTGCGCCTTGAGCAGAATACCGCTCAATCAAATCAAAATCAATAACCAAAAACAACGCGGCCACGCAAACAACAATCAAACTAAACCCAATGCTTACCGGGCCGCTGCCGTAAATAAAAGGAATCTGTCGATGAAAAAATCCCAAAATCATGTTGGTTATATACACAAGAAAAATGCCGCCGAGTGCCGCCGACAATCCCAACCGCATTTTATCAGTGACATGAATAAGACCGGAACGGTACGCCATCAATAAACAAAAAAGCGTCCCAAACGTTAATGAGACAGCTTGAATAGCGATTCCCGGATATCGTCTTTCAAACATCGCTGAAACACCGCCCAATACAAAGCCTTCACAAACGGCATATAGCGGAGCGGTTACCGGAGACCAGTTGAGCTTAAATCCTGTGACAACAACCAAAATAAAACCAACAATTCCTCCCCCCATCACTAAAGGCACCACCGGGGCCAACGAACGGGCAACTTCCGCGGGATCAGCGAGCGGAGAAATTGGTTGCATCAACTTTCCCCAAATCCAAGAAGCGCTCATGACCGCCAGAAACAACATAATAAAACATTTGTTAACGGCCCCTTGAATGCTCATGGACTCACCGCCATAACTTTGCGCTTCTGACCAGACACGGTCGTTTAATGCAGGGTTTTTTGAACGATAGAACATTACACACCTCCTTAAGAATTTTTATTTATTATACTATACCGGCTAAACGAATTGCAATATGCATCGTTATATTTGTATATAGCCCCGCCACCAAATCATCCATCATTATACCAAAAGACCCATCCTGGTCGTCGAATTTATTGACCGGATAAAGTTTGAACATATCAAAAGCGCGGAATAAAAAAAATGCGGTTATTATTACCGGCCAACGGGCAGGCAAAAGAAATAACGCGAGTAAAATACCGGCGACTTCATCAATCACAATAAACGATGGGTCTTTTTTCTTAAGCTGGCGCTCAACCCGGCCACAAACAAAGAATCCGATAGCCGTGATCAAGACGGTCACAAAAACATACGCAACCGGACTAGAAAGTAAACAAAGATAGATTAATACTCCCACAACACTTGCTGCGCTCCCCGGAGCTACGGGAAAATCGCCGACATAAAAAAAAGTTGCCAATAATTTTGCTAACCGATCAGACATGAAATAATCCGCGATTATTCCACAAAAAGCTGATCCCGGAATATAAGGTTAAAGCAATAACAATAAACATTGCCCAAGTAATTGTCTGAATTCCTATCAAAGGAGGGAAATGTGCAATAAAAATTAAGATAATCCCCACCGTTATCATCTGGGCGGTCGTTTTCCATTTTCCAGCTTTTTCCGCCGCCAATACTTTTCCTTTGGTCATAGCATAAAAACGAATCAAAGTGATCCCTACTTCACGGATAAAAATGACGATAAACATCCAAAGGGCGATAATTTTTAAATCCGCAAAAACAAAAAAAGCCGATAAAACTAAAAACTTATCGGCAATCGGGTCCATGATTTTTCCAAATGCGGTGTGAAGATTGTGCTTTCGGGCTAAATGACCGTCCCAGAAATCCGTCCACGCTGCTGCAACAAAAACAACAATAGCCAAAAGATGAAAAACCCTTGGTTCCTGATAAAGAAAAAAAACAAAAATACAGGTCAAAAATATCCGGGTTACCGTTAGGATATTGGGTAAATTCACACGACCAATTCTCCTACCAAATCATATTCATAGGCGTCGGTAATTTTAACCCGCGCAAAATCCCCCGCCTTTAGGCTTTTACCGGTATGGACATACACGAGGCCGTCTACTTCCGGAGCGTCGTGCTCTGTACGGCCAATATAAATACCTTCCTTGCCTTTTTCTTTCTCTTCGATTAAAACCTTATAAATCTTTCCAACATGAGCCTGCTGAATTGATTGAGAAATTTCCCGTTGAAGACCCATCAGTTGATCGAGCCGGTCTTTCTTAACACGCTCCGGGACTTGTTTCGGCATTGCATAAGCCTCGGTGCCCTCTTCGCGAGAATAAACAAAGACACCGGCTTTTTCAAAACGTGACCTAGAAACAAAATCTAACAATTCCTGAAAATTTTCTTCCGTTTCCCCCGGCAGGCCAACGATAAAAGTCGTCCTTAGGCTGACGCTGGGAACCCGTTCACGAAATTTCTTGATCAATTCCACAGTTTCTTTTGTCGTTATATGCCGGTTCATACTTTCAAGAATGTTATCACTGATATGTTGTAACGGGATGTCGATATACTTACAAATCTTTTCCTCGCGAGCAATGGTTTCAATTAATTCATCAGTAACGTGCGCCGGAAAAGCGTATAGCAAACGGATCCATTGGATGTTTTGGCAAACCTTTACCACTTCCTTTAATAATCTTGCCAAACTCAACTCATGATAGAGATCCATCCCATAAGCCGTAATATCCTGGCCGATAATATTTATCTCTTTGACACCTTTAGCATCCAGTTGTTTCACTTCTTCGATGACCGATTCAACCGTTCGAGAAACAAATTTGCCTTTAATTTTCGGGATGATACAAAAATGGCACCTGTTATAGCAGCTTTCGCTTATCTTGACATAGGCAAAATGCTTGGGCGTTAAAGAAATTTCGCTAGGAATTTTATCTTTATCCAGCTTCTGAATACCCATGATCGCATCAATATCTTTGAATTCTTTCGCCAGTTCTTTGCCATAACGCTGGGCCAAACACCCCGCAACAATCACCCGTTTTAGTTTTCCCTGACGTTTTAACTCCAGCAAATCAACAATCATATCAATCGATTCTTTTTTCGCTTCTTCGATAAAGGCGCACGTATTGACTACCACTACATCCGCTTTCTCAGCCGGAACGATCCTGTGCCCGCTACGCTTGAGATTGCTTAGAATTGTTTGAGAGTCGACCAGGTTTCGGGCGCAGCCTAAATTAACTACGCCGACTTTTTGGCCTTCGGCAAACCGTTCAATATGAAAATCTTTTGTCGTCTTAATCATAAAACCCTTAATTAAAATCTGAAATTCTCTTTGGTGAGTTGACGGGAATGAATTACTTTGTTACGTTTAAACCGTCTTTGGTAACCAAAACTTTTTTGGCGTTTCTGTCCTGGCGGCCCAAGGTCCCAATCATTTTGCCATTGAGTTCAAATTGTAACCGATTGATATTTTTCCCAGCAATTTCAACTTCTTTGTCCGCCCGCCACGTTTCCGTAGCGCCTGACTTTAAAGTGGATTGAAAAACAACCTGCCCGTCGACCTTAATGTTTAGCCAGCTATCAGCTAAGGCGCGGACAGTAAGGACGATATTCTTTTCAACAACTGGCGTTGAAAGAGCAGTTGACTTAGCCTCTTCCGTCACGGAAGGTTCCTCGACAGCGACGACAGCGGAAGGAGTTGCTGCCTTAGTTCTTTCACTGGTGTTATTACTCGATACTGGTGAGATTGTTTTTTTCGATTCAGAAGTTATTTTTTTCTTAGAAATCTTTACTGGTACCGGCTGTTCTGGCGAAAGATTCTTAATTGACACCCGTGGGTGCATAAAAGCGCTTAATAATTTAAACAATATAAATAAAAATACCAAAACGCCCAATAAACTAAATATTTGTTTTGTACGGTAGGGTGTAAAAAATTTTTTAAGGATTGTTAAAATATCATCTAAATCAATCCCCTGCAGGGGTTGCCTGGGCTGTATTTTCGGGCTAAAGTTATGTTCAACATAATCATCTCCCAAAACCAAACGCAAATCCACATTAAGATAACGCGCATAAATTTTTATAAAACCGCGTAAATAAAATGTCGACAGTGTTCGGATGGTATATCCTTCTTCAATGGCACGAATAGCGTCCAACGGAATTTTCGTCGCTTCATGAACAGTTTCGAGTGATAATCCTCTTTTCTCTCGGGCTTCTTTAAGAATTGCCCCTTTGGGGCGCCCGTCGGCAACTGCCAAATTTTCTTCTGCAGACATTATATTATGGTTTCCCTTCTTCAGTTTTTGTATTCATGTTTTGCAGTAACCATTGTTCGCGGTCAACCAAGATATCCCTCGCTTTACTTCCCACGTACGGGCCGACAATCCCGGCCTGCTCCATCATATCAATTAAACGTGCTGCCCGCGTATATCCCAAACGAAGCCGGCGCTGCAAAATAGATACCGACGCCTGATTCGTTTCGACAACAACTTTGACCGCTTCATCAAAACAATCATCTTTTTCGTCTACGCCACCGACGCCGCTAGACGTTTGCTGTTTCAAAATTTCCTGATTAAAAACAGGTTCGCGCTGGCTTTTGATAAAATCGACGACACGATGAATTTCTTCATCTTTGACAAAACTGCATTGCCCACGCGTCGGTTTAGCGTCTCCTGGCTTCATGAAAAGCATATCCCCTTTACCTAATAACGTTTCCGCACCGTTCATATCCAAAACAGTCCGCGAATCAACTTTCGATGCGACCTTAAAAGAAACTCTGGCCGGAAAATTCGCTTTAATAACACCAGTAATGACATTAACGGAAGGGCGCTGTGTTGCCAAAACCAAGTGAATCCCAACCGCGCGCGACAGCTGCGCCAGGCGCGTGATTGCACTTTCAACCGTCTTCGCCGAAGTTTGCATTAAATCCGCCAACTCATCAATGATAACGATGATATACGGCATTTGATTGCCCTTCTCATTATATCCACTAATATTACGCACCCCTTCTTTAGAAAGTATTTTATAACGGTTCTCCATTTCCGTAACAACCCAACCTAAAGCCGCCGACGCCTTTTTGGCATCGGTCACCGTCGGGCATAAAAGGTGCGGAATGTCATTATACTGCGCTAACTCCACCATTTTCGGGTCAACTAGAATAAACTTCACCTCATCCGGTGAGGCATGAAGCAATACCGACATAATGAGGCCATTAACGCAAACAGTTTTTCCGGAGCCTGTCGTCCCGGCAATTAATAGATGGGGCATATCCGCCAAATCCGCGACAATCGGGTAACCTGCCGTGTCCTTGCCTAACGACAATGTCAGCTTTGACTTCGAAGTCCGAAATTTCTCACTCATCAAAACTTCTTTTAAATAAACAGAAGCGGCAGCGGCATTGGGAACTTCAATCCCGATACGATTTTTTCCCGGAATCGGGGCAACGATACGTAACGTCTGCGCCCGCATCGCCAGGGCAATGTCATTTTCCAGCGCTGTTACCTGCTGCACCTTTACTCCAGGAGCCGGTTCCAATTCATAACGCGTTATCGCCGGCCCGCGCTCAATATCCGCCACCCGGGCGCTGACGCCGAAATTGGCCAATGTCTCTTCAAGAAGTTTTGCATCATTCATCAGCGTACTTTGAAGTTTATTCGTTGAAACCTGCGGCGGGTCATCTAACAAATCCAATGCGGGGAATTGGTATTCACCAACTGCTTTCGGTTTATAATCTTCTGTTTTTGCCGGTGCTGTTTCCTTCGGTTGTGCGATAGATATCTTTGGTGTAATGGGCTTCTGTTCAACTGGTTTTAAAATCTTGGGAGGCTCTTTAGGCGCCACAGTCTCTTCTTTTTTCGTTTTAGCCGTTACCTCTTTTGCCGGTTGGCCGACATTGATTTTCGGCGTAAAAACAGGCACGCGCAGATTAGGCTTCTTCACTGTATTTCTAATACCGGTAAACTTCTCCCGAATAAGTTCAAACAACCGATAAAATATCGGGGTAACTAAAAATTCGCCCACCAGAATCAAGGCCAATGTCCCTATGGCTATTAAAAAAACATACGACCCAAGCTTACCAATATATTTAGCCAAGAAATCCGATATCAAAAGGCCAATGAATCCCGCGCGTTCAAAACGGGCGGTACTACTGTGGGGTTGTCCTCCGATCAATCCCAAAAGTGCACTTAAAATGCACAGAAGGACGATTAAACTGACAAATTTATAAATTTTAAGCGAAACTTGCCGGGAAGTAAATTGGTTCCAGCTTAAGAAAAAAAGAAAGACAACAAAAAAATAACTACTATAACCAAAAGTAAAAAACGTTGAACCGGCAAGATATGCGCCGGTAATCCGGATAAAATTTTTTGCTGGAACATTGGGATGGGCGGTGTACCACGGAAGGTCTAACGGGGTGAACGAAACAAGGCTAGCAAGGAGAATTATGGCGGCGGCAACAGTGAGAACTCCTTTTATTTCGTTTATATGCTCCTGTTTCATCTTTTTTCATGTGGGGTGTTGAACCGTCTTACACTAAAAAAATTACTTGCTCGCGAGCTCTTTTTCAGCCTGTTTCTTACTAAGATTGATACGGTTCATCTGATCGATTTCAATGACTTTGACTTTAATCTTATCCCCAACTTTCAGGACGGAGGTAACATCTTTAACATACCCTTCGGCAATTTCCGAAACATGAACTAACCCAAGTCGACCAGGGAGAAATTCACAAAACGCTCCGAAATTTACGATTCGTTCGACCTTAGCATCATATATTTTTCCGACCTCCGGGACTTGAACTAACCCTTGTAAATACTCCAAGGCTTTCTGTGCCGAATCTTTATCCATCGAAGCGATGACCACTTTACCGTCATCCTCAATGTCGATAGCTTCAACACCTGTTTCCTCGATGATTCTTTTTATCATTTTACCACCCGGACCGATCACTTCTCCAATTTTTTCTTGAGGAATTTGCATAATGATGATTCTCGGGGCATATTGGGAAATGTCGGCTTTAGGTTTATCAATCACGGAGCGCATCTTTTCAAGGATAACTAACCGTGCGGACTTTGCCTGGTCCAGGGCTTCAGCCAAGACGTCAGCGCCAACACCTTGAATTTTTAAATCCAATTGAATGGCTGTTATCCCATTTTCGGTTCCGGCCACCTTAAAATCCATATCACCAAAATGATCTTCTAAGCCCATAATGTCCGTTAATAGCGCGTATTTATTGCCATCTGTAACAAGGCCGACGGAAATACCCGCGACCATATCACGGATGGGAACTCCAGCATCCATCAAACTTAAACATCCCGCGCAAACACTCGCCATACTTGAAGACCCGTTTGATTCTAAAATCTCAGAAACAACGCGGATTGTATAAGGAAAGTCCTCTTTTTTAGGCAAAGCAAACTTCAGGGCTTTGGCCGCTAATGCGCCGTGGCCAATTTCCCGACGGCCGGGAGAGCGCATCGGTTTTGTTTCCCCAACGCTAAAAGACGGAAAATTATAATGGAGCATAAAATTTTCGTAAGTAACCTCATCCAAAGCTTCGATAAGTTGTTCATCGCGCTTAGTCCCCAGAGTGACAATCGCCAAACTTTGCGTTTGACCGCGCGTAAACAAGCCCGAGCCGTGTGTCCGGGGTAAAACATTGACTTCACAAGAAATATCTCGGATATCTTTTATCCCGCGACCATCCGCTCTTTTATTTTCTTTAAAAATCAGGGTACGGACATGCTCATATTCAATTTCTTCAAAAATAGCCTTAATATCCGATTCCTTAACAGCACGTTCACCAACTTTAAAGGCCTCAAAAACGGACATATCAGAAATTAGATCTTTAATAACCGCTTGGCGGGCATCTTCACGTTTTTGTTTATCCGCAATCTGGTAAGCTTCCTTTAAACCAGAAAGGGACAACTCTTCTATTTTGGGTTTTAATTCAGGGGGAGGATTCGTTAACGTAACGTGCGCCTTGGGACGGCCAACTTGATCACGAAGTTTCAACTGAAACTCACGTACAACCTGAAGTTCTTTTAATGCAAATTTTAAAGCTTCCTTAATTTTGGCATCCGGAATTTCCTGGACCTCGCCTTCAATCATAATAATGCTGTTTTTTAACCCGACAACAACCAAATCCATCTGGCTGATATCCCTTTCCTCGTATGACGGATTAACAATAAACTCATTCTCAACAAGGCCCAAACGTACAGCGCCGATCGGGCCGTCAAAAGGGATATCTGAAATTGTTAAAGCGGTTGATGCACCGACAATAGCTAATAAATCCGGGTCAAATTTTCCGTCACTGCTTAAAACTGTGGCCACCACCTGGACTTCGTTAAAAAATCCTTTTGGAAAAAGCGGCCTGATGGGGCGGTCAATAACGCGCGATGTTAATATTTCTTTCTGGGTAGGGCGGCCTTCCCGCTTAAAAAATCCACCGGGTATGCGGCCGGCAGAATACATCTTCTCTTGATATTCCACCATAAGAGGAAAAAACTCAGCATCTTTCTTAGCTTCCTTGGACATACATGCAGTTACCAACACAACTGTTTCTCCACAGGTGACAGTCACCGCGGCATTTGCCTGCTTAGCAAGTTTTCCCGTCTCAACAATAATATTTTGGGCCCCGAAAGGCACTTCAATTCGTTCGTTTTTCATACTCATAGATAAAAACCTTTATTTGCGTAAATCCAGTTTATTAATAGTTTCTTGATATTTTTGTGGGTTCTGTTTCTTTAGGTAGGCCAACAGGCGTCGCCTTTTCCCAATCATCATGAGGAGTCCACGCCTGGAATGAAAATCTTTCTTGTGGGCTTTAAAGTGATCACTTAAATAATTGATCTTTGCCGTCAAAATGGCAACTTGTACCGATGGTGACCCCGTGTCCTTCGAATGAACCTTATGGTTATCGATGATTTCCGCTTTTTTTTCTTTTACTAAAACCAATTTCTTTCCTCCTGTTTAATAATTTATATTATAACTCTATTAATGATAATAATTTCTGGTCAAAAGAATGCGGTAATTATACTATCACACCCCCCTTAAGTCAAGGGGCAAAAACAGGCCACCTGAAAACAACGGGAAATTAAGGATATAGAGGTAATAAGTGTTCCCTGGAAAAATTTCCGCTATTAACCGGTCTTTTCTCATTTAATGTCTGTCCGGATAAAACCTTTTCATAAAGCTGTAAATAATTTTCTGCCATACGCTTAGCAGAAAGATGTTCGCAGGCATATTCATGAATACGCTTGGCATTATAATGGGGAAGACGATTTTTAACGGCTTCCACTAACTCCAAACGGTGATTGGAAAGAAACCCCAGGTCATCACTGATTAACTCCGGCAAACAGCCATAACGGCTTCCGAAGATCGGACAGCCGAAATAAAGACTTTCGAACAAGGCCACCGCACATGGCTCATACCATCGGACGGGAAAAAGAAGCGCCTTGCCCTGGCGCAAAATTTGGTTCTTCTTTTCTCCACCGATAAAACCTTGATACTCGACCCACGGCCGGCGTTTAAACCATTTATCTCGCCCGCCTAAAACCGCTAAAATATTTTTTGTCTTCCTGGCAATGTATAAACAATCCCGCAAATTTTTTTCCGGGCGGGAAGCCCAGCCGATAAACATTAAATATTTCCGCGGTTTGTCAAAGTCCACCGGGCCGTATTCTTCAGGATCGATTCCATTATGCACGTAACAAGTTGCCTGATTCCGGGTAGCTTGGTCTTGCGAAACAAAAACGGTGTTTATATCAAACTCGTCGGAAAAATGCTCATTATATTGATGCATCATCAAGTATGGCTTCCTTAATTTTTCTCTAGATTGAAAACACATATGAACGAAATCAATATTGTCAGGGATTTGCTGATTTAACGGTACTTGTGGATTATAAAAAAAAACCTCGGCGAACGGACAATTCGAGCCTGGCGCCACTAAATATGAAATCTTATGCCCAAGCTGTTTCAGGGCTTTTCCGATCCACCAGATAACGCGTTCAACGCCGCCGTAATCAACAGCCGGAATTTTTGTGTTATTAACAATAAGAATATGCATTGAAGAATATTACAGCTGGCAGGATAGTCCCGGGCCTATTATTTGCCGACTTCACTGCTTGTTGCCGCCCCGGATTCCAGAAGATGCTTTAAAGCTTGTTGTTCCTTTTCAACTTTTCTAAACTCTCGCAAATACTCATTAAGTTTTTCTGAAGGGACAATAGGGTTTGTCAAAGAAACATATTCCTTGCCGATAAGATGATACAAATGTTCTTTCTTAAGGTTCAGTGCCGCAACATCCATGTGCAATTTTCCTTTATTGGCTAGTTTCATTGTTCCCTTACTTATTCCTGACAATTGTTTTTTTGTTTTTTCCCACTCTTCTTTAAAATCATATTGTTTTCGCATAAGGCAGCCTCACTTTCGGTTATTGATACGCCGTGCCTATTATAACAATTTGCTTTCTTTTCACAATTATAAACTTTCCGGCTTGCCGACGGCTTAAATTCCTTTTATACTTATGCTATGGCTGAAAAAGAATATGATTGGTTATGGTTATTCCTGATTGTTGTCTTAGTCGTCGCCCTTCTCTTTTGGGGTGTTAGAGAAGCCGTCAACAGAACCTTTAGGCCATCCCATAAACCAATGCTTGATTCTTCCGCCACTCTAAAGAACCAAAAGAGGCGGACAGAAGAAATGAAAGAAAATTACGATCGAACAATGCAAGACCAAAAACAAAGAATCAAAGACATGCAAGATATGCAGCGCAGGTAATTAAATATTGTCTTAGGTGTGATCTTTGGCTTGCAAAATACGGTGGGTCATTTCCTCTTCATAAGAATTTCGGATACTCTCCAAATTTTTAGCTCCAAGAAAATGCTTAATGGCTTTCTCGATGGCGGCAAGACGATTAATTAAATAAAGGTAATTAGCGTTAAATGTTGTTTTCTTGTCGTCGGAAAATTTCTGCCGATCGGCATTTTCAATCTTATTGTTTACATAATCCTCAAAACTCTTTATAAGCCGTTTGTATTCGATGGGGGTTTTATCTGATTTAAATTCTTTAGTTTTGGTTAATTCATCCAAAAGGAAATGATCAACCATCTTTTGCGTGTAATACCGATCAATTCGATCGATATTTTCTTTGGTGGTTTTGTAACACCATACCAAATATCGCCTCAAAAGTTTCTTTTCATTTTCTGATATTCTTGACTTTTTCGCCATAAGGTTTTTTCTTATGGAGCGTCGCATCGGCCCTGGACAGCACTAAAAATTCCATCCAAGCAGCCCACGCTCACGTTTCCAAACTGACAATTCCCAGGACACGCCTTGATATCTCCCGATCTACTCGGAACAGGTCCAAAGCGCACTGTTGCACCGCAAGTTCCAGGGACAAAGATATCCATCGGGCCACAACTATTGCCTGTTCCCGGCGTGCATGGGCAGTCCGCCGGACAGGTTGCACAAGTTTCCCCGCGTCCATCACAGATACCATCACCGCAAATAAATTGAACCGTACATATGCCGCAATCCGCCGGGCAATTGGCGCAAAACTCTGGAGTGGGGGTTGCATTAGTATCGCAGATTCCGTCCCCGCAGCCAGCCGGACAATTTCCACAATCCTGCGGACAAGTAGAACATAATTCATTACAAGCGCCATCGCCACAGACAACTTTGCAATCAACAGGGCAATTAACATACGATTCACCGGCATCACAGACACCATTTCCGCACCAGACGCCGTTAGGGCAAAGTCCGCAGTCCGCTTGACAACCACCATTCGGGTTAAGTGCACTATAACATCTTTCTATCCACCCATAACAGTACCCATCACCGCAGCAAGGATTACAATCCACACCACAGTTTAAACACCATTCCTTATTAGGCCATGGTGCTGCACTGTCGCAAAAACCATCTCCGCAACTGCTGCAAGTTGGGCAATCTGCCGGACAGGTAATACAATTCTCAAGATTATAAACAGAACAATTACCATCTCCACAAATTTCCTGGCAATCTGCCGTGCAATTACCAGAATTCTCACCTGCTGCAGGCTCACAAACTCCGTTGCCGCAATACCCGGGGTTACAGCTCTTGCAATCAAGTGCGCATTTCAAAGTTCCACCACGTCCATCACAACTTTCACCTGCATCACAAGATCCATTACCACATTTAGGGTTACAAGCACCGCAATCCTTAAAACAGGTTAAACAATTTTCCTGTCCATCGCAAGTACCATCCCCGCAACATGGCGAACAATCTCCCGGGCAGTTTCCACAAGTCTCAGCTGGTGAATCACAAGTGCCGTTCCCGCAAGTAGCCGGAAGGGGGCAATCTAACGGACATCTGGTGCTATCCTCCCATCTTGTATCACAATATCCATCTCCGCAAAAATTGGGACAGTCTATATTACAGGTTGTAACATTTTCAAACGGTTTATCACAGACTCCATTTCCACAATAAACAGTTGCTGAGCAATTTGACCCGCATTCAGCGGGACAAGAATCACATGTTTCATACCCGGTACATTTGCCGTCACCGCAGCAAGTCGGGCAATCGGCATAACAATTGTAGCAGTTCTCCGATGGATCACATTTACCGTCCCCGCACGATTGGACAACACCGCAGTCAGCCCAACAGCCATCAAAGCCATTACTGGTAGGTTTTTCTGTTATTTCACAAACTCCATTCCCGCAAAAAGCGCCTGAAAAGGCTACACAATAGCCGCAATCCTCTGGGCAACTCCAGCAATCTTCAAGCCCATCAGTTTCGCAGGTTCCATTGCCACACATCGCTTTGCATGTACCACCAAGCTTTTCCTCTATCCAACAAAAAGGCCGGTCCACAGCTTTACGTATCGCTGATGTCACCAACCCGCCGGGAGACATAAGAAAAACAAAAGCTGTGACCGTAACGGCAAATAAAACGAGATATTCTACCGCCTGTTGGGCCTTTTTATCACTTAATAATTTTCTAAACATTGTCGTTTATCTCTGGAAGGATTTTAAATAACCTCTACTAGTAAAAAGTATAACACACATTCTTGGCCAATAAATCATAAAAGTTTAAAGACTTTATCCCCTTCCCTGGCCTTCTTTTTGGCCTTTAACCCGATGAGCTGTCCCTGCCGGGCTTCCTTTACGTCGACACTTTCAATCTGGATGGATTCGACGATTTGGTTAAAATTCGTCCGGCGCCCTTTAATTTGGATACGATCCCCAACCTTTAACGAACCTTTGGTTATTTTTATGACAACAACTTGTATGCGTGAAAAGAAATGCGTAATCTCGCCAACGATAATCCCCTGCGGCTCAATGACAGGCTTCTTCTTTAGCTTTAATTTCTTTATCTTCTTTAATTTTTTGCGCTTCTTTTTGGGGCTGGACTTAGAAAACTGTTTGTGTCGATTCCGTTTAGGCGGGATTTTTCTTTTCGGGCGGGTAAAACGCGCAGGACGTTTCTTTATTTTAAATAAACGCGTTTTCTTTTTAAAAAGTCTTTTAAAAGACTTAAGAAGCGTTTTGATAATTGGCATCAGCGCTTACCTCTATAAGCGAGTTAACATCGCCAAAAGAATTGCGCTCTTTGCGTGAATTTTGCGGATCTTCTTTCCAAATACCGTCGATAATAAATTGATATTTATAAATTCCGGGTTTTAACTCGAGTTCTGTTTCCCATTTTCCGCTGGATTCTTTCAGTCGGCATGTTTCATCAATGGCCCAATCGTTAAAGCTTCCCGTGACATAAACCGACTTAGCGCCCGGAGCCACAATCCAGAATTTAGTTTTAAAAAGCTGCGCGACCTCTTCTTGAATAATGCGCTGCATCCTCGAAGAAAAAGGCTGGGCAAAATTTTCTACCGATTCTGTTGCTACTACCTCTGTTACTACCGCCTCCGCCGGAGCTATTATTAACGGCTTCGCTTCAAGGGTGATCATCTCTTTGGCCAAGTTATAATAATCCTTGGCCCCGCGGCAATATTTATCATAAACCGAAACAGACTTTCCCATCACCGCAGATTCTTTAAGTTTCACATTAGTATGAACAATGGTTTGAAAAAGCATATCGGCAAAACGATCTTTAAAAACTGAAAGCATGGCAAAGGAATGCCTTAAGCGCGAGTCAAACATTGTAATAAGAACACGGCATTTTACCGAATGACTCAACCGGTCACGGATAAGGTTGACAATATCCATGATATGGTCCACTCCCTGCATGGAAAAACGGCTGGTCTCAACAGGGATAATCAATTCGTTACTGACACGGATAGCATTAACGGTAAGAATACCCAAACTCGGCGGGCAATCAATGATGATATAATCATATTGGTTTTTTAGAGGGTCCAAAACTTCTTTGAGCTTCAGTTCCCGGCCGATCTCGTCGGCTAATTCTTGTTCCAATGTTCCGACTAAAACGTTTGAAGGAATCATATCAAAGCTATTCTCTACACGGCGGATGATATTTGCTATTTTCAATTTACGCGGCGTTAGCCTGGAAATAACATTATAAATGCTGTCTTGGCTTTCAACATCCAAACCTAAAGAAGCATGCGCTTGCGGATCTAAATCAAGGAGGAGAACTTTCCGCCCGTTTTGGCTTAACGCGGAAGATAAATTAATCGCCGTCGTCGTCTTGCCGCAACCGCCTTTCTGATTCGCTATCGAAATAATCTTCACTCAAACACCCTTTGATTTCTACGACGAAAAATGAACATCATTAATTAATATCAATCCGCTTTTTTTATGCACATTCCACGATTCCAGCACAAAAGACAACTCTTCAATCGAGCCCCAATCAGTGATCTGTTTAAAAGCGGAAAATGGAATGCTAAACTCCTGCCAATTAAAATCTACTCCCTGAATGTAATAGGAAGCAGTTTCATTGCGTTTATTTCTAAAAACAACTTTCACCAGACCGGGTGAGCCTTCCTCTTTTGCCCTGACGGAAAAAGCGATTTTATCGTATTTCGTAATATCGGTATCTTCTAAAGGCAAAGAAAAGCTCGTATACGGCGGGGCTTCTTGTTTAAAATCATACGCCAAGCGGATTGGCCCATTGTGCAAAGCATAAACAATATGCGCCCGTAAATTTTCTTTCTTATTAGTCAAGAAAGCCATCAATCCATACGATAAACTGGCTACAACAATACTAACAATAAGGATGTTTATCGCCAACCAAGTATGAAAATGTTTCGGCTGTTTCTTTTCCTGGGATTGTTTCTTCTTCCCTAAATAAACCTGCGCTAAATGATCGTAAATATCGTCTCGGGTCATTTTTCGTGAACTTCCTAAACTTCCTTTTTTATTGTTATCAACCAAAACAAACCTCGCTTTTGTGGGTCTGCTTGTGGAGATTGAAATAAATGCAAAGAAGTATTTTTTATATTAACAAAACTGGATGAAAATCAAACAACTATTTAAAAAATCTTCATGGCAAGCTCAAAAAAGAAGAAACCCCTGATACCGTTTCCGATATCAGGGGCTTCTTAAAAAACCAATGCTAATTTCTAACCAATTAGAAGGCTACGTTAACGTTAGCAATTAATTGCCTTGCATAATCGTTAGAAATAAAGAGCTGACCTTCTGGCTTAAAAACACCCATGTTAAGGCCAAACTGAACATCTTCCGTGTAGTCATACGTAGTTGTGAGGTCGAGTTCGACACCAAGCTCTTTGGTAGAACCCGGAAGGATAGACGGTGATACAGTAGTAGCTCTATCTGGTTGTTGTAAAGCTAGAGTAGTTGCATCTATGTCTTCCATTGCGAAGAGTTTGGTAAAACTCAACTTTGTTGTAACATCTTCCATGGGGTTAGCCGATACTGAAACTGTATGGATTATCGCATCGGTTAAATTAAACAGGGTATTATAAATCGTACCCCCACCTTGGTTTTCTCTGGCTGGATCCCATCCGGTGTACTTTTCATCGGTCGTCTTGCTGGTATCAGCGTAAACTTTGGTGAATACATATTGCAAGACTGGATTGTACTGTTTGAGCGCCGGGATTTTGTAATTAACAATACCCTGAAAGCCCCAAGCATCTCTTTTTTGCTTCTGATCGGCAGTAGGAGAGTCTGAAATTGTCCCTCCCTGATGAGCAATTTCACCCTGAAGGTTTAACCCTTCCAACGGGTTTGTGCTGAATCGTCCGCCGACAATCTTAAGAAAGTCGACCTGATTTTTTATTGAACCAGTTGTATCCGACTTATCTGTCCTTGCAAAGAGATAGCCTTCAACAACTGTGTCCATCTTGTCGCCCACTTTATAGGTCGCATTAAGACCTGTCCAGTATTGGTCATCATCGTTATCCGATAATGTTGGTGTTGTTGATGCAACCTTGGCATAAAACCCTTCCAATGTTAGAGGGCTGTAATCCAAGATAAAACGGATTGCATCCAACGCTGTCTGACTGGTTAAATCCCGAGCGACTGCGGAAAAACCGGAATCGGTCGGTGCAGAATTGTTGGTCCCTGCCGAATCAAAAACGAAACTGTTACCGTATCTCCAGTCCTGGCGACCAATGATCACCGTTAATGGAGAATACAATAACTCTCTTAATTCGACATACGCTAGGTTGATGTCGACACCGGAACTGGTGGATCCTGGATCTTCATTCCAAACTCTTTCATTGATGAGGCGGATGACGGTTTTGACATTATCCGTTAAGTCAGCGCTCACCTGCAAAAGGGCCTGTGTCAAAAACTCTGACTGTTCGTCATTATTTGAACTGATTAAGTCAAAATTTTGACGATAAAGGTAATAAGAATTGACATTACCTTTAACCTGAACATTCTGGACAGCTGCCATGGCCGGAACGCTTACTAAGGCCATCAAGCAAACTGCTAATATAATTTTTCTCATTTTTTCTCCTCCCAAAGAGAATCTACTAAGTTGATTATGTAAATATGTATCTATGTATTAACTAGTACAATTAGTGTGCTAGTTTATGTCAGTTTAAATCCCCGCAATGTGATGATTTCGGCCTTTAGTATTCCCATCCCTCCTTTCTTAGCCATAAATTGAAACCCTCACGGGGTTTAAGAAAATAGTATAAGATGGAAAATTTTTCCACCTTTTACTGTGGGCTATTCTCACACACCCTCATATCAGTGTCAAATAATTTTTGACTTTTTTTTTAAATCAGATTAAAAATGAGGTTTTAATAATTAAACACATGTATAAAATTTTAGACACAGGCCCTACAGATACAGGTTAAAAATGGGTAGACAATGGTTGACAAATAACAACGCCCCTGGACCGAGTCGAACGGTCGACACCGGCCTTAGGAGGGCCGTGCTCTATCCATCTGAGCTACAGGGGCGTTTTCCTTAATTTTAGAAGAAACGCCCACAGTCCAGTTTTCCTCTATACCAATTCAAGGAAAAACAGGACAGGGGGCAAATTTCAACAATTTCAATTATATATTTAGGAAAATTTGACCCGTGTCCCGTAAATCCATTGCTTTCAAATCTGATTTACGGGGCAGGGACACTTCATATAATATTAATATTATTTACTATTCTCTAATAAATGACTTTGCAAAGCAGCTACATATTCATTTGGGGGATTATAACCAAAAGCCTTTGCTTTATCCAAATACTTCATTGCATCCGCATAATTCCCTTGGGAGTAGCTAACAATCGACAAGTTCGCCCACGCATCCATATGATTCGGCTTAGCCTCAACTACTTTCAAATAAGTCTCCTTTGCCTTTTCTTCCAAATTTAAAACCTTATAAACATTCCCCAAATTATAAAAAGCTTCGATATTTTTCGGGTCTAATTCCGTCGCCTTTTGATACGCTTCGAGCGCGTCTTTCAAACTGCCGCTCACCTCTTCTATATAACCTAAATGATAGTAGGCAACCGCGTTTCCAGTATCCATTTTGACCGCATCCCGATAAAACCTTTTTGCTTCGTCATATTTCTTAAATGAACCATAAATATCACCTAAATGCCGGTAAGCTTCACTCTTTGTCGGATCAAGTTCAATTACTTTGGCAAATAAAATCGCCGCCTTA
The DNA here is from genome assembly GCA_964630825.1 of uncultured Planctomycetales bacterium. Taxonomy (GTDB): domain Bacteria; phylum Omnitrophota; class Gorgyraeia; order Zapsychrales; family Zapsychraceae; genus CAZVZR01. Next base: position 8,514 of record CAZVZR010000003.1, on the reverse strand, counting down.
TCCAAATCCCCCTGTTTTTCCTGTTCAGTGGCCAAAAGAAACACCGTCTCGGGATTCTCCGGGCTTTGTGTTAAAACACTAGGTGGATTTTTTTTCAAAGGAGTTAAGTCATCGAGTTGAATATCAGGAGATTTTATCGGTTGAATCATCCCCTCATCTTTTAGTCCAGCCAGTCGCTGTGGCGCATCTTTAAAAGAAGGATAAATGTTAATCGCATTCTGGTATGACTGGCGCGCTTCTTGAGGGTGCCCGGTTTCTTCTAAAACTTTTCCCAAATTATAATGGACATCCGGATACTGGGGAGCGGCTTGAGCTGCACGTTCGTATAAACGAACAACATCATTAACTTTATCAACCGATTGTTGCTCCTCATCGGTTAAAACAGTTGGCCCTCCTTTTTTGGTTAAACTAGCGACTTGCAAATACTGTGCTTTCGCCTTGCCAAAATCCGGCTGATCAGCCAAAAAAGTTGCCAGGTTAGTTAAGGCCACATGATTATCCGGAAAATACTTAAGTTCATGCTGCCAAAGTGTAAAAGTGTTGTGCCAAACTTGGCATTGGGCAAAAGTCTTTGTTGCGCTTAACAATAAAATTAAAAATATTCCCATTGCCGGAAAGATTTTCCTATAAACCGTTTTAAATTTACTGGCTTTCTCATGAAGTATTTGGAACATGTATCCCACAAAAAAGCACAACCCCAAGCTTGGCAAATACATAAACCTGTCGGCGACAAGAGTTAAATCTTTTGCAGAGTCAAAACGCAACAAGAAAAAAATAGAAAGAATATAATAACTCAAAGCAAAAATAAGCCAACGATTCCGCCGGGAGAGGATAAAAAGACCAATTAACAACATAAAAGAAATCAATGAAAATAAGTATTCCGTATTCGATAATACGACGGGTAACGGCAAAGAATATAACGGCACAAGAATAAAAGGAAACAAAAACTGCTTTAAATAAAAAATAAATGACCAAATCCAGAACAACAAACCTCCCGCCAGGCTTTGAACCGGCACGCGCATATGCGCTGAATAGGTCAACCATCCCAGTGCCCCTAAAACGGCGAAGAAAGGAATCTTTTCCACTAAGGTTCCCCAAGAAAATTTGCGATTCAAAAACCAATCAAACAAAAACAAAATCAACGGCAGGCTTAGTGCCATCGGCTTGGCGAGCATACTTAAAGCACCCAAGAACAAAGCGATAAAGAAATATACCAAGTTTTTATCCCGCAAGAAACGGCAATAGGTTAACAAAGACAATAAATAAAAAAAGCCGCATAAAACATCCTTACGCTCGGTTACCCAAGCAACAGATTCCACATGTAATGGATGCAGCCCGAATAATAAGGAAGCCACCGCGCTTGCCCAAAGTGACAATCCCAAACGCATCGCTAAAAAATAAACACAAGCTGTTACCGCCAAATGAAGCAATAAATTATCGAGATGGTATACAAACGCATTTAAACCAGAAAAATGATACTCCACAGCGAATGATAAAATTGTTAAAGGAATATAGGTGGTTTGTAAGCTCGTCGTAAAAATATCATGGAGATGCTGAAAATCCAAAGTACGCACGGAGGGATTATCGATTAAATGCGGATAGTCATCCCAATGAACAAAACCATTTTGCAGGGAAGGCAAATAAGAAATAAAAACAACGCTTAAAATAAGGCACAAAGTGAAAGTATTGTTTTTTATTCCTGTGGGGGTCATGGAGCATGGGATGTTGCTAAAACTTTATTAAAGAAAAAACGTCAAAATCTTTTAGCCGGTCTTTGCCTTTCAAAAACTCCAACTCAACCAGGAAACAGATACCAACTATTTTGGCACTGCTTCCTTTAATTAAGTCGCATACCGCCTTAACGGTTCCGCCCGTTGCCAGAAGATCATCCACTATAAGCACCCGCGAGTTCCTATCCAGTGCATCTTCATGAATTTCCAATGTATCAGTACCATATTCCAAGGCATAGGTCACTTTTCTTGTTTTGGAAGGGAGTTTCCCTTTTTTGCGGATGGGAATAAAACCTGCCCCTATTTTATAAGCGAGCGCGGCCCCAAAAATAAAACCTCTCGCCTCCACGCCAGTGACATAATCAATATCCTTGTCCTGGTATTCTTCGGCCAATCGGTCTATGGCGTTACGGAACGCTTCCTTGTCTTTAAGTAATGTCGTGATATCTTTAAAAAGAATCCCTTCCTTGGGAAAATCCGGGATGTCCCTGATCGTTTTTCTTAAATCTTCAACTGTTGATATTTGCGGCATAAAATATCCTCCCCATCAATTGTTTAATTTTACAACCGATTTTCTTTCCGTCAATGTCGTCGGTAAAATATTTTTCACCGGTAACCTTGCCTTGCCCTGGCTAATGCGGTATAAATTTTCCGCGCCTAAACGGCCCATCTCCATTAAAGGCTGCGCCACCGTTGTTAGAGGAACAGGGCTTGTTGTATTTAACGGATTATCATCAAAACCGATAACAGACAATTCTTCAGGGACTTTGATCCGCATGGATTGGGCAATATCAATTAACTCTAAAGCCATGACATCGCTGGCCGCAAAGATTGCCGTCGGGCGGTCTTTAAGTTGCAATAATTTTTTTGCGGCTACACGCGCCGGCGTACGTAAAAAATCGCCAAAAGTCGTATATGCCCTCGGGACTTTAATATCCCGCTGGCGCAGGGCTTCGTGATACCCTTCCAAGCGCATTAACCCCGCCTGGGTTGTTGTATCGCCAGCAATGGTCGCTATCTGTCGATGGCCATTTTTAATAAAATATTCCATTAACGCCAATGTTGCTTGGCGGTTATCCACGGCAATATAATTAATCGGCTCATCGATAATATTATTTAAAACCAGGCACGGAACGCCGCGGCGAATCACTTTTTTGACAATCTCTAAATCATTGTCGATATCCGCAAATAAAATGCCATCAACATACTGCCTGTTCATTAAAGAGGCATCCAGCCAATTCGCATGATCCGACCTGTCGGTAACATGGATTAAGAAATCCGCGTTCAATCGGCTGGCAGAATAACTCACGCCACGGATTATCTCTCCGGCATAATAAGAATGAAAAATATCCTCGAAGCGGGGAATGACTAAAACAAATATGGGTTTTCGTTTTTTATGTTTACTACTCAGAGGCTTCATTATCGTCGTTCTGTTTGTTGCGTTCAAGAATGTCGCGGATTTTTTTAATGGTGGCAGCTTCGATTTGGCGTACGCGTTCACGGGAGACGCCAAGCTTCTTGGCGATTTCGGCTAAAGTATGCGTCTCACCATCGGTTAGGCCGTAACGCAAGTCTAAAATTTCCCGTTCCCGTTCATTGAGCATGTTCAAAAAACCAGCGGTGCGTTCTTTCGTAAAAAATTGCTCCAGCTCCTCATCGGGGGCAGCAACATTTTCATCCTCGATAATATCCCTGACTTGGCCATCGCCTGTCTCGCCGATGGGCGCGTCCAAGCTGGACATTTTGGCAATGGACCCTTCTAATTCGCGCACTTTATCGACGGAAATTTTGAGTCTCTTGGCAAGCTCACCGGTACTCGGCCGGCGCTTTAATTTGTGTGTTAGTTTCTCCACCATCTTTTTATATTTATGAATCTCTTCATTCATGTAAACAGGGACGCGAATCATTTTTCCCTGATCAATGATCGCACGGGAAATTCCCTGCTTAATCCACCACGCAGCATACGTCGAGAAGCGAAAGCCGCGCTCGGGATCAAATTTCTCCACACTTTTCATTAACCCGATATTTCCTTCTTCAATAAGGTCCGTCAATGGTACGCCGAGATTCGAGTAACGCTTGGCAATACTGATGACTAAGCGTAAATTAGCCCGTATCATCCGCTCCCGGGCGTCTGCGTCCCCTTTTTTAATGCGACGGGCGAGGCTAATTTCTTCATCCGGTGTCAGAAGAGCAATCGGCCGGACATCTTTAAGATATGCTTTAATTGGATCGGTCATATTAGTTTCAATAACGTTTAAACAGTTATCGTTTTTTTCTTTTTGATACCTTTTTTGCTTTTGACTTTACAGCGCCCTTAGCTTTGCTGCTTTCGTTTAAGGCTGACTGCGCCGCCGCTAAGCGGGCAATGGGAACACGAAATGGCGAACAACTGACGTAATCCATTCCAACTTTCTGGCAAAACTCAATAGAGGAAGGATCACCGCCATGTTCACCGCAAATACCAATCTTAAGATTCGGTTTTACCGAGCGGCCTTTGTTAATTCCGATTTCCATCAACTGGCCAATCCCTTTACGGTCGATACTCTGAAACGGGTCTTCGGGAAGAATATTGTTGGCGATATAATCCGGTAAAAATCCACCAATATCATCGCGCGAAAAACCAAAGCCCATCTGTGTAAGGTCATTGGTGCCGAAGGAAAAAAAGTCAGCTGCTTCGGCGAGTTCATCAGCCGTAAAAGCTGCCCGGGGAATCTCAATCATCGTCCCGAATAAATATGGAATTTTTTTGACATTGTATTTTTGTTTAACTTCTTCATAAACACGATCAAAAATTACCCTCTGATTTTTAAGCTCGTTAACAGAACATACGACCGGAATCATAATTTCAGGAATAACATTTTTTCCTTCCCGAATGAGTTCAGCGGCTGACTCAAGAACAGCGCGAAACTGCATTTCGGAAACTTCCGGGTACGTAATTCCCAACCGAACACCGCGATGACCCATCATCGGGTTATTTTCGTGAAGCCCGGCGGCACGTTTTTCTAATGCCTCCATGGAAATCCCTAAGCTATTGGCTAGGTTTTCTAAAGCTTCTTTTTTCTGCGGAACAAATTCATGCAACGGCGGATCCAACAAACGGATAGTGACTGGAAAGCCATTCATCGCGCTTAAAGTCCCTTTGATATCAGCCTTGACATGGGGAAATAACTCGTCCAAAGCACGACGGCGTTCACCGACATCCTTTGAAACAATCATCTTGCGCAATTTAAATAAAGACTCTTCCGAACCTTTGCCGTAAAACATATGCTCCGTCCGGAAAAGGCCGATGCCTTCCGCACCGAAGGCACGTGCTTTCGCAGCGTCCTGCGGCGTATCGGCATTAGTACGGATATTGAGTTTGCGCACCGTATCGCAAATCTTTAAAAACTCATTAAAATATTTATTGTCTTCGGTGGCATCAATCATCGGCAACCGGTTCTCATAAAATGAACCTTTGGTCCCGTTAAGGGTAATCCAATCGCCTTCTTTAAGTGAAGAGCCATCGACTTTCAATTTCTTTTCTCGTAAATTAATTTCAAGATCCGAACAACCGACGATACAGCATTTACCCCAACCACGGGCAACTAAAGCAGCGTGCGATGTCATCCCGCCGCGGGCCGTCAAAATAGCGGTGGAGGCGCGCATCCCTTCAACGTCTTCGGGATTAGTCTCTTCGCGGACTAAAATAACTTGTTTGCCTTCTTTTTGCCATTTCACCGCTTCATCAGCCGTGAACACAATTTGGCCGCTGGCGCCGCCGGGACCGGCCGGTAATCCTTTGCCGAGCAACTTGGCCGTTTTTTCTTCCACTGGATCAATGATTGGATGCAAAAGCTCATCTAACTGGCTGGGCGTTACTCTCATGACGGCTTCTTCTTTGGTAATGAAGCCTTCCTTAACCATGTCCACCGCCATACGTACCGCCGCCGGGCCGTTACGTTTTCCAACGCGGCACTGCAGCATATAAAGCTTTCCTTCCTGAATTGTAAATTCAATATCCTGCATATCGCGGTAATGATTTTCCAGACGATTTTGTACGGAAAGAAGTTCTTTGTACGCTTTCGGTTGTGTTTGTTCCAACGTCGGCAGGTGTTTATTATAATCTCCCGTAGAAGCTTTATTAATTGGGGCCGGCGTCCTGATTCCCGCCACGACATCTTCACCCTGGGCATTGGCTAAATATTCGCCGTAAAAATTATTCTCACCGTTACCGGGGTTGCGCGTAAAGGCAACGCCGGTTGCGGAAGTGTCTCCCATATTTCCGAAGACCATGCTTTGCACATTGACAGCCGTTCCCCATTCATGAGGAATTCCTTCAATCCGACGGTAAGCAATAGCACGCTTCCCGTTCCAAGAAGCGAAAACAGCAGTGATTCCGCCCCATAACTGTTCACGGGCATTATCGGGAAATTCTTTTCCCAAAACTTCCTTAATTTTAACTTTATAAACAGCGCATAGTTCTTTTAAATCTTCCACTTTTAAATCCGAGTCATTCTGTACGCCTCTTTGTTTCTTTTTGTCATGCAGAATTTTATCCAATTGTTGACGGATTCCTTTACCGTCTTTCGGTTCAATACCGGCAGATTTTTCCATAACCACGTCCGAATACATTGTGATCAGGCGGCGGTAGGAATCATAAACAAAACGTTCGTTGCCTGTCTTGGCAATCAAACCCGTCAGAGTTTTCGATGTCAACCCGACATTTAAAACCGTTTCCATCATCCCTGGCATGGATTTTCTGGCACCGGAACGTACCGAAACCAATAAAGGATTCTTGGGGTCATCAAATTTCATCCCCATAATTTTTTCTACTTTTTTTAATGCCGCCTCAACTTGCCCCTCTAGTTCTTTGGGGTATTTGCGGTTATTATCATAAAAACAAGTACAAACCTCTGTAGTAAGCGTAAACCCCGGAGGAACCGGCAGGCGCAAATTTTTGTGCCCGGCCATTTCTGCCAGGTTGGCGCCTTTACCACCTAAAAGATTTTTCATTTCTGATTTACCGTCGGCTTTCCCGCCGCCAAAAGAATAAACAAACTGCTTTGCCATTTCTCCACTCCTCTTTCTTTTCTACAATTAATTTTGGTTAAACTTATCGACTAAGTATTTTTCTAAACTCTCCACTTGAACGCGGTCCTGTTTCATTGTGTCGCGATCGCGGACCGTAACTTGTTTGTCGGTTAAAGATTCCACGTCAACCGTGATACAGTAAAATGTGCCGACTTCGTCCTGCCTGCGGTAAAGTTTACCAATGGCAGCCGTATCATCATAAACGCAAACAAATTTCTTTTGTAAATTATTTTTAATTTTCTTGGCGAGCTCAACAATTTCGGGCTTCTTTTTAAGTAAAGGCAAAACCGCCACCTGGCGCGGCGCCAAATGTTTACTGAGCCGTAAAACGACGCGCATTTGCCCTTCCACTTCTTCTTCATGATAGGCATCTGCCAAGAAAGCAAGAACACCACGGTCGACGCCGCCGGAAGGTTCAATGACATAAGGGTAAAATTTTTTCTGCGTTACCGGGTCCTGATATTGCAGGTCTTTTCCGGAAAATTGGGCATGCTGTTTTAAATCATAATCTGCGCGGTTGGCAATACCTTCGAGTTCCGACCAGCCGAACGGAAACTGATATTCAATATCAACACAGCCTTTGGCGTAATGGGCGAGTTCATCTTGGGCATGTTCACGAATTTTTAAATTATCTTTATTAATACCGAGGTTAAGATACCAATCAAAACGGGTTTTGATCCAGTCCTGGTGGGCTTTTTCAGCGTCTTCGGGTGAGGTAAAATATTCAATTTCCATTTGTTCAAATTCGCGCATACGAAAGGTAAAATTTCCGGTTGTCACTTCGTTTCTAAATGACTTTCCGACCTGGGCAATCCCGAACGGAAGTTTGCGGTGCGTTGAATCAATCACATTGGAGAAATTTACAAAAATCCCTTGGGCTGTTTCCGGGCGAAGATACGCGATTGATGTTTCGTCAGAAACAGCGCCCAACTGTGTTTTAAACATCAAATTGAAGGCTCGGCCTTCGGTAAACTCCTTGGATCCGCATTCGGGGCATTTGCCCTTAAGGTGATCCTGGCGAAACCTCTTTTTGCATTTCTTGCAATCAACAAGGACATCATGAAAGTTTTGTGTATGGCCAGAGGCTTCCCAAACTTTCGGGTGCATTAAGATACTGGCATCCAGGCCGACCATATCCTCACGATCATGGACAACCGACTTCCACCAGGCTCTTTTAAGATTGTTTTTAAGTTCGATCCCGAGCGGGCCGTAATCCCAGCAACTTGAAAGGCCACCGTAAATTTCGGAAGATTGGAAGATAAAACCCCTTCTTTTGCAAAGGGAAACTATCTTTTCCATCAAATCGGTATTTTGCGTGGCATTCATGAGAGTCCCTATTGTACCCAAAACCTTTTCAAAAAGCAAGACCGAAAATTAAGCTACTAATATTATATTATTAGTAATACTTCTTTCCTCTATACTCCAGCCAACCGCCTAAAGTTTGGGCACTTGGGTCATGATGAGTCCAGTGGATAACCCCGCCTTTATCGTTATATTCATACTCCCCACGAAATTTGATTTGCTCTCCCGTTTGTAAATCATCAATACGCGGGGCAATGTCAATATTATGAGCTATCAAAAGAGTTTGCCCGTTGTCTAAACGCACGATAAACCGTTGATGACGGGGAGCCTCCTCGTCATCCTGAAGCAATCGGATAACAGTACCCGAAGACTCGACAAATATTTTCGAACGATGATTCTGGTATGCTTCCTG
>CAZVZR010000002.1:0-85610 GCA_964630825.1 uncultured Planctomycetales bacterium | reverse complement strand
AAATAGCTCCCATTCCTAAAAAACAAATTGCCTTCCACAAAAACAACCACCACGGTTCCCACCAAGCCCCGGTATGAATTTCGATAATATCTGAAATGCCAAAGAATATCAGCAGAACCGACATGATTCGGTTTCGTTTGGTGCCATCCCCTGCATCAAAAACTTTAAAGAAATAAAATACGGCAGCCAAAATAAACCAAAGACCAGCTTCGCAGGCATTAAAAATACCCGGAATGCCTTTCTCCTGCAAAAAACGGATTGTATTCTTTACTATTTGAATATAGGTGGGATTTACAAATATCATACCCTCAACAATTAAAAAAATCGCTCCTATGCCGATTAATAAAAGAATAGTTCTTATAATTTTACTTTCAATTGTCCCTTGTTTACAAAGTTTTGCAGATACAACCAAGGCGATGACGACTAAAAAACATATGTAATTAATCATTTTTTCTCCTTTTTATATTATCTTTCTGTTCAATAAAAAACTTGTTATAAACAAATGAAATGCCTAAAAATAAAAGTCCCAAGATGATAAAGGTAATGATTTTAAAGATAATATCCAACCCTGAAAGGTCAACAAGAATGACGCGGACTAACGTCAATCCAAGCAGTAACAAGCCTCCCCAGCGCTCGATTTTATCTTTATTTAAAATCCCTATGAATATGATCGCGACGCCCGCAATGCCTAAGGAGAGCGAGATCCAATGAAAATTGATATAGTGAAAAATCGCGAATATCAGAAGCATTATTCCTGCCCAGAATGGCAGTGTTTCTTCATGGTCAAAAAATAGATTGATGTGTTTGTTCCGACTGAGTTTCTTGACAAGGAAGTAAATTCCAAAAAATACCAAGACGTCAAAGCCAATGATAAACCACTTTAAAAAAGGCGTGGCGGCATAAATGTTTCTGGTGACAAAAACTAAAGCTGAATACGCAAAAACTAAATAAGCGTACATCCGAAAACGCCGCAGGGCTAAGAAGACACTGACGGCCAACAAGACAGTTCCTTCGATCGATAAAGCAAAGCTACTCCACGGTTGGTTGACGATAGAATAAATCAAGGAAGTAAAATAAAAGCAAGAAGCCGCCGGGAATATGTGGTCAAATACTTCATCAACGCTGCTTGCTTGCGATTTCTTTTTGGCTTGCTGTGTTAAATAAAAACTGGCAGCCATCGCGATACCTGCCCAAAGGGAGATAAATTCCTGCCACGTCCAGATAATGCCCAAAAACCGCACATTGTTGAGCCAATCGGAATAATAAAAGATCAACCGAAAACCCACGAATACAGATAAAAGATAACTAAAATACCGGAATACCTTCTCTTTTAATCTAAAACCCACCAGTAATAAGATTGGAACCTCCACAGCTAAAGCTAAACTATTCCACGGCTCTTCAATCTTCAGGTTAACTAAGAAGGTAAGATAAAAACAGGCAGCAGCGGCAAAGAGCTGGTCAAAAACCTCATCAAAAACATCAAGCTCCTTCCTTTTCTTTGCCCGTTTAGTTAAATAAAAACATCCCGCCATCGCAACGGCAGCCCAAAGCGTTATGAATTCTTGCCAAGTCCAGATAATCCCTGAAAAATTAATATCTGATACCCCATAGTAATCAAAGAAAAGCAAACGGAGACCAACAAAAACCGCCAGCGCATAACTGAGATAACGGTATATTTTTTCTTTAAAGCTAAACCCGACATACAATAAAAATGGGGTTTCAATTAACCACAAAAGCAATGTTGAGGTGGGCATAAACTTAAGCGGCAATGAGAAGGTGATGACAAAAATGGCCGTAATGATATCGCTGATATAAAATTTGCGGGCCCCTATCTTTTTCATCACTAAAGCCATGACTAAATACAAAATCCCGATACTAAAAACAATTTCAAACCGGTGGCTATAAAACAATTTCAAAATAATTGGATAAGCCAAGACAGCATATAAGGCGATGTTCCCAAAATTAGTGGCTGCAAGAATGTCGACCAGCCGAGAATCCTTGACCCTGCGGGCAATATGATTCCCGACAAGAAAGACCAGCCAGTACGATGTCAGAAAAATAAAATTCATCATCGTATAATAGTCAGGGATATTTCCTAAGAGGGCGTCTTTTTGCGCTGACGCGGCGATATTGGGCATAACCCAGATGTAATGAATGCCATAGGTCATCAGGATGCTGATGACAAAAGTCTTTACCCACTCAAAATGATAAACCAAGAAGAAAACCATCAAAGATAAAAACAGGCAATAAATGACGGTAAAAGTTGTTATGTGCCCTAATGTCGCCGTGATATAAGCGATAAAAATGGCCAAAGACATCGCACTTTCCGATTTATATTTTAAGACATGGATCATCATGCCAATGATGACCAAAGCTAGAAGGCATAAATCCAAAAGCTGGCTGGTGATAAGGCGCGAGGCTTCAAAATGGTGCATCGCATAAGTCGTAAAATAGATCAACGCCCAGGCGCCGCCTAAAAGGACACGGCCAAAATGCACAAACTTTTCTTTAGTTTCCAATCTTAAACCGATAAAAAATGTAGCTGCGCTCACCGCATAGCCGAAGGCAATCTTTAAAAATGGCCCGAAATACTTAAAGGTATAACTGATCAAAAATCCCATCCCTAAAGTAAAAACAACCATCCCGATTTTGTTGAGCCAGTTTCGGCCGAAATTGATCTCCATATCCTGATGCGTCGTGACAGTTGTTGATTCTGAAGGTTCAACCATTTTGGTTTCAATATCCGAATCTTTGGTGTGTTGAGATTTAATTACAGCCTCCTCCTGAAGATGTTCCTTCTCCATAGCTTGAACTTCTTCTTTAATAAACTGCTCATCGGCCACTTCAACTTTTAAATTATCTTTGGCTTCGGGGGCCGCGGTATGTTGAGCTAATTTATCAATCAAAGTTTCCAGGTTATTGACTCTTTGGTGCAATGTGAACAGAGAATCTTTAACACCGCTCAATTGCCTTTGCGCATCTTCTAAGTTAGTTGCTTTCTCTATATTCTTCTTTCCCGAAGGAAAGAACAGGGCAACAAAGACAGCCAAAGGCCCGGTAGCCACTGCTAGAATGAAAAATAAAACGGAATTGAGCTTCTTCTCATCAACAATAACCATCGTGATAATTATCGAGACAATCCATATAACTCCCATGTGCGCTTCTCCTTTTATTAACCATCAAATAGTTAATTAGTTAACTATATAGCCAAAAAAATTTAGGCCCGTTCTTCAAACCATTCAGTCAATAAATTAGCCAAGGCCTTTTGTTTCTCTTTTGTTAAACCTTCCATTTGTTTCTTTAATACTTCCGTATATCCGGGCCATAAACCATCCAGAAGATCTACCCCTTTTTTAGTGATTTTGGTGATATTGACCCGGCGGTCCCCTTCCAAGGGATATCTTTTCACCAAGCCATCGGCTTCCAGTTTGTCGACCATATTAGTCATATTAGAAGGAGTGACAATCAAATGTTTGCTGACTTCGACCTGCGGGATGCCTTCTTCACCGCCGTGGTGCTTGATGGCGATCAGGACATTGAGCTTGCCGATCGTGAGATTGTACTTGGTGAGATATGTGGAAACTTCATCGCTGATGATATTATAGAGAAGCGCCAGGCTGTAAACAGCCTCTTCGTGGTACTTGCCTTCTCCCTTTACTATTCCGTATGTTTCCAGTTCTTTCATTGCTGTTTCCTCATTTCTAAATATAGTTTAACATTTAACTATTAATTTGTCAACTATTTTTTAGATATTAAATAACTACTCATAAATTAGGGATGATCGGTTCCTTTATACACACTACGTGGCTCGATGACGGTATCTTTGGGGACAATCGCCCCGGCGGCGACAATGGCCCCGTCACCGATTTGGGCGCCCGGCATAATGACCGAATTAAGGCCGATGACGGCATTGGCCCCAATTTTTACTTTCTTTAATTTGAGCCCTCTTCTCTCAAATATATGCCCAATGACAGTAGCGTTGCCGCCGATTACCGAATTGTCGCCGATTTCAAGCAAGGAAATATCGGCAACGTTTTTCGAATTGATCTGTACGTTCTTCCCCAGACGCGCACCCATCATCCGGTAAAATAAACTGGCAAAGGGCGTGAGTAACATAAAATCCATAAAAAATGCCTTCACCGCCTGCACCAAGGCATTTAAGAAATACCATTTGAGCAATTCACCGTCTTTAAAACTATAATTACCTTCTTTCAAACGTAAATTAAGGATTATATTTAAGAAACCCACTAATAAAAGCAAGCAAAGCCCGAAGATAAAAAATCCGCCCGCGATGCCCAGCCCCAAAATCACCGCCTTGATGCCTTCATTAAACGGGGCCGCCCAATCAAGAAGGCTCATAAAAAGCATTATACTGGGTGTAAGCGCCATGCCGACAACTACCGCACCCAGAAAATATAAAAATAAAACAATGATCCCCTGAATGATAGATAAAATCATTTGCCCTCCTTTTAATTAGGGACTAATTTTTCAATGTTTCCCCAAACCATTCTTTGCACAAACTCATGAACTCACTGGGATGCGTATCATAAATATTTTCGGCATGCCCGACGTTAGGCATAATGGCGAGCCTCTTGGGTTCGTTTGCTTTTTCAAATAATTTTTGGCTGTGGTGCGGCTTGATCAGCCAATCTTTTTCTCCGTGAATAAAAAATACCGGTGTCGGCGCAACTTGCGCAACAACATCCAACGGCCGTATCTTGGCGACGAGTGGATTCCCCGGGCGGACGCCTTTGCCAGTGCCTTTATAACTGAGATTGAGTTTCAAATCATGCAGCATTTCCGGTTCCCAAAAATGAAAATTAATCTGCCAAAAATCAAACGGCGCGCTCACCGCGATAAGCGAATGGATCTCCTTTTTTCGACTGGCCCAAATCAAAGCTGTGGCCGCCCCCAAAGAAAATGACAGTACGCCGATCTTGCTGTATCCTTGCTTTTGGGTGTATTGAAAAACCTCTTCCAGATCCTCATATTCACGTGACGTCCAGCCAAATAGTCCGCTGCTTTTGCCGTGCCCGCGGAAATCAAAAGTGACGACATCATAATTTTGCGATAAATCCTCCGCCATCTTTTTAAAAAGATAGACGTCTTTATTATTAAAAAATCCGTGCGCCAGGATGACCGCCTGCCGATGGCCTTCCTGGTAATGATTCATAAAAATGGTGTGCTTGTCTTTGGTATTAAGGGTTAACGTTTTCATGTTTGCTGGAGAGTTCTTGCGCGATTGATTTAATTTTCTTTAAATCACATTTCCCCGTGCCCAATAACGGAATAGCCTCGATACGGTAAAAATTTTCCTTCTTGGGAATCCACAGATTCGGCAGCCCCTTCTTCGCCAGTTCTTCACAAACTGCCGCCACATCCAAATCAACGGCGTGCAAGACGACCAGCCGTTCCCCTTTTTTGTCGTCGGCTACTGCGCTCACGGCGACCACCGGATCGACTGCTCCCAAAATTTCCATAATATTGTCTTCAATTTTGATGTGCGGGACCATCTCGCCGCCGATCTTGCTAAAACGGCTCAGGCGGTCAGTAATTTTCACAAAGCCGTCGGAATCAATCGTGGCGATGTCCCCGGTGACGTACCAGCCGTCTTTGAGGACTTCCGCGGTCTTGGCGGGATTATTTAAATACCCTTTCATTACATTGGCGCCTTTGACCAAAAGCAATCCGGCTTCGTCAAAATTTTTAATTTCAAAAGTGTCCGGATCAACGACCTTAATGGCCACGCCGGGAATCGGATGGCCGACCTTGCCGACTTTATTTCCAACCTGGCGTTCCCTTGTCTCTTCGTTGAAATAACCGGGAAAGCCGACGGAGACAATCGGGGAAAGTTCAGTCGCCCCGTAGCCTTCAAACGGCATGACCTTAAATTTTTCGTAGAAGGCATTGGCTAATGATTCTTTGAGTTTCTCGGCGCCCACCACCGCCATCCGCAAGGAAGCAAATTGTTCAGGCGTGCATTTACGCAAATAAGCCGACATAAACGTCGGTGTGCCCATAATCATGGTGGCTTTGTATTTTTCAGTGAGCTTTCCAATCGTCGCCGCATCCAAAGGGTTCGTGTGGTAAACAACGGCGATTCCGGTCCCGATGGGAAAACATAATGTCGCGGTAAAACCAAAAGAATGGAAAAACGGCAGCGCTGCCATCACCACATCGGAATGTTTAATATCAAAAAGCTGGTAGAAACTTTCAATGTTGGAAAAAATATTCGCGTGCGTGAGCAGTACGCCTTTGGGTTCCCCGGTGGAGCCGCTGGAAAAGATCACAGTGGCCACGTCATCAACATTCTTTTTGTCCCCACGTACCAAAAGCAATTTGATTAACCACCGCGGCAAAATGACGGCACAGGCAGCCAACAAGGCTTTCTGAAATTTTGAAATCCGTTTGTTAATATCCTCGACAAAAACCATCTCTGGCCTAGGCGCCAAACCGATCTTTTCAATAAAGGCACGCGAGGTAACAATCATTTTCATCTGACATTGCTTAACGCACGAACTAAAAGCTTCCGCCGAAAGCGTGAAATTCAAATTGACCGGGATTTTCCCGGCGTAAGCCACCGCTAAATTCACCATCGACGCGACACATGAAGACGGCAAAACAACACCGACCATTTCGTTAGACTTTGATGATTCTCGCGAAGACAAAAATAACGTCCGTGACAAGGCTAATGCGCCGGCTAAAACTTCGAAGTAACGCAATTTCATTCCCACGGAGTCAGCCATACAAAAACAAAAAGCGTGCCGCTTGGCTTCATCCAAAAAGGACAAATGAAGTTTCTGGCGAAATCCGCCGCGCAAAATATTGGCTTCAGCGCCTAATTCCTGGACGGCCAGCCTGACCTCAAAGACTTTGGCGGATGCCGGTAAAGGTTTACCGAAAAAAAGTGAAACAGGGTAACGTGTTGATTTGGGAAATTTCCAGAAATACCGCCCATTGGCGTAACTAAAAATGCTGCCCCAAACATTGTCCAAATAAAGCGGTACAATCGGAGCATCCAACTCTTTCATGATAAACTCAAAACCTTTGCGAAACGGCAGCATGTTTCCCGTGCGGGTAAGATGCCCTTCCGGAAAAATACAGACGATCTCCCCTTCTTTAATGGCGTTACGCGCTTCAGTCAAGCTGGCAACGATGGCTTTGGGCCCGGATTTAGGGTCGATGGGGATAACGCGTAAGGCGCGGCAAAACCAATTAATAACCGACAACTCGTACATTTCCTTGACCATAACAAAACGTACCGGCCGTTTAATGCAGGCCAAAACCAAGATGGCATCGACAAAAGAAATATGGTTGGGGGCAATAAGGGCGCCGCCTTTTTCAGGAACATTTCCCGCGCCCACCACGCGCAGATTATAGATCGAATGTGCAATAAGCCAATTGATTAATCGGATCATATATTAATCGTCAGTAAACTATTTAATGGTGGCGGGGGTTCCAAGGTGGGTATTTTTTTTCTCAAGAACTTTAACTTTGCGGCCCTTGATTCTCAAACGCCCTTCAATAAACAATTGAATGGCCTTCGGAAAAATTTTGTGTTCCACCTGGCGGACTTTTTCGGCAAGTGATTCAAGATTATCATCTTCCTGCACCTTAACGGAATCCTGCAGGATAATCGGCCCGTGGTCCATCTTGTCGTCGACAAAATGAATCGTAACACCGGCGACTTTACAGCCGTAAGTAAGGGTATCTTTAACGGATGTGGTTCCTTTAAAGGAAGGCAAAAGCGACGGGTGGATGTTTAAAATTTTATCGGGGTATTCACGGATAACATAAGGCGAAAGGATCCGCATAAATCCGGCTAAAACAATAAAATCAATGTTTGCCCGGCGTAAATAAATGATCAAATCACGCTCAAGGCTTTGTTTGTTTGTGTAATCCTTGTATTCTAATACAAGAGTAGGGATACCAGCTTCTTCGGCACGTTTTAAAGCAAGGGATTTTCTTTTATCAGAAAAAACCAGTGCGAGTTCACCGGTAATCTCCCCGGCTTTAACCGCTTCAATGATTCTTTGTAGGTTTGTGCCGTTTCCGGAAGCAAAGACTGCGAATTTCATTTCCTGACTCCTTAATGACGGCGTCACATATGGAGCGAGTTTATGAGCGAACATAAGTGACTGCCGGAATTAATCCCGTTTTCGCAAAGCGAAAATCGGGATACAGCCTCGTTTACCCCCCACATGTTTCCTTCGGAAACTAAATCGTGGGGGTTAATTCGCGCTTATGGTTTACGTTCACTATCGTTTCCGTAAACCATGCGCTCATTAAAGTATGCCCCATCTACACCTTCAATGCAAATGTTGAATCTTTGCGGGTACTGATTAAGCCCACCAACCCGACTATGCTAACGATTCCTCCCGCCGCTGTCAAGACCCATACCTCGCCGATAAACTTAGACAGCCACGAACTTAAAAACATCGTCGTCAAAAAACCAAAATGGATCACAATTTCCAAGGCGCTGAAAACTTTCCCGCGCATTGCTTCATCGGTTACAATGTGAACAACGGTATTGGCCGATATAAAAACTGGCCCGATGACCATCCCCAAACAAAACGCCATGCCCATAGCAACGGTCAGATGAGGGAAATAATACACAACTAAAGCAAAAACAATAATCATCAGCCCGCTTAAACCAAGGCAGCCGAAAATTGTTTTGTTCCAACGGATATTGCGCCCCCATTTCCCATAGAGCAGGACCCCGCAAAACAACCCAATACCGACAGAAACCGCGATAAGACCCAAGTCTTTAGTCACGCTATGAAACGAATGTTGAATGAAAACAATGATGACGACATAAATTGCCCCGCAGGCCGACATAAGAATATACAGCATATTGACGACGGTATTGATTTCTTTGTGCTTCTTTAAATAGAGAAAGCCTTCTTTTATTTCCGCCCAAACGGAACGATTGACGGTTTGCAGCTGCCGGCTTTTTTGGAGCCATTCTTTGCGCGTCTCCCGCAATCGTTTTTTAAGGTTCATGGTAATAAGCAGTGTCGCTGAAATAAAAAACGTGACGGAATCAATGATAAAACCGCTCCGGGCGCCCCACCAGTCGATAAAAAATCCGCCCAGGGCCGCCCCCAGGCAGAAAGCGATCATTCCCGTCGTTGAAACAAATGAATTGGCGGTAATGAGATCTTTTTCCTCAACCAAGTCGGGGATTAACGACATCTTTGCCGGAATGTAAAACCGCGAAAACGAAAATACGACAAAAACAATAATGTAAATCGGGATGATGGAATGCCAGTAAATAAAGATTAAAGGAATCAAAAGGACCAACACGCCGCGCGCCACGTCGCAGACAAAGAGTGTGATCCTCCTGTTCCAGCGGTCAACAAAAACACCGGCAATCGGCTGGACAATAAATACCGGCAAAATGGTAAAAGCTAAAATTTTGGCCAAATGGATTTCTGATCCGGATGACCGTTCGGCAATCAAACCGACTAACGCGAGCTGATGGATGCGGTCACCAAATTGGGAAATGAGCTGGGCTAAATACAACCGCAAAAAATTCCGATTTTTTAAATGAGTGAGAAACCGAATCATTGTTTTGTCTTTGGAAGAACGACCCCCTCCAATTCTTTGGCCTTCTTACTATAATCCTTTGCCCTTTCTTCGTCGCCGAGAATTTGATAAATCTTTCCCAAATGCTGATACGCGTGGTAATCGAGATAATCCCGCGATTTTTTAACCGCAAGCATCTGTTCGTAATAACCGGCTGCCTCGGGCAGCCGACCCAAGGCTTCATAGCTCGACGCCAAATTAAATAAAGCATCCGTGTGAGTTGGGTCAAGATCGACGGCAATTTTGTAATTGGCAAGGGCATCCATCATTTTATCAGTTTTAGAGTACATAACACCCAAACTGTAATAAAGTGCGGCATTCTGCGGCTCCTGGTTAATTTTATTTTTGTATTTGTCGATGAGGATGCCGTAAGCCAAACGCTTATTTTTCTTGAGCATCTCGGTTAAGTCGCCGGCATCGTGGACTTTATCGTATTCGGCAATCCCTTCCCAATACCGGTCCTGGTCGCAAAGGGTTTTCCCTAAGCCGATGCGGGCGGCGGCATCCCACGGCTCGGCGTCCAAGGCCAAGCGGTATTGCCGTTCCGCTTCTTTATAATTACCGTCTTTAACAAACGTAAACGCGTACGACCGCCGGACACGCAAACTGTAAGGAGCAAAATCCAACGTTCGCTTGAGCATGGCCACTTCATTGGCGGCGTAAATGCTCTGCGTGATGCTCGTTACAAATAAAAAGGAACAAAAACCGGCGACGAGCACTGCCAAGCTTTGGCGTGAGAAAAGCCCGCGTCGTTTTGGGCTTGCCCAAAGTTTTTCAACCGTGAAAACAGCAAAGGCCAATATCCCCGCGAGTGGAATGTAAAGAAAATGCTCAAAGAGCGCCGCGTAAAATTGCTGAAACTTAACCGGGATAACCTGGGCAACCAGGATTAAATCCAGGCAAAACCACGCCAAAAAAAACTTTTGTACCGGCGAGAAGCTTTTTCTTCGCCTTACCAGCAAGGCAAGCAAGAGTCCGTAAAAAATAAAAGTCCAAATAAGCTCCGGGTCGTTAGGCCGGAAAAAATACGCGATCGAGCGCTCAAAATGCAAATCGTAGGGCAAAACAATCAGCCGCAAGTACGTGAGCACCCCCCGCAAAAAAGTGGCCACCCCTAAAAACATCTGCCAATAATTTTCCCAGTAATAAATCTTAACAATGCCCAGTGACCGTCGGGTTGCCATGTACCCAAGGAAAATAATCAAATACGGCCAAAGGCGGTTCAGGGCTTTAGAAAAAATTCCTTTAATCCCCGAGGATGATTCGAAAAATAAAACGTAACTGAGCAGAATCAGCAAAAACGTTACGCCGGACTCTTTGCTAAG
Organism: uncultured Planctomycetales bacterium; assembly: GCA_964630825.1. Taxonomy (GTDB): domain Bacteria; phylum Omnitrophota; class Gorgyraeia; order Zapsychrales; family Zapsychraceae; genus CAZVZR01. The sequence goes on along the minus strand of CAZVZR010000002.1, from coordinate 74,697 downwards.
CAACGCCCACGCAAACCCCAACAAAGAAAGAAGCAGGTATTTCTTTTTTTCCGGTTCCTGGTCAAACTTTACAAAGAATAAAAAGGCCGCGAAATACCCAAAAGCACACAGTAAAATTGAACGGCCGGCAATGTTGGCCACAGCTTCCCAATGGACAGGATGAATGACAAAAAGAAGCGCAACCCAGAAGGCGGGCAAAGTTCGTTTCGTCAGTGCCTCAACGGCAAAAAAAAGTAAAAGGGCATTAAAAACGTGAAGTAAAATATTGGTCAAGTAAAAATAAAACGGATCCGGGCCGAAAAAACGGTATTCCAGCGCGAACGACAACAGAACCAACGGCCGGTAGTAAGCCTTCTCCTTGTCGCCGAAAAACGAGGAATGGAAAATTTGATTGACGTTGGCGGCCGTCAAATTTTTGACGGTCTCATTTTTGACAATCGAGACTTGGTCGTCGACAAGTTTAAATTTACCGGTTAAATTAAACGAGTAGGCGCAAAAGCCCAAAACAAAAACAATGAGGATTAAAAATTTGCGGGAAAGAAGAAGGTTGTGTTGAGGTTGATTCATTCACAATTATTAACCAACAAGAAAAACAAGCCGACGAGGAGAGTCGAACTCCTGACCCACGCATTATCCCTCGCCCTCGATCTTATTTTTTAAAGCGCTCGGGACTACTTAGGCGAGTAACCCCTAGGTACATTAATTTTTAGAGGTCGCCTAGGGGCGAATGCGTTGCTCTGTACGTTCATTTAAAAAGCTGGCGACCAGAGTTGAACTGGTGACCTGCTGATTACGAATCAGCTGCTCTACCAACTGAGCTACGCCAGCAGATTACAACAATTTATTCTCGAAAAATCTGCTAAGTCCCGCATTCTACTTTAGAAAACGGGACGCCAGCAGAATCTTTAACGCTTTAGTTTTCAATGAATCTTTTTTTCCAACTGCGCTTTTAACCCCAAAAACAACTGCTCCTGCGGGTAAACTTTGAGCGCCCGGGTGAGCAATATTTTCACCGAATCCCTGTCCCCCAACGCCAGCGCAGCTTCGACGGCGTACGCGTAACCTTCCAACAAATCTTTCTTCAAAAATAACGCCCGCTGGCTCAACTCCAAAGATTTGACCGCGTCGCCTTTGAGCAAATACGCCTTGCCCATTTGCGCGTACGCGAGCGCGTAATCAGGTTTCAAATCAATCGCGTGCTTAAAATATTTAATTGCTTCATCGGGGTTGTTGACGTAACAGGTCCCGATTTCCGTCAAGATTTCGTAGTCTTCCTTCTCCGCAAAACCGCTCGAACTTTTCCTCCTATTATCCAAATATTTCCGCAAAAAAGCAATGGCCGCATCGTATTTTCCACTTTGCCGGTAGAAGCTCGCCAAGAGAAGATAATTGTACGTGCTCTCTGGGAAATCCTCAATAATTTTCTTATTCCAGGCAATGTCATTTTGGTAATACTCGTTTAACGGCATTGTTACTCCCACTAACAAGCCAACAGCCGTAACTTTTAACAGAAAAGAATAAAACTTTTTCTTCGTTTTTGTGTCCAATTTTGCCAGCAGCCACCCTAAAATAATCGCAGTGAAAGTAAAAAATCCCACCGAAGGCAAATACAAAAAACGGTACGCCAGCGGATTAGGAACTGGGAATAAATTTGCCGTCGGCAAATACGTCAGAAAAGACCACGCGACAAAGAAAGCGGCCGCTTTCTTTTGGACAACGCATTTTCGAAAAATGCCCCAGCAAACAGCAATTAAAATCCCCAACAGCAAAATCTCGGACAAACGAATACCTTCTAATGACGGCACGTAAAACGACGGCAGGATTTTGACTTTCCAGGGAAGTATTAGCGCCAAAAGATATTCATAACCTGCCCCCAGCGCAATCCGGATCTGCCCAACCAGGGAAAAATGTTTTACTCCCGCCAGGCTGGAGTTCGGGAAGACAAAAAAATAAATAAAAAGATAGAACAGTAAAAGACATGCCTGAGCTGAGAAAAAAATTTTATTTTTCTGTAAAATCATGTTGAAAGATTTTTCCCGGCCGAAGAAATATTCGTAAGCTAGAATGACCGCCGGGAACGTAACGGCCGTTTCCTTGGTAAACAAAGCAATAAAGAAGCAGCCGTGAACCAACCCCACCCGCTTGAATTCGCCCGCGCGCCACCGGACATAAAATAGAAACCCCAAGAGATAAAACAATGTGCAAATCAGGTCGGAACGGTACCCGATATTGTTGATGAGCTCCGCCTGAACGGGATGCAGCGCAAAAAATAATGCCGCCAGCACGGCGACCGCTGAATCCTTGACCAATAAAAATACCAGGCAATACAAAAGATACGCTATAACACCGTGCAGAATAATATTTGTCAGATGGTAACCGAAGGGTTGAAGATGCCAAATAAAACAATCGACAAAAAACGACAGCGCCGTAACCGGCCGATAGGAAACACAGCCCGACACCGACAAATTACGTGACAATGACTTTTGCGCGTTGAAGTCTTCCGGACGGGTAATAAACTCCGGCGAAAATAGTTTAGACAGGTTATTGGGGTTACGATAAAAATCATTAATCCCAAAAAGTGTGTGGTCATCCCCGGCAAAGCCGTGCGTCAAGACATTGGCGTAAGCAAGAAACACCAAAACAACCAACAGAATAAAGGCTTTTACTTTAGTGCCCATTGATAATTCTCTGCCTCTTCAAATTTTCCCCGCTTCTTTGCGCCCTCAATGTAGACGACGGCTTTTTCTTGCAAATATTTTTGTGTCAGTTGCGCCTCCTCTTGATTTAACTTCCCCGAGGAGAGCATTTTGTGAAGGGCCTTGATGCGGAAACGATCCAATCCCGGCTGTGCGGAAAGTTGGTCCGGCCGGCCGCCATCTTTAATCGTCAAGACCTCCGGAATTAATTTTACTTCAAACTCATGTGCCGCCCTTAACCAGAAATCATAATCTTCGCATGCCGTTAAAGACTCATCAAACAACCCAATCTTATCAAAGACACTGCGATGAACTACTGACGTCGACATCCCAATACAACAAATGGGCAATGCGTCGCGATAAATAAAACCCGTCGGCTTTTTATGCTTCTTTTTTTGATTCAAAACCTTGCCGTTACGGTACCATTTTTCTTCTGTGTGAAAAATCTTAACCGATGGGAATTCTTTGATATATTCTGCCGTTTTCTTAAGCTTGTCCCGTATCCATTGATCGTCCGAATCCAAAAACGCAACCCACTCTCCCGTGGCTTTTTCCAATCCTCTATTGCGGGCATGCGCCACGCCGTGATTGTCCTGATAGAAATACACAATCCGCGGGTCATTACATTCTTTAATTAAAATTTTAGTACCATCCGTAGAGCCATCATCGATGACAATCAATTCAAAATCGGAGTAACTTTGGGATAAAACCGAATCAAGCGCAATCTTTAGAAATTTTGCGCGATCGTAGGTGGGAACTATGACAGAGAAAAATGGTGCCGGTGAGCTCATGCATTTTTTAAAGATTCTTGTCTAACCTTTTTGCCATTTGTACGAATTTTTCAATCTCGGCAATTAACTTCTGGGGTCTGCTTGGATCGTTGGATTCAATGAGCCTTTTGAGCACATTATCAAAAGCTCTGTAAGTCATCGAATGATTCAAGTTAAATATAACCTGGGCAAATCCTCGTAGTTTTTCCTGCTCTGCCAGGTACATACCGCAGGCCTGATCCAGCTTCATTTTAATCGTTTCTGTATCTATTTTATTAAACATGCTTGGGGTAGTAATCAGCATCGGCCTTTTTTCTCTATAATAAAAAATTATGAAAAAATGCCGAGACCCAGGATCGAACTGGGGACACATGGATTTTCAGTCCACTGCTCTACCTAGCTGAGCTATCTCGGCATGTTTTACTACAAAATTTATTTAGAAAGAAACATGCCGCACTGACTTCCATAAAATTCTTTTAGAGAAGTCCGTGAGGCATTTAAAACTGATGCGGCAGGAAAAAAAATCTAAAAAAATCAAAGCTCCATAAGTGGCGGGTTCATTTATACCAAATTTCCTTCGGGCTGTAAAGCAGGATTTCTAATTATAAGGGAGGGAAAATAGTTAATCGTCGCGCCCCACAAGACAGGCTCAATGATCTTGATGCTTTCACCTTTTTTTAAAAAACCTTCCTTTAAAACTTTGGCATAAATTCCGCAACGGCCTGCGATATCTTGTTTTAGTTGCGGATGTATGCTATCAAGAACGTAACAGGGTTGCCGGATTTTAGTTAATTCCAAAATAACACCACCCGAAAATTCTAATATGGATCTTAGCGGCAACGCGTTAACATGTAAATTGCTCACCGTAAGATTCTCTCCGGTTTCTCCCGAGGCTAAAGGATAACCTTCTTTCCTTAATTCATGAAGCTTTTCTAGATCTTGTAGACAGACGGCCTGAGTTAACCTTTTATGCTTATCGTGATTATGCCCATCGCCTTCTAATCCTTGAACGCTGACGAAAATACGCTCAACAGGTAACTTGGGGATTCCTCCTCTGGAAATATTAATGGACACCACGACGGGTTGAATTCCTAAAGAATCGAGCATGATTATACCTCTTGCTTCTCGTTTAATAAAATCATTGCGGCACAAGTCTTGTACGATGGCTGCCTTGAATAAGGGTCAAATGCCGGAAACGTTAATTTATTGGTTGCCTCATAATGCATCGGCATAAAAATCTGCTGGGGTTTGACAATGGGCGTAATAAAAGCCCGCGCTTTAACTCTGGCCCGGCGTGTTGAAATAAAAACATCTTGGCCTTGTTGGATATTTAATCTTTCGGCATCCTCAGGATTAATTTCCGCATAAACATCTGGTGGATACATTTTCTGCAGAATCTTGGATTTGCCGGTTCTGGTTTGTGTATGCCACTGGGATGATGTGCCGCGGCCGGTCAAAAGTTCAAAAGGATACTTTTCGCTTATCGGCTCGGGTTTATCCCGGCTGGCCTCAAAAATAAATTTAGCCTTCTTATCCGCATGATAATATTGACCGTCTTCAAAAAGCCGCCGTTCGTTGTCTTTTAACGTATCGCCCTCTTTAAACGGCCACTGAATGCCGCCATTTTCATAAATCATTTGATAATCCTTAATCCCGGTAATATCGCACGGTTGCTCCTTAGAGATTTCTTTTAGAATCTGAAATACAGCCTCGGGAGAATCCCACTTTTCAAAAAGCCGTTCGCAGCCCCAATATTTGGCAATCAATTTAAAAATGTCAAAGTCCGCTAACGCCTCTCCCGGTGCCTGCGCAACTTTTGTAATTAAACCGATCCGCCTTTCCGAATTAATAAACGTCCCTTCCTTTTCCCCCCAGCCAGCGGCCGGTAAGACTAAATGCGCCAGCCGGGCTGTTTCCGTCGTATGGTACATATCCTGAACCACCAAGAATTCCAGGTTTTTAATATAATCATGGAATTCATTCTGATTAATCCATGAATGCGCCGGATTGGTAGCAATAATCCATAAACCTTTTATCTTGTTCTGCATAATTCCATCGAGGATTTGATCATAGGCAAGGCTGTTTTTATCCGGGATCCGGTCTTCGGTTATGTTAAGGAGTGTCGCGATCTTTTCTCGATGTTCGGGATTGGTGAAATCATGGCCGCCTAATAAATTCGTGGTATTGCTAAATAATCTTGACCCCATGGCATTACATTGCCCGGTAATAGAATTGGCCCCGGTACCTGGTCTCCCCATATTCCCCGTCATCAAACTTAAGTTAATCAAGGCCTGCGCCGTACGGACGCCTTCATAACTTTGATTGACCCCCATCGTCCACCAAAACGACACCTTCTTGCCTTTACGAATAATATTGGCAAATTCATAAACCTCACGGACGCTCAAGCCCGTTTTCTGGCTAACTAAATCAGGGGTAAACGCTTGAACATGATTTTCAAATTCCCCAAATCCAGAGGTGTAACGATGAATATATTCTTTATCAATCCAGCCGTTCTCAATTAAAGTGTGCGCCAGGCCATAAAATAAAGTTAAATCCGATTTGGGCGTCAAGGCATAATGCCGCGTTGCCGCCATGGCTGTTTCTGTTTTGCGAGGATCAACGACAATAATTTCCGGACGGTTTTTATTCATCAACACCCGTTGCCACAAAATAGGATGAGCGATGCAGGGATTAGCGCCTACAAAGATAAGAACATCTGACTCTTCCAAATCTTTATAACTATAAGGCGGCGCGTCGAAGCCAAAGGATTGTTTATAAGCCACCGCCGACGTCGCCATGCATTGGCGTGTATTGCTATCCCCATGGATTATGCCCATGCCCAATTTGGCCACCACACCCAATAGCGCCATTTCTTCCATAGGAATTTGTCCAGTGCTTAAAAATGCCACGCTCTCTTTGCCGTATTTTTGCATAATCCGATTAAAATTATTGACGAAGGCCTCCATCGCCGTTGGCCAATCAACTTTTTCTAACTTCCCCATCTCATTGCGCAATAAAGGCTGCGTCGCCCGGTCAGGCGCTTTTAAAGGCGTTAAGGCCTCCCAGCCTTTGGGGCAGGCTTCGCCCATATTCACGGGATAATCTTCCGTGGGGATTAAATTAATCGCTTCTTTATTTTTCATGTGAACATCCAGGCTGCAGCCGACGGAACAATAGCCGCAAATCAAATGTTTTATTTCATCGGGTAACAAACGCTTGGGTAATTGTCCGCCGGCCAATGGTGATTGAGCCAATTCTAATTCTTCCGTCAGCTTACCAGTCCGTTGATACATAAAGTTTTGAAATTTATTTTTCAGATCAATTCCCTCCCGGCATTTTCAATGGAACCACCGCTTTAAAAAAAAGATACCGTTCCAGCAACTCTCCCGCCAGGGAGATGGCAAAAATCAACAATGATAAAATGACAAAAACCCGCCCCGCTTCAATACTCATTTGCAGAAATATAAAAGGAAGCAGTATCCCCCCAACTATACCGCAGGCAAAACGCCATCGCGTTGGTATTTTCAATGGCCCGCTTAACAAAATCGCCGTCTTTTTAAAAAAAGATAATCCGTTGCGCTCTAATAAATGCAGAAAGATCGTGGATTCTATAATCAGCTTGGCAATGGTGTTTAAACAAATCATTTCACAAAAGATCTTTCCTATATTCAGTAAGGAAATTTCCGGGCTAATAAACCGCAAAACAGCCGCACTTAATAAAGTTGTCGCCGATCCCAGGATAACCGTTGTTAATATAAATTTTATGGTCGTTAAATGGTTATCCCAAAAAGGGCGCTTGGTATCGCGATAGACCATGATCGAACACGTAATACCCATCCCGCCGAAAAAGAAAACGGATAAAGCCAATCCATCAGCTAAAGGGCTTAAAAATTTTACCCAATGAACCAAGGCGTATAAGATCATTGAGATTGAAAACATCCCCAAAGCGATAATTTCCCGGCTTAACCATGATGTTTTAAAACCCAATATGGCCCGAAAAGCCAAATGCGGACGTCCCAAATGCAGAATGCTCGAGGCCAAGGCCAGGACACCAATTACTAACGCGAAAGGGATTTGAAATAAATAAAAAGCATGGCTGTAATACGGATTGATAATCTGCCGCAATATGGATTCCGCGAAAAAAGCCCCTACGGATAATTGGGTCAAAACCAGCATGTAGACTAAAGGCAAATGTGAATGTTCCGGTTTAATCGTATAATAATCCACCGATTCCATATTGCTGGGGAAAACACGATTGGTTATGTACTTTGTCGTCGGATAAGTGTAATCGGAAGCCGGCGCGTCGGGAACCTTCACATACTCTTCGGGATGAGCTTTAACGTCTTTTTTATCAACCAGCGTAATACGGATGGCACCATTGGGACAGGCGCGGGCACAAGCGGGAGCTTGCCCGGCACTTAAACGGCCGATGCACATATCACATTTATGAACAATCCCCCTTTTCTTATTATATTTGGGGACATCGTAAGGACATTTCAAAATACAGTATTGGCAGCCAAAACATTGATCTTCTAAATGTTGAACAATGCCGGTCGCTTCGTCCTTCGTATAGGCTAACGTGGGACAGCCCTTCATGCACGCCGGTTCGGCGCAGTGATGGCACGCGGTGGTAATATGCTGAATCGCCGGCTTGGCACTGGTGCCTCCCTGGATAAGGCCGACCGAACGCCAAGTTTCATCTTCATCAAGCCCATTTTCATTATGACAGGCCGTGACACAGGCCTTACATCCCGTGCATTTATCCAAATCCACTTCAAAAGCATACTGTTGCCCTACGCCGGGAACTTTCTGCGGAATAAGCTCGCGGTAATTTTTTTCTTTGCTGTTGACTTGATGCGTCTGATGCAAAGAAGCAAAGCGCTCGACGGCTGAAGCAAAAGTCTTTTTATCAACATCGGTATTGATTAATTCCTTGATCATAAATTAAAAAGATACTGTTGTTTGGAAATAGGCAAAATGGGTATCATCATGAGCGCCAGTATCTTTTAAGTACTGACCGGGAATAAAATAGGAATACCCCAACAAAAAGCTCAAATTATCATTAAATTTATAATCCGTTGTAAAATCGATTTCGTTCCCGAAATGATCATCGACATTACTTGATGTCGCCGTTCGGACAACTGCCCGGGCCACCGAATAATAAGAATCCTTAACGGTATCCAAATACATCATATGGAAATCTGTTTGAATTTTGAGTTTCTTATTCGGTTTCATATTAAACTGGAGAATGTAGTCATTTAAGTTTTGCAAACTAATAAGATCGGCATATCCATAAAAAAGATGGTTAGTCGGATATAAATTATCAAACGTGCTCATTTTACCGTCGCTGCGGTCACTATCCCCCGAACCGTAATCAAATTCAAAACCAATACGCGGTTTCCAGGCCATTGCTTTAAACGTATAACCGATCAAGGCAATGGTCATCATGCCGTCGACCTCCAAATTCTTAAAATCGCCCCACTGTTTGGCCACCTCTAACTCATAATCGATCCCATTGGGAAAAGCATTCTTTATCCGGCCGCCCACGGTGTAATCTTCAATGTCACCTGAGCCGCTGGGCCCGAAAGACACCACTTTGTCCGTATTGCGGCTGATCAAATAATGTTCCACTATCGTATCGCCGAACGGCTTGGCCGTGGCATAATAACCCCAAATCTGTTCTTGAGAGGTTTCATCGAACAAATCGTCAAATTCCCGCGGCGTTTTTATTGGTGATTTGTTCCCCCAGAAAAATTCCAGCCCAACATGCAAAGGCACAAAATGGACCCCGGCCTTTACACCATCGAAGGTCTGGGCGAGATTAGACCAATTAAAAGCACCGAGCAGGCGTTGTGCGCCGTAAGAAAATTCCTGACGGCCAAACCGTGCTGAAACCTTATTGATTTGCAATGTTTCAAAAGCCACCGCATCCTCATAATTGATATAGAGTTGACGGACATCCATTTGATTCTCAAAGGTTGCCTTATTGACGTATTCAGAATCAAAAATACGGGAATCCTGTCCCTGAATGAAAAGATTCCATTCTTTGACCGGAATAAAATTAAGGCTGACCCGCAGCCTTTTTAAATAAAAAGCATCCTCATCATCGCGAGCGTCATTAAAATCAAAATTATTGCGGTATTCTATCCGCTGACGCAGTTCGATATCTGACTTTAACATCGGTGGTAAATGTTTGTTGATAAGGGGCCCGGCATAAACAACCGGCACGCCAACCAAAGTTAAAAGTGCCGCCGCTAAAATTATTCTATATGGATTCACAATGATCCTCCCATTGTTTATTAAAGTTGGGGATAAAAATTAACTTATCTCTGTAGGGCAACAACCGGCTTTACCACATCCTGATGTAAAAGACATGGCGGTCTTATCCCTAAAGAAAAATTTTCTTTAGGGTCTCTCCCTTCCAAAAAATCAACTAAGTATCCTCGGTAAGGGTAATAATGAGGATGTTCCATCACTTCTTTGCGATGCCGCGGGCGGGAAAACTCAACGGTGAGAATGTCGCCAACTCTGGCCTTGGGGCCGCTGGTCATCATGACCACACGGTCGGACAAAAAAACTGCCTCATCCACATCATGGGTTACCATGACAGCGGTAATTTTTTCTGTATGCCAAACTTCCATCAAAACTTCCTGCAACTCTGCCCGGGTCAGGGAGTCCAGCATTCCAAAAGGTTCATCAAGAAGTAAAAGTTTTGGTTTCAACGCAAAGGCCCGGGCAATACCCACTCTCTGCTTCATACCATTCGATAATTCCGAAGCTTTTTTATGAAGCGAGTCGCCTAAGCCAACCCGGTGTAAATAATATTTACAAATATCCGCACATACTTTGGGATTAGCATGCGGATAAACCTGCCGCGCGCCCAACATGACATTTTCCATTGCCGTCATCCACGGAAAAAGGCTGGGTGACTGAAATACAACCCCGCGGTCCGGGCCCGGCTCGTCATTGATAAGACGCTTATCTAAAAAAATCCCACCGGCAGTGCACGTTACCAAACCGGCTAACATCATTAAGGCGGTTGACTTACCGCAACCGGAATGGCCGATGATGCACACAAATTCGCCCTTATTGATACCTAATTTAAATTCCTCTAAAACGACATAAGGGCCCTCTTTGGTCGGATATATTTTTGTCAAATGATCAAAATATAAATAAGGTTGTACAAAACTCGCGTCTGTCTTTAGAAACATATTAATCTTCCTTGTACATAGGCCTTAGGGTAGGTAAACGTAAAGAGTTCGTAACCGAATGATTTCTGGTTTCGGCGCGAAGGTCCATAAAGTAACTGACAATATCATTACGGACTCGACGGAATAGCGGGTCATTATTGAAACTATGGCGGCGGCGCGGGCGCTCAAACGGAATTTTAAAAGCAGGGCCTAAAGTAGTCCCTGTTCCTGGTTTCAGAGGAATGATTCTATCCGCCAATAAAATGCCTTCGTCCACATCATTGGTAATAAGAACCACGGTTTTTCGATCACGTAACCAAATCTTTTCTATCTCTTGCTGCAGCGTCCCCCGGGTCAGGGCATCCAAAGCGCTTAATGGCTCATCTAATAAAAGAATTTCCGGGTTCATGGCCAAAGCCCGGGCGACAGCCACTCTTTGCCGCATGCCCCCGGAAAGTTCTCCTGGACGCTTGGACATCGCTGGAGTTAAATTCACCATCGCAATATATTTTTCGATGTGCTTTTTGCGTTTTTCCAACGGCCAATCGGGAAAAATATTATCGACGGCCAGCGCCACGTTCTGATAAACATTAAGCCAAGGTAAAAGAGAATAGTTCTGAAATACCACCCCGCGCTCAGCGCCGGGGCCTTTGATCGGTTTTCCCTGGAATAAAACCTCCCCTTCATCCGGACTTAACAAACCGCTGATAAGCGAGATGATGGTTGTCTTCCCCGTTCCCGAAAATCCCATGAGGGCCACAAATTCACCTTGTGCAATACTTAAGTTAATATCCTTAAGAACGCTCAGACGATTTTTTCCTGCACCATAACTTTTGTTAACATTTTTTAATTCTAAAAAATTCATATTATTGTCCTTAAAAAATTTAACGGTACACGCTCATCGCTTTCTGCAAGGCGACCATAATCCGATCGAGAATGAACCCGATAAAGCCGATCGTCAAAATCGCGACCATAATGCGCGCCAAGGATTGGCTGCTGCCATTTTGAAATTCATCCCAAACGAATTTGCCTAATCCTGGATTTTGCGCGAGCATTTCGGAAGCAATCAAAACCATCCAGCCTACGCCTAAAGAAATGCGTAAACCGGTAAAAATAAACGGCAAGGAAGAAGGCAAAATAATTTTAAAAACATGCGTAAACCAGCCCAGCTGCAGCACCCGCGAAACATTGATAAGGTCTTTATCCACGGAAGAAACCCCTTGGGCCGTATTGATCATGGTTGGCCACATCGAACACAAGGAAACAGTAATCGCAGATATAATAAAACATTTTTCCAATCCGCCTTGTTGGGTGGTATAGACGGCACTTACCATAATGGTGACTAAAGGCAACCAAGCTAAAGGGGAAACTGGCTTAAAAAGTTGAATGAATGGATTTAAGGCTGACATCATCGAACGATTTAATCCGCAAATAATACCTATCGGAATAGCCACCAAGGATGCCAAGGTAAAACCGGTAAATACAGTGTACAAACTGGTGAGAATTTGGTTTAAAAATGTTACTTTGCCAGTATATTTACGGATTTTCACTTTAGCTTGCGGATCTTGAGCAAGTTTTAAAACATTATCCTCTTTTTGTTTTTGATAAAATTCCCGCGCTTTAGCCTTTTCGCTCCAATGCTCGTTCCATAATTCCTTAAATTGGACTAAGGCTTCTTTAGGCCCGGGCAATGCTCCCAAATTAGTTTCAATCTTTGAAGAGGCCAGTGACCATAACCCCAAGAAGACGATAAAGGCCAAGGCAGGAAGCCCAAAAGAATCCCAAAATTTCTGCAATGGTAATTGAACAGCCAATGACAATGTTGCTTGTCCTTTTTTGTTAAAAATCTTATTTTTCATATACTTTCCTTTTTAAAAAGTTATTTCATCCCAATCGGAAATTTTTCTAAATACGCATTAGGTGTATGGCCGTCAAAAACAATCCCATCAATAAAATTACCGGAAGGTTCCTTAAATCCATCCGTCTGGGGAATTTCGGCCTCTGTTAATTTCCCTTCTTTAACTAACTCTTTGGCGGCGCTAAGCCAGATATCGGGCTGATAAACTTTTTTTACCAGGTCAAAATACCATTCATCCGGTTTCTTTTCGACCTGCCCCCACCGGCGCACCTGTGTCAACCACCAAATAGCATCGCTGTAATAAGGATAAGAGGCATTATTTCTAAAGAAAACATCCCAATCGGGTTCGGAGCGGACATCCCCCTTTTCATATTCAAACTTCCCAACAAGCATAGGACGGATAACTTCATAATTTGCCCCCACATACTCTGGCCTTGATAAGATTTTGGCAGCCTCATCGCGGTTTTTAACATCCTCGTCAAGCCATTTACCGGCGCGAATCAACGCCTTAACGACCGCTTTGAGCGTATTGGGATTGGCGTCGGCCCACTGCTTAGTCACACCAAAAACTTTATCGGAAATACCGTTATTAACGAAATAACTCGATGTCACGGGAACGCCAACACCTTTTTCAATGACCTGTTTATGCCAAGGGTCATTGACACAAATGCCATTACTTGTCCCGGCTTCCAATACCGAGGGCATCTGTGGAGGCGGTGTGACCGAAAGCTGCACATCCGCATCCGTTAAGCCGGTCGTATCCGTTGCGGTGTAATAACCTGGGTTAAGACCGCCGGCGGCCAGCCAGTAACGCAGAACATAATTATGTACACCCACCGGATAGGTCATCGACATTTTAAAAGGTTTCCCCTCATTTTTAAATTCTTCAACAACTGGTTTCATCGCGGCGGCACTGATCGGATGGACTGGTTTTCCATCTTCTTGCAAAGGAATATTCGGCTTCATTTTTGCCCAAACTTCATTTGAAACAGATATTCCCGCGCCATTAACCGACATTACATAAGGAACAATGATATGAGATTTTGTCAGAATTCCGTCGGTATGTCCCAGCGGCGCCGGAGCCAACATATGCGATCCGTCAAGTTGCCCATCGATAACTCTATCCATCAGTACTTTCCAATTTGCCTGAGGTTCGAGTTTCACAAATAACCCTTCGTCCTCAAAAAATCCCTTTTCTTTCGCTACCACAAGTGCGACACAGTCTGTGAGTTTAATAAAACCAAGGGTCAATTCGTCTTTTTCCAACATTCCGGCGGCAACCTCTTTGGCGGAAGAGAAAGAAATTCCCACAAAAAGTACAAATAACAATCCTAGGAACCGCATTCTTTGAGCTTCTTTAACAAATCTTTTCATTAACGAATTCATGACTGCTCCTTTTGTTACTATTTTATTTTAAGAAATGGCCATTTTATCTTCAGCGTATTGACTTGATTTACTATATTGCAAAAAGATCTGCTCATTGTCGACCCAGGTTTTAAAAACCCGTACACATTCCCGCGGCTCATGGCCCTGTCCTGTTGCCAGGTCAAACTTGTGCCCATGCAAGGGGCATACGACCTTGCCGCCGCCAATCACGCCTTCCGCCAATGGTCCACGACGATGCGGACATTGGTTTTCAACCGCAAAAATCTTTCCGTCCCGGTCACGGAACACAGCAACCTCTTCTCCTTTAATAATGAAACAGACTCCCTGTCCTACCGGAATATCATTGATGTGTCCCAAATTAACAATTAAGAGTGTTTCCATAAGATTCCTCCCTCAAAAATATTCTTAATTTAAAATGACTTTGACACCCGTACGCGGGTAAATGAAAACTCTAAAATAGATTTTCTCTATTTTAAAAGAGTCCATGATAAAGTCTAAGATACGATACAGTTCAACCATTGTTATTAACCTCATGAATTACTTCAACGATGCGTGGCCCTTCAAACTGATGATCATAGGCCGGGGCCTCGGCCTCTTTCCACGGATCCTTATAAGCCTCGACGGCTTCCTGAATTCTTTCTTCAAGCTGAGCACAGATGCCCAAAGAGTCTTTGACTAAAATACCTTTTAAAATATCAATCCCAATGCGTTCGACAAATCCATACGTCCTTTCCAAATATTTTCCATGCTCGCGGTAATACTGGATAAATCGGCCCATGTATCTTAAAACCTCATCGTGGCTGTCTACGACACAAAGGATATCGCCTTTACGTACGGTACCGCCGGCCGCGCCGCCGACATAAATTTCCCATTTTTCTTCTCCGATAGCGACAGCACCTAAATCTTTCACATACGCTTCCGAACAATTGCGCGCGCATCCGGCCGTCGCTAGTTTCATTTTGTGCGGCGATTCGATTCCTTGAAATCGGTATTCGATTTTCTGCGCCAAACTAATCGAATCCCCCAACCCGTATCGACAGAAATCCGTCCCGACACAACTTTTGCACGTACGGAAAGCTTTGGTGTAAGCATGGCCGCTGGGAATATCCAAATCTTTCCAAATTTTTGGCAGGTCCTCTTTCTTTAAGCCCAATAGATCAATCCGTTGTCCGCCGGTAATCTTTACCATTTTTACTTTATATTTGACCGCTGCTTGAGCAATGCGCATAAGTTGTTCAGGTGTTGTCACTCCGCCATAAATCCGCGGCACTACGGAAAATGTCCCGTCTTTTTGAATATTAGCGTGAACACGGTCATTAATAAAACGGGCGTCCCGTTCATCTTCATACTCTTTGGGCCATAAGATTTTTAATAAGGAAGCAAGACCGACCTTGCTGTCCGCGTCTTCTTTGCTATCGGCTAATTGCACGAAGACGCCGCTCACCGATTTAATTTTTCTGTTTCTGATCTCACGGACTAATTGTGACTTTTCTAAACGAATCCCCGGGACATAATAATGTTCACTGGCATCATAAGAAACCTCGCCGGCGGTAGCTTCAATAATCTGCGCAATCATTCCCCGGCATGAGCCGCACCCTTTGCCCGCCTTTGTTTTGGCGCCAACTCCCGCAACACTCTTACAACCTGCCTCAATAGCATCGATGATTTCTTTTTTGCATACCCCGTTACAATTGCATATTTGGGCGGTATCCGGCAAGTCGGCAGCGTTAACTAGCGTTGTTCCCTCAACCGAACCGAATAAGACTTCCCCGCGATTTTTCGGCAAATCTTTCTCACTATAAAAAAGCTGCAACAAACTATCCGCGCCTTCGGCATCACCCAACAAAATGTTCCCATGGATTTTATTCCCGCGCACAATTAGTTTTTTATAAATCCCGCGATTAGGGTCACGGTACACCAAAACTTCATCGCTGGGATCATTAGTTTCTTTTTCTCCCATGGAGGCTAATTCCACACCCATGACTTTAAGTTTCGTCCCCGTCTTAGACCCTTGATAAGCTGCATCAGGATTTGTTCCGGTAATGACATCGGCTAAGACTTTGGCCTGTTCCCAAATCGGATCCACCAACCCATAAATCTTCCCGCGATGCTCAACACATTCGCCTACTGCAAAAATATTATCATCGCTGGTCCGCATCTGATCGTTACAAACAATCCCTTTGTTAACTTCAATTCCGCTTACCTTGGCAATTTCGGTAATCGGACGGATCCCGGCACTGATAACCACCATATCCGTTTCCAAAATATTCCCGTCTTTAAAAAGAAGTCCGGCGGCTTTTCCATCCTTCTCTGTAATCTTTGCTGTCAACGCGCCGGTTAAGACGCGCACACCCATCGCTTCCATCGTTCGCTTTAAAATTTGTGCCGCCTCAGTGTCCAATTGAGCCGGCATGAGTTGGAGGGCTGCTTCAACGACTGAAACTTGAACATCGTGGGTTATAAGTCCACGCGCTGCTTCTAAGCCTAATAGGCCACCGCCGATAACGACCGCTTTCTGACACTTTTTGGCGTATTCAGCGATCAGGTAACAATCATTTATGGTGCGGAATTGGAAGACACCCTCTTTGTCGTGTCCTTCCATAGGCGGGATAAAAGGGCGGGATCCGGTCGCAATTATCACATAATCATAAGGTTCTTCAATAAATTCAGTTTCTTTGTTCTCTTTGATTTCAGCAGCATAAGGGACATCTTGTCCCGAGAGTTTAATTCCTATCACTTTTTTGTTTTCACGATCGATCTTAACGGCTTTGACTCCGGCATGTAGTTGGATATTGTTCTCTTGATACCAAGTAAGCGGATTAATAAAAATCTCTTGGGGTTGTTGCGTTTGGTTCAAGACATTACTCAATAAAATACGATTATAGTTCCCGTATGGTTCGGCGCCGAACATTACAATTTTAAATTGCTGGGAATCGCGCTTTAAAATCTCTTCCGCGACTCTGGCACCGGCCATGCCGTTACCGATCACAACGATTGTTGGTTTTTTCACGTGTAACCTCTCCTAAAAAACTTTACATTCTGAACTTGAAACTAAATAAGCCGGTACAAGCTGGCGATGAATAAACCTATCGACAAAATCGAAATGCTAGAAGCAAAAACTACGGCTAATCTAGAAAGCGGACCTACCATCTTCTCTTGTTGTGTATACATTGCCTTTTCTCCTTTTTTACAATGTTTTAATAAAAAAAGCCCCTCATTCAAAGTTCTTCTTTGAACAAGGGGCTTCTATGTCCCTGATAAAACCTTCCCCAAAATAAAAAACCCGAGGTATTCCTCGGGCGTCATAGTCCTTTTTATGTTTCTTCGCTGAAACGGCTGTTTCAAGGCTGCGTCTTTGCTAACCCTAAAACAAGTTACGTTAAGTATAAGTTATATTTTCACAGCGTCAATGCCCATTTTTATAGGTACCTTCTTAGAGAAAGAATTTTTTTAAATATTTCGCCAAATCTACCGCCCGAGAGATCCCCAATTTCTTGCGGATGTGATTACGGTGATGGTCAATGGTACGTTCAGAAATATTGAGCATTTCGGCAACATCTTTTGTCGTGCAATCATTTTTTAACATCTTGCAAATTTCGATTTCCCTAACTGAAAGCCGCCATTTTCTATCCATTAAAGTAAATTCAAACGATCCTGCCAAGCTCTGCAGCGATCTTTCTAACAACATTAAATTTTTTTGGTCGGAGGGACTGCCACGCTTTTTCATTCTTTCGATCAAGGGCAAAATCGTCTCTTCGATATTGCGGCGCATATTATCACGCCATAGCCTTTTTTCTTTGTCTCGCCTCTCGTGCATAAAAATGGACCCTGTGGTCTTTCCCGACACTCCCTTGCGTTCGGTCGGGATCCCGACTGAGCAGAGCGAATGTCGGGACTGCGAATAAAAAAAGCCCTGGACTATTTCTTCCAGGGCTCCCTCGCCTAAAACTTGTAAACAAACACTGTTTACAAAATAAAAAAGCCCCGCATCGCACTTGATGCAGGGCAACATTGCCTTCTTAACTTTTTACTGTTCTAAATTGATGACTACTATGCCATCCGGGTTTAAATATAAAACACAAAGTGGTCAATTGTCAAGACCTTACTTACTCTCACTACTGGTTTGCCCCATGATTTTCACAAATACTTCTTGGGCAATGGATATTTTAGGAATAAAAGCCCGACGGGCTTTGACCCGCAGCCTCGTGGTGGTGGAATTGATTGTCTGCAACGTAATTGTGACTTTAGCACCCTGAATGTTGGCAATCATGATGCCACCGGATTCCTTTTGCTCCATGATTAACCCCATGATGGAAATCACATCAACAGCCGAGTTCCAAACTTCCTTTTCCTTGGCATTCGTCATCCCTTCAACGGTATCCGGACTAATCACGTAACCACCCACTGCCCCTATCCCGCCGATAATCAAATAAACGCAGCCGGAAAGGGACAACAACAATCCGCCCATAACTATTGCCTTTAAGCAATTATTGAAAAAATTTTTCATTTTTTTATTCTAACAATCCTTCAACTTGTTGTCGATAATAAAAATTGCCGAAGCAAGCCCTCAGTGCACAAAAGTATGCTGCAAAATAAACGCGGTAAAAACAATCGCCACCATACTCATAACCTTAATAAGGATATTGATGCTCGGGCCAGCGGTATCTTTAAGCGGATCGCCGACCGTATCGCCCACCACAGCGGCTTTATGGGCAAAAGAACCCTTGCCTTCATAATGCCCTTCCTCAATATATTTCTTGGCATTATCCCAGGCCCCGCCGGTATTAGCCATCATAACAGCGAGCATAAAGCCGGAGGCCGTCGCGCCAACTAAAAAGCCACCCAGGCTGTTTATTCCTAAAATTATCCCTACCAAGATCGGTGTTAATACGGACAACAGGACCGGAAGGAACATTTGTTTAAGTGCCGCCGTTGTTACAATATCAATACAACGCGCATATTCGGGCTTTGCTTTCCCTTCCATAAGGCCTTTAATTTCCTTAAACTGCCGCCTGACTTCAACAACAATCTGACCGGCAGCGCGCCCGACCGCATTGATCGTCAACGAAGAAAATAAATAAGGCATCATCGCCCCTAACAGCAATCCGGCAAGAACCAACGGATTCATCAAATTGAGATTAATCGTTCCCCCTTTAAGAACAACACTTTCGCTGAATGCGGCAGTTAATGCCAATGTTGTCAACAGGGCGGAGCCTATCGCAAAGCCTTTTCCCGTCGCTGCTGTTGTATTCCCTAGCGCATCCAAGGCATCGGTGCGTTCCCTGACTTTCGGGTCCAATCCCGCCATTTGGGCGTTACCGCCGGCATTATCAGCGACCGGCCCATAAGCATCCGTAGCTAACGTAATCCCCAACGTACTTAACATTCCCACCGCCGCAATAGCAATCCCATAAAGCCCCAACGGATAATGCTGAAAGCCTCCGGCAAAGGCAAAACTGGCAATGATCGTAACGCTGATAATAACCATCGGGATCGCTGTGGACAACATGCCTATGGAAAAACCCGAAATAACGACTGTCGCGGACCCTGTTGGCGAAGCCGCAGCAATTATTTTTGTCGGCGCATATTCGCTGGAAGTAAAATATTCCGTGGACAATCCGATGAGGATACCAGCAACCAAGCCGGAAATGATAGAATAAAAAATCCCAATGTGTTGATCGCCCAATAGAATCTTGATAAGAAAATACGATGATATAACCACAATTAAAGAAGCGGCAAAAATCCCTTTGCGCAAAGCATTAAGTAAAGATTTCTGGGAAGCATCTTCCTTAGTATGTACCAGCATGATCCCCACTATCGAGGCAAATATTCCCGCTGCGGCAATAAGCATGGGAAGAATTACGCCATTTGATCCCAGCCCAGCTGAAACACCCAAAGACGCAGTGGCCACAATGGAAGCGACGGACGATTCATACAAATCCGCTCCCATTCCGGCGACATCACCGACATTATCACCCACGTTGTCGGCGATAACAGCCGGATTACGCGGGTCATCTTCGGGAATACCGGCCTCTACTTTTCCTACAAGATCAGCACCGACATCGGCGGCCTTGGTAAATATCCCGCCGCCAACTCTGGCGAAGAGGGCCTGAAAGCCAGCCCCCAAACTAAAAGTAAGCATAGTACTGGTAATGGCCGTAATCTTATTCATACCGATGGGTGTCGGATTATGAGAATAATACCAATCCAAACTGTAATACCATAAGGCTAAATCAAGTAAACCTAAACTGACAACAAGCAGGCCCATAACCGCTCCTGATGAAAACGCCAAACGCAAACCCGCATTCAGGCTGGTTTGACAAGCGTGGGCCGTGCGCGCGCTGGAAAGTGTAGCCACCTTCATTCCACAAAAGCCAGCTAACACAGAAAAAAACATGCCGGTTAAGAAAGCAAACGGGACAAAAATGACGAAATAACCTTGAGTGGAAAGATACAGCAGGATGAAAAATACAACGGCAAAAAAAGCACTCGAAACGCGGTATTGCCTTTGCAGATAGGCCGAAGCCCCTTCACGAACAGCGGCGGCAATTTCCTGCATTTTAGGACTGCCCTCGCTGTATTTGAGGATGGAAACAACCAGAAAGCAGACAAAAGTTAACGCGCCTGCGACTGAAACAGGAACAAGTATAAAAATGTCAAACACGGTATTATCCTAATAGAGGGAATTTAACCCTGATTGGGTTTGTTGCCGTGATTGGCTTTTTTGGAACGCCAGTTGAGTTTGCCTCTTCTTTTTCTCTTACTCATATTTTTTACCCACCACATTATATCCATGATTAATTAATTGTCATTACTTTTTTTTACGGTAATTTTGCGCCTTTAAAGCTCCCCTTTATCCCGGATAAATTATCTATCAATTTAAAGGGTTTAGCACACCTCAACTCCGCTTTTGTACTGGATCCCGTAGCCACCGCGATTGTTTTTATTTTGGCTCTTTTGCCGGCCTGCACATCAATAACCATATCGCCGACATAAACAGTTTCGTTTGGTTTCATTTTTAATCTCTTGAGAATTTCCCGAAAAAGATCAGGATGAGGCTTGGGCCGTTTGACTTTATCGGCGCACAAAACACAATCAAAATATTTTAAAATTTTCAAATGTCTAAGGATGGCACGGGTGAAAAAGGTAGGACGATTACTGGCAATTGCTAATTTAAAGTCTTTTTTGCGCAGACACTCCAGAATATTTTTAGCTCCCGGCAATAACTTTGTCCCAGTTTTTAAGGCTTTTTTATGGTGTCTTCGATAAAACGCTAACGCTTTTTCCTGCAAGTGAGGCGAAACAAAGGAAGCAACTAAAATTTTCTCTCCCCAGCCGACGCTGCGCTTGACCGTCCTATAATCAATGGCGGGTAACCTTGCTTTCTTTAAAGCAAAATTCAGACTCAGCCATACCGCTTTATAGGCATCAACCAGCGTCCCATCAAGGTCGAAGATGACTAACTTAACTCTGCTCATTTCTTTAAAGAATAAAGCACAAGCAGACCAGCCAGCGTCAATATTATGCCGATCACGCCGCGGAAGAAGCTGGCTAAGTCCGGCCACCAGCGCAGAATGAGCGCCACGCCAACGACCAACAGCAAACAGCCTATTATTGACATTAAAAAATGTTTATTCATTATTTCACTCCGTTGCTCGTTTTTTCGTTGCTCGAGCGCCCAGCAACGAGCGACTCCTCTTTACATTTACGCATTAGGAAGATACTTCGATTCATATTCCCGCGTCTTCCAGCGCCGGTGCATCCAGCCCCATTCATAGGGATAACGGCGGATATATTGTTCAATCAAATTTGTAAGCTTGGAAATATTTTTGTACATCATTTCATCATCATTACTGCCTTTTTCCAGCTCAAGAGGTTTTTCAATAATAATTTTATGCGTGTCCCTCCCTTGCCGGACAATAAACATCGGGACAATCGCCGCTTGGGTGCGGCTGGCAAAAACAATCGGGCCGGTGGCCGTCGCTGCTTTTTGGCCGAAGAAATCAACATAAATACCGCCGGAACTGCCAAAATTCTGATCCATAGGCACAAAAAGAATTTCATTATTCCTTAAGACTTTAATCGCCTCGGTCACGCACTGATGCCGCGGGACGGCATAAACGGTATTGAGTCCGCATTCTTTACGTTTTTGAAGCAGAAATTCTTCCAATTTTTCATCCCGTGCCGGACGAATGATGGCGTTCGTTTTATATTTTTGTACCGCGAAATACAACATCATCAAAGGAAAATTCCCAAAATGGGCGGTCACGGCCACAACGCCGCGTCCTTTTGCCAAAGCCTGATCAAGATACTGTTGACCCTCAACGGTTATATGCCGAGGAACTTCCTGGGCATGGGAAAGAGAATAAATCATCTCTACCATATTCCAGCCCAGGTTCATAAAGCACTGGTTCATGATAGACTCAACTTCTTCTTTTGACTTTTCCTTGCCAAAAGCTATTTTCAAACTCTCCCGGGCCACTTTTTTCTGACGAAGGATAAGGCTAAAGCCGATGGCTAACAGAATTGTTGCTATCCCGCGGATTATCCAAAAAGGAAGGACGGAGAAAACTCGGTAAAAAACAGACAGCCCATAGCGGGCCGATGCTCTCTGGAATCGTTTAAAATAATTTTTTTGGTTCATGAATCAAGGAGTCTGTGTTGTTAACTTTAGACAGAATTAAAAAAGGAAGGGTGCCTGCGAAGAACAAATCTTTACTTTTCGTCTTTTAAAGTTTCTTGGATAAGAGTGATTAATTTTTTCCTGTCAACCGGCTTCGTTAAATGCGCCACCGCCCCCGCATCTAGTTCAGCTTCTATATCATCCATCGAACCTTTGGCTGTCAAAAATATAACCGGAATTTTTTTCGTTTTTTCATCTTCTTTGATTTGCCGGCAAACATCCCGCCCTTTAATCCCGGGAAGAATAACATCTAAAAGGATAAGGTCGGGTAATTGCGCCCTGGCCAACTGTAACCCCTCTTCCCCCGTTTGCGCTGAAATAACAGAATAACCGCTTGAAATCAATATCGGCCGGACGGTTTTTATCTGTGTCTCGTCATCGTCGATGATTAAAACACATTTCCATTTCGTTTTTTCAGCTGCACCCATCGGAGAACCTCCTTACTGTTTTTGCTTATCTTCCAACAACTTTAATACTAATATCACAAAAATAGCTGCCGATAAAGGAATAAAATGCCCCCAGTGGACAGGTATTTGTGTTTGCAAAGATACCCTCACCAAACTTGAGGTTACCACCGCCGTAAGGATAAATGCGGCATAATGCAAAAACCTCCAGGAACGATAAACTGTTAATGTGGATACGCCAACGAGAAAATAAACAAAGGCGGTATACGTTAAGATAACAATAAACCAGTCTTCTAAGTTAAGGGGAGAAAAATTCTTCTGAAGATATTTGCTTAAAAGGACCGGAATACAAAAAAGCAAAATCCGGGCGGAGATAATTGTTTCCAACCAACCGACAATTTTCACTGTTATTAAATTATTTTTCATAGTGGTTATTGTGTGTTCTTTATCAAACGTATTTTCAAACGGGACGTGTTCGGCCTTTTTTGAAAATCGCTAATAGTATACATAAAAAACACAAATATGTAAAAAAATCTCCGAATTTTGTATAAAAGGTCAGGCCGTCATAAAAATGAACTTCGTGTAAAGCCATACCGGGAGTAAATGTTTTTTTCCCGCGGGAATCCTCTAAATATTTCGTCACCCGCCCATAACGATCAATAAAACAACTCACGCCGGTATTCGCCGCACGGATAAGATCGCGCTTATTTTCAACGGCGGAAAAGACAGCCGATTGTAAATGAATAAACGGCTCTTTTGTATCCATAAACCAGGCATCATTGGTGATATTCACCAAAAGTTGCGCCCCTTGCCGGACAAATTCCCGCACGAGATTAGCGAGAGTATCTTCAAAACAAATTAAAACGGCAAACTTGTTCTGCGCTAGTGAAAATAAAGTATATTTTCTGCCCGGGGAAAAATCTTCTACTTGCACCAAAGAGGCCAAAAACGGCAACTCTTTGCGGAAAGGAACAAACTCACCAAAAGGAACCAAATGAATCTTCCTGTATTTATCAAGAACATCTCCGTCCTTTGACAATAAGACCGCAGCATTGTAATAATGATCTTCCTTGGTGACAACACCGTACAATAAAGGAATTTGTATCGATTTGATAAAATCCGACAAGGCGGCAGGATATTGGACATCCTCTTCTAAAATTCCGGGCAAAGATGTTTCCGGCCAGACAACCAAATCAGCGTGCGCTTGGGCAGCTTCCTTGGTTAAGGTTATATGTTCATCAAAGGTCTTGGGCCATAAAGGCTCATCCCATTTTAAATGCTGCGGGACGTTGCCTTGAACAACTGCGGCATTAATGGTTTTTGCCCCGTACGGTTGGGATAAACAAAAATAGCCGTAACTTAACACAACAAAAACAATGAAAATAAAAGCCCACGTTACTCTTAACCCGGATTTTGCAATAGCAAAATCCGCCCGTAGGGCCGACTGGTCAAATCTCGCCGAGATTTGACCACGCTTGTCGGGGTTAAACCCACCTTTTGCATGCATCCTTTTGTTTTGGGAGTACTCACGGTAGTTCGTATCCGATGCAAAATTTGGGTTTAATATATGACGGCGGCCGACTTGTTCCTTTAAAATTAAATTAGATAAAACAAGAAGAAAAGAAACACCCCCCACACCCGTTACATCGGCGATTTGAATAAGCGGCAAAAATTTATACTGCGAATGCCCCAGGCTTACCCAGCCAAAACCAGAAAATAAATGTGCTCGCAAATATTCAAGAGCGACCCAGCTGCTCGGAAGAAGAATGCTTTTTGTCGTAAACGGAAAATCGACAAAATAACTGTAGAGAATTCCAAATAAACCGAAATATAAGGAAAGATAGAAAATCAAAACAACCGTGCCAATAACTGTCACATGCCCCAGCCAATAAAGTGTCCCGCTAAAAAAAACTATTCCGCATAAATACCCGGCACCAAAAGCCGAAAAAGGCTTTTTCCCGTCAAGCGCGTAAAAAAGCGGGATTAACCCGACCCACGCTAATGGCCAGATATCGGTTTGAGGAAAAGCAAAAATTAATAATATGCCGGAGAAGAAACTTAAGGCGAGAGAAATCATGCTACGCCCCGCAGCATTTTTTATACTTTTTGCCGCTGCCGCAAGGACAGGGGTCATTACGCCCGACCTTGGGGCCGGTATTGCGGACAGGTTCGGCTTCTCGTGGCTTTTGAGCCGACGGCGGGGCGCCGCGTTGTGGCGACATGTCTTGCATAGGCGGTTGTTGAGAAGCCATATGCGACATGCCGGAAATTTCATCGTGAACAAGTTTCTTGGGCAAGGCGCTGAATACACCGCGCGGCCGATGGAGCTCTTGATTAATTGGCTGAATACGGAAAATGATCTCAGCAACTTCCTGATTGATCGAGCCGTACATCATCTGAAACATTTCAAAGCCTTCCTTTTTATATTCAATCAAAGGATTACGTTGCCCATAAGACCTCAACCCCACGCCCTCTTTGAGTTGATCCATGGCATAAAGGTGGTCCTTCCATTTCGCGTCGATGGTATTTAACAAAAGCATTCTTTCCAAATGCCGCATGGCTTCGGCGCCGAATTCTTTTTCCCGCTCGTCGTATAACTTCTTTAAATCCTCGCTGATCCGGTCAAAAACTTCTTCTTTGGTCATACCGGCCAGTTGCTCTTTCGCAATATTAAATTCGTAACCGAATTTCGATTTTAAATAAATAACAAACCCTTCCAAATCCGGCTGGGAATCTTCCGCTGCCGGCGCTAAACATTGATTGACCATGCCGTTGACGGTTTCCAAAACAGCCTCCACTATTAAATATTTAACGTCCTGGCTGTCTAAAACAGAACGGCGCATGCCGTAAATCACTTCCCTTTGTTTGTTCATGACATCGTCGTATTCAAGTAAATGTTTGCGGATTTCAAAATTATGCGCCTCGACGCGCTTCTGGGCATTTTCCAGCGCCTTTGATAGCCACGGGTGCTCGAGAGCTTCGCCGGCTTCGCCTAATTTATCCATAAGCCCGCCGACGCGTTCCATCGCCGGGCCAAAAAGGCGCATGAGGTCGTCTTCCAGCGAAACATAAAACCGCGATGAACCCGGATCACCCTGGCGGCCCTGGCGGCCGCGCAGCTGATTGTCAATCCGGCGGGATTCATGCCGCTCGGTGCCGATAACATGCAGCCCGCCTAACTCAACAACTTTATCGTGTTCTTCCTTGCACTGTTTGCGCAGCTGTTCTAAAAATTTTTGGACCGTCGCCTGGCGTTCGGCCTCATCTTTATTATCTTTATTTTTTTCTTCCGCTAAATTCTTCGCCAAATATTCTGGGTTCCCGCCTAAAACAATATCCGTTCCTCGCCCGGCCATGTTCGTGGCGATGGTGACAGCTTTAAAACGGCCGGCCTGCGCGATGATCTGCGCTTCCATTTCATGAAACTTGGCATTTAAAACTTGGTGTGGAACGCCTTTTTGTTTCAACAAAGAAGAAAGCCGCTCTGATTTTTCAATCGAAATGGTCCCCACTAATGCCGGGCGGCCGGTCTTATGCAACTCCGCAATTTCATTGACGACAGCCGCGTATTTTTCTTTTATATTTTTATAAATGCTGTCCGGATGATTCGTCCGGTTAACCCGTTTATTCGTCGGAACAACCGTAACATCCAAATCATAAATTTTTTTAAATTCAATCTCCTCGGTAACGGCCGTACCGGTCATGCCGGATAATTTCTCGTACAATCTAAAATAATTTTGAAAAGTAATCGTCGCCAGTGTCTGATTTTCCCGCTCAATCTTGATGCCTTCTTTAGCCTCAACCGCCTGATGCAACCCATCTGACCAGCGGCGGCCGGGCATGAGGCGCCCGGTAAACTCATCGACAATAATGACCTCGCCGTCACGCACGACATAATCAACATCGATGAAGAAAAATTCTTTGGCTTTTAGCGATTGCAAGATATGATGCCGATATTCAATGGTTTCCATGTCGTGCAACGTTTCGACGCCGAACATTTTTGCCGCTTTTTCTTCTCCTTCTTCCGTCAACGAAACCGCTTTCGCTTTTTCATCCGCGACGTAATCATAGCCTTTCGTTAAACTTTCAAAACTCTCGTCGCGGTATTTGGCTTCGATTTTTTCTTTTTCCATATCGACAACGCGCTTGCCTTTGAGCTGTTTGGAAATATTAAAGGCACGGTAATATTTATCGGTGGACTCTTCCGCCGGGCCGGAAATAATCAAAGGTGTACGCGCTTCATCGACGAGAATACTGTCAACCTCATCGACAATGGCAAAATTATGCTTGCGCTGGACCATTTCTTCTTTAAAACTAACCATGTTATCACGCAAATAATCAAAACCGAACTCGTTGTTGGTTCCATAGGTAATATCGCAATTATAGGCATGTTGGCGCTCGGCTGGGCCCATATCATGCTGGATGACCCCGACGACCAAACCCAAAAATTCATAAACTGGCCCCATCCATTCGCGGTCGCGCTTGGCGAGATAATCATTAACAGTCACGACATGAACGCCTTCACCGGTTAAGGCATTAAGGTACGCCGGTAAAGTCGCCACCAAAGTTTTTCCTTCCCCGGTGGTCATTTCAGCAATATCGCCGTTATGCAACACCATGCCGCCTAAGATCTGCACGTCGAAATGCCGCATGCGCAATGTGCGCTTGCTTGCTTCACGCACGACGGCAAAAGCCTCGGGAAGGATTTCGTCCAAAATTGTTTTCTTGGCCGCAACAAACTCCTTCTCAATATTTTCCCTGTCAATGTTAAGGCTTTCTTTTTCTTCGGGCTGAAGGGCTTTTTGATAATTTTCGACGGCCTGCTTAAGCCGGTCTTTCTTTTCGTTAATGGCCACTTGATATTTTTCTTTAAACTCTTCGGTTTTTGCACGCAACTGCTGGTCCGAAAGTTTGCTCAAAGTTTCTTCCAATGCTTTTACTTGCGAAACTGTTTGCGCAAATTTCTTTACGACGGAGATGCTCGGCAACGGCAGGTCGGAAGGAATATGCAATTCAACCTTCGGCTGAAGCTTATCAATATACTTCTGCGCGGATTGGACTGAGGAATTTCTTAGTAAGAAGTCTAACATCCTGTTTAAGCCAGCCTGATTTTTAATTTTTTCCCAAGCGCTAAGGCCGCTCTTTCCAATGTCAAAAGGGTGATGGATACATTATCCGGTTCCAGAAGCCTGTCTAGGGCTGCTCGGGATGTCTTCATCTTCTGCGCCATTTCTATCTTGGAAATATGCTTTTTGCGCATAATCTGCTGAAGCTGAGAAGAAATGACCTTTTTAACAGCAGACGCTTCTGTTTCTACTAAAATCCCTTCTTCTTGAAGAAAATCATCGAAATTACTTCCTATGTGTTTATTGGCCATTGTTTATCCTCCCAATTGTTTCTTGCGCTCTCTGGCTAATGCTAAATCTTGCTCAGGTATTTTTTGTGACTTCTTGACAAATCCATGTAACAAAACAATATAATTTTGGTAAATAGTAAAAATAATACGAAAAATTTTATGACCAGCCCTGGATCTTATTTCCCACAATCCAGGCTCTAATTTTTTCACCAAGGGGAAACCCAGCGGCCAGCTGAATTGAACTATCTTAATATCCTTGCCAAGAACTCTTTTTTCCTGCTTTGATAAATTGCGCAACCAATCTCGGGTAGGCTCTATCCCTGTTTGCGTCTTATAGAAAACAACCTGCAAAGGATAATTAAATTTCATTCTTTACACTATAAGTGTACCATATTTGATACATTCATCAAATCTTTTCTACTAAACTGTTGGCCGCCAACGCAGAAAAGCCTCAATAAAAATATCAATCCCGCCATCCATCACTTTCGAAACGTTTCCGGTTTCTACATCGGTGCGGTGGTCTTTCACCAGAGAATACGGTTGCATCGTATAGGAACGGATCTGGCTGCCCCATTCGATTTTCTGCTTCTGCCCGTGTTCTTTGGCCATCTTCTCATCCTGTTCTTTGCTTTTAAGTTCATATAACCGCGCTTTCAAGATTTTCATCGCACTCTGGCGGTTCTGCAGCTGCGAACGCTCATTCTGGCACTGAACAACAATTCCCGTCGATAAATGTGTTATTCTGACTGCCGAATCGGTGGTGTTCACACTTTGACCGCCCGGCCCGGAAGAGCGGTACACATCAATACGCAACTCATCAGGAGTAATTTCAATCTTTATATCATCTTCAATTTCCGGAATAACATCGACCGAAGCAAAAGAAGTGTGCCGGCGTTTATTAGAATCAAACGGAGAAATCCTCACCAAACGATGCACGCCTTTTTCGCTTTTAAGATAACCATAAGCCATTTCGCCTTCGATGCCCAAGGTCACATTTTTAATTCCCGCTTCTTCACCGGGAAGAATGTCCAAAGTTTTCACGCTGTAACCTTTTTCATCCGCCCAACGCGTGTACATGCGCAGCAGCATATTCGCCCAATCGCAAGATTCTGTCCCACCGGCGCCGGCATTAATGCTTAAAATGGCATTGTTGCGGTCAAACTCGCCGCTCAAGAGACTGTTTAATTCGAGAGCATCAACAGTTCTTTGAAGCTGGCCCAGTTCTTCTTCAATTTGTTTAAGCATTTCCTCGTCTTCGGACGATAAATCTATCAACTCTTTAAATTCTTGCACTTTCTTTGCGCTTTCTTCAAAAGGCTCAACACAGCTTTTTAAATATTTTAACTCGCGCATTTGTTGATTAGCTTCCGCAGCATTGTCCCAAAAATTTGGCAGATTCATTTTATCTTGAATAGCCTGGATTTTTTCTTCTTTAGCGGACAGGTCAAAGAAACCCCCTTAGCTCCGTGAGCTTCTTCGTGATGCCATCGATCTGCTTGTTTAAGTCAGCTAACATAAAAAAAATATAAAAGTAGTAGTAATAGTGGTATAGATTTGCCTAGCGAAGCATAGTGGTAACCAGCCAAAACGATGCTCGTGGTAAAAATAAATGCCCTTCTAAATACCCACTTTACCACTACACCTTGCTTTTCTTCAATACCCCTCTACCACTACGCTTCTATTTTTTCCGCAATACCTCTGCGTCTCTAGCTTCATCTGCGTCCAATATTATCCCCGTTTTTTTCAAAAAAGCAACGAGTTATCAGTTATCCTCCGCCCGCATCACGGCACCTACCAGCGGGCTAAATACCCAATGCGGGCTGGCTTGAGCTGCATCCGTGCCGCCGCCGTTGGTACAGCTACGGCAATTAATATCATTGCTGCTGGCTGCTGAGTCAGACACATTGACATGATAGACCTTCTGGTTACCGCCAGTGACATTAAGGGTAAATTGCGTTCCGCCGCTGCTACTTTTAAGTCTCATTTCACTACTATGTGTCCCCTGCAACGTCAATGTCCCCGAAATCGTTGATGTACTGCTCGCTGCAACCGTAACAGTAGACCCCGCTGTTTGATCTGTCAAGTTCGTTGTCGTAAAACCGTCAAGAAACGTCACGCCGCTACTCGAAGCATTGGTAAGCACAACCGAACTAAATGAAGTCGTGTTGCAGGCACTGCAAAAAGTAATCCCTTGGCCTATTGTCCCATTGAAAGTGACCGTCCCACTCCGGGAAGCAAATGTACCGCTATTAAACCACGTCCCGGCTAAGACAATGGCATAATTATTGGTAGAAACATCCAACGTCCCTGAAGATATCGTTAAATCACCGTCAACGTCCAAGTCCCCCTGCAACGCAAATACATCTTTGGTAGAATTGGTATCATTTATTCTCAAATTATAAAAATCACCTGTTCCCGCAACGGAAGATGGGTTCAAAATATTGCGTGTATCTACTACTCCATCGCCGTTACCGACATACACTATGGTCCCGCTGTCATTGTCCCATGTCCCAACAGTCACTGTTTCCGAACCAAACATTGTGATCGTCCCCGAATTCGACAACGTCGCCCCGGTCATATTCAGAGTCTGACCATTTAAGCCCAGTGTATTTCCGTTGGCAACCGTAAGCGTGCCATTAATCGCTGCTTGCGCATCAAAAGTAAACGTGTCGACCGTAGAATTTGTATCATTGATGGTCAGGTTATAGTAAGCGCCGGCGCTGTGATTACGTACCGCATAGACATTTGATGTCCCATTACCGTCGCCAATATACATGACGGTCCCCGAATCATTATCCATGACACCGATATCCACATCGGTTTCGTTTCCCTGTATCTTTAACGTTCCGTTATTATTGAGCGTCCCATTGAGATCCAGTGTCTGCCCATTAAGATTCACCGTCGCGCCCGAGGCAATCGTCAAGGTGCCATCTACTTCAAGTTCTCCATTCACTAGCTTTAAAGTCGTATTGTTGGTCACGTCCACTTTATTGAAATCGTAAGTTGAATTATCAACTCTTGACGCATTAAGGCCATTATTGGAAAACGTCGATGTACTGCCGCCATCGAAAGTAACTGTCGAATTACCCGTCCCCTTAGCCCAAGTATGATTTGTATTCGGTTCTCTCACCCAATTCCCGGCCAGGATAATAGATTTATTATTCGTGCTCATATTTAAATTCCCGTCATTAATGATTAAATTCCCATCAATATCCCAATCATCCGTAGGAATGATATCATCGGAACTGGATCCCTGGGTATTATTAATATATACATTATTAAATAACTGGCCGGAGGTAGTAACGGTTTGATCAGCCATGGTGTTTGTGAAGCCAGAAAAACTCACTGTTCCCGAGCCGGCATTAAATACACCACCGGAATTAATCACAAAATCATCCCCCACATTTACTTGATAATTATTTGTTGTTAAAGTTCCTGTAGCCCCAATGGTCAAGTCGCCATAGTCCTGAAGTTTTGCCCCCAGAGACAAAGTCCCGGCGGTTACAGTTATCCCAACATTACCATTTATTAAAAGCTCGTCAGTAGTCGATACGGTTTGCCCTGCTTCGTCAATGACAACTAATCCAAAAGGTGCATTCCCTGTCGTAATAGAATGCGCCTTGCTACCGCTGCCGAATGTTGTTATATCCGTTGTGGAAACATCGTGTGTACAATTGCTGCAATTCCAATCCCCGCGGTCAACCACATAAAAATTAGCTGTTGCTCTCAAAAGGCGCCCCCGAATATCCACACCATCTACATTTAACCTAGGTGCTGTTGAGGCAGAATTCCAAGAAAACGTGGATGCTGACCAAATATAAAATTCAATATTATTATCGCCATACAATAAATACTGATAGCATTGATAGGGCATATCCGTATCATTATCTTTATCATAATCACAGGCATCATTGGCGGAATCTATCCAAGGATTGCTAGCTGATTTATTAGCATTGCCGTTATTAGGAAACATCTCAATCGCGATATGATTTTGATAAATATCAAAACCTGTTGTGTTGTCTAAGACAGCTGATGTGCTGTGTGTAATAACAGTCCCGACATTGCCACCATTAGTATCCAGATAAGCGATTATACTATTAGTTGTCGCGTTGATAGTTACTCCACTGACATTGTAAGCACCGCAGGGAGCGGCATTGGTAGCGCAATTGGTCGTGCTGGTCGTATCTGTCCCGGCCGAAACCCCTTCCACGACAACTCGCACCGTCACCCCGCCGCTCATGCGGCTGGTGCCTTCATCCGTGTAAACAACACCGCTGATTATGGAGCTAAATTCCCAATGCGGGCTGGCTTGAGCTGCATCCGTGCCGCCGCCGTTAGTACAACTGTGGCATACAATATCATTGCTGCTGGCTGCTGAGTCAGACACATTGACATTAAAAACGTTTTGTTTGACCCCAGGAACATCAAACGTAAACTGTGTTGAGCTCGTGCCGCTTTTAAGCCGTACTTGGCTTGAACTTGTTCCCTGCATAGTCATTGCTCCCGAAATCGTTGATGTACTGCTCGCTGCAACCGTAACAGTAGACCCCGCTGTTTGATCTGTCAAGTTCGTTGTCGTAAAACCGTCAAGAAACGTCACGCCGCTACTCGAAGCATTGGTAAGCACAACCGAACTAAATGAAGTCGTGTTGCAGGCACTGCAAAAAGTAATCCCTTGGCCTATTGTCCCATTGAAAGTGACCGTCCCACTCCGGGAAGCAAATGTACCGCTATTAAACCACGTCCCGGCTAAGACAATGGCATAATTATTGGTAGAAACATCCAACGTCCCTGAAGATATCGTTAAATCACCGTCAACGTCCAAGTCCCCCTGCAACGCAAATACATCTTTGGTAGAATTGGTATCATTTATTCTCAAATTATAAAAATCACCTGTTCCCGCAACGGAAGATGGGTTCAAAATATTGCGTGTATCTACTACTCCATCGCCGTTACCGACATACACTATGGTCCCGCTGTCATTGTCCCATGTCCCAACAGTCACTGTTTCCGAACCAAACATTGTGATCGTCCCCGAATTCGACAACGTCGCCCCGGTCATATTCAGAGTCTGACCATTTAAGCCCAGTGTATTTCCGTTGGCAACCGTAAGCGTGCCATTAATCGCTGCTTGCGCATCAAAAGTAAACGTGTCGACCGTAGAATTTGTATCATTGATGGTCAGGTTATAGTAAGCGCCGGCGCTGTGATTACGTACCGCATAGACATTTGATGTCCCATTACCGTCGCCAATATACATGACGGTCCCCGAATCATTATCCATGACACCGATATCCACATCGGTTTCGTTTCCCTGTATCTTTAACGTTCCGTTATTATTGAGCGTCCCATTGAGATCCAGTGTCTGCCCATTAAGATTCACCGTCGCGCCCGAGGCAATCGTCAAGGTGCCATCTACTTCAAGTTCTCCATTCACTAGCTTTAAAGTCGTATTGTTGGTCACGTCCACTTTATTGAAATCGTAAGTTGAATTATCAACTCTTGACGCATTAAGGCCATTATTGGAAAACGTCGATGTACTGCCGCCATCGAAAGTAACTGTCGAATTACCCGTCCCCTTAGCCCAAGTATGATTTGTATTCGGTTCTCTCACCCAATTCCCGGCCAGGATAATAGATTTATTATTCGTGCTCATATTTAAATTCCCGTCATTAATGATTAAATTCCCATCAATATCCCAATCATCCGTAGGAATGATATCATCGGAACTGGATCCCTGGGTATTATTAATATATACATTATTAAATAACTGGCCGGAGGTAGTAACGGTTTGATCAGCCATGGTGTTTGTGAAGCCAGAAAAACTCACTGTTCCCGAGCCGGCATTAAATACACCACCGGAATTAATCACAAAATCATCCCCCACATTTACTTGATAATTATTTGTTGTTAAAGTTCCTGTAGCCCCAATGGTCAAGTCGCCATAGTCCTGAAGTTTTGCCCCCAGAGACAAAGTCCCGGCGGTTACAGTTATCCCAACATTACCATTTATTAAAAGCTCGTCAGTAGTCGATACGGTTTGCCCTGCTTCGTCAATGACAACTAATCCAAAAGGTGCATTCCCTGTCGTAATAGAATGCGCCTTGCTACCGCTGCCGAATGTTGTTATATCCGTTGTGGAAACATCGTGTGTACAATTGCTGCAATTCCAATCCCCGCGGTCAACCACATAAAAATTAGCTGTTGCTCTCAAAAGGCGCCCCCGAATATCCACACCATCTACATTTAACCTAGGTGCTGTTGAGGCAGAATTCCAAGAAAACGTGGATGCTGACCAAATATAAAATTCAATATTATTATCGCCATACAATAAATACTGATAGCATTGATAGGGCATATCCGTATCATTATCTTTATCATAATCACAGGCATCATTGGCGGAATCTATCCAAGGATTGCTAGCTGATTTATTAGCATTGCCGTTATTAGGAAACATCTCAATCGCGATATGATTTTGATAAATATCAAAACCTGTTGTGTTGTCTAAGACAGCTGATGTGCTGTGTGTAATAACAGTCCCGACATTGCCACCATTAGTATCCAGATAAGCGATTATACTATTAGTTGTCGCGTTGATAGTTACTCCACTGACATTGTAAGCACCGCAGGGAGCGGCATTGGTAGCGCAATTGGTCGTGCTGGTCGTATCTGTCCCGGCCGAAACCCCTTCCACGACAACTCGCACCGTCACCCCGCCGCTCATGCGGCTGGTGCCTTCGTCGGTGTAGACGGTACCGCTAACGGTGACAGCTTCGCTTTGTGTTGTAATAATTAAAATAAAAAGGCAAATAAGGATTACTTGCCTAAATGGAATCATTCGGAATTGACCGTGACTATACAGGTTGGGCATCTTATAGCTTTATATTTATAAAGTTTGTACTTTTATTAATATACTTCTTAATACTATTTGCAATACTTATTCATTTTTTTTAATGATAAGATTTTTAAGGCAGGGACTTACGGCAAAAAGCGGTACAAAACCAGGCCTTCCCGGCTTTGGATCAGAGGCTCAAAATGCGGACATTTAAAAAATGGAACATACACATAATCCAAGTACGTATTTCTTGCAGAAGTATATTTCTGCTCACAATCGGCACTCATAAATTTTCGGTATACATCGATGGTATCGCCTATGACCCCGACCTTACTGGTTAAAGGAAAATTATCCGTAGCGGCAGCGACCACCGTCCCTTTCCAAGGCGGAGCAAGAAAAATACGGCGCTTAATATTTCTAAAAATTTCTAAATCATCTTCCTGCAGATAACGGTTCGCCGGTGCTGCCGAATGATAAACTTCTTTGGTTTTCTGATTTATAACAACCAGTTTTCTCCATTGTTCTCTTTGTGTATAGTGAAAAGAAATTGAAAATGAAAACAGCAACACCAGGGCACTAGCTATTTTTACCAAAAAAGGTGGCCACCTTTTTGAAACAGCTGTTACCACAACATCCAACCCATACCCCGATATAATAACCAAAATAATAGAAGTCAAAATAACCACGCGTTGATAATCGATAAGAATCCGCTTTGTCGAAAACGCATAAAAAAGCCAATACGACAAACCTAAAACCAGCAATCCGGCCAGCCAAGGGCGCCGTCGCCAGATCTTTAAAAAACCTACCGCCGCAAAAATAATAATCGGTACCGGAACAATATCTCCCATGACGTATTGAGGAATAGAATCTGTAATCAAATTTTCCGCATAAACCCTGTTTTTTAGTAAGCTGCTAAAGCTTTTCCCCATTCCCCAATACGCCCCTGCATGAACGCCCCCAACAATAAAAATACCCAATAACAATATGGCGCTTAAATTTATTTTATCTCTTAAGATCAATTTTCGATCGCCTATAACAGCGGCTATAAAAATTATTAAATAAAAAAACAGCGCTGCCGGGTAAAAAGCCAAACCCATTAACAGCGCAACAACCACCACCCTGAAATCTTTTGCAATAACAAAGAAAAAAGCTAATAAAAGGCAAATAACCGTCATCGTCGCTGGAATCAGTGTCCACAAGCCCGGCAGATTAGCCCCATTGGTAATGTATAAGGTTGACAAACTCGCCATCGCTGCTGTTAATTTTCCTGCTTTCTCATAACGCAGTAGCCAATAAATTAAAATGCAGATAAGCATGCTGCAAATCATAGTTAACGGTACATAATATTTAAGAGGGTCGAGGGAAAATAAAACAAAAAGTTCGGCCAGGAAACCGTGAAAAACAAAAGCAAAATTCGGGATGAGAGAATGAAAAGGTAACAATGGATTGGTTAACGCCAATGTATTATACCGTATTGCATATTTCGTAAAGATAATGGCATGCCATTCATCCACGAAATAGGGGTAGGGATAAACCATCCCCCTCGCTTCCTGAAAGGTTGGATTTAAAACAACTGTTGAATATTTTCCGGAATAATTGTAATGGACTTGGTAAAGATGAATAAATATAATGATTAAACTTAGAATAAATATCCAATCTACTTTCAATTTTTTTAAAAAAATTAAACGAAAATTTTTATCCTTGATGATATCGCCTATAACCAATAACATAATTATAGTGTGAACAAAAATAATACAGGGATAGGTAAAAATATTTAAGGCCTGGGTCACTAGAGCAATAATGAGATGTCCGGCAATAATTCCAGAAAGAATATAGACAAAACCTAAAATTTTATCTTGGAAACGATAAACTAATAATAAAGGAAACAGAAAGAGAATTAGACCGATGGCTGTTGAAAGCATAAAAAGGAGATTTCAATTTCGTTAGAAAGTTTAAAATTAAGTATAGCATTAGCCCGAGCCGAGTTTAAATTAAAAAATGAAGGAAATTTCCTGGGCATCCTCTGGTATTTATTAAACCCTCTCTTATTGTTTACCCTCCTCTTAGTAATATTCTCCCACAATCTCGGTACTAGTGTGCCCGGATATCCTCTCTATCTTCTTTTAGGAGTTATTCTCTTTAACTATTTTCGCCTTGTCACTGCCGAAGCAACTCGCATTCTGGATGAAAGCCGTGTTGTCATCAAATCTATAAAATTTCCTTTAGAAGCTCTTATTGGCTGTATTATCTTAAAAAATTTTTATGCCCATTTGTTTGAAATTTTTGTCTTCGCGATTTTCTTGCTATACTTCAAATTATCGCTCTTTAATCTATTGTATTACCCGTTACTTTTATTATTTTTTATGATTTTCAGCTATGGAGTTTGCCTGGCTTTATCTTCCTTAACCGTTCATTTTAAGGACTTAAGCAATATTTGGCTTTTTGTCTCACAGTTATTTTGGTTTGCCACTCCCATTTTTTACTCCGCTAATGATTATCCCGTGCTGTTTTTAATTAACAAAATCAATCCTCTCTACTATTTCATCACCATCGCCAGAGATTTGATTATTTATGAACGCCTGCCTCAGGCTTGGCTAGTTGGAGGCTTGGTTGTTCAAAGCCTGCTATTTTTTTTAATAGGGCATATGTTATTTCAAAAATTAACAAAAAAAATCCCTGAATTTATCTAATGGACCGCATCGTCGTCAATAATTTATCGAAACGGTTTCTTGTCCGGGATTCTCATCCTCAAGATTCGCTGACTAAGTTTATTCAATTTTTCGCTAAAGAAGAAACCCAAAAATACCTGTGGGCCATACAAAATGTTTCCTTTTCCATTAAAGCCGGAGAAATCGTCGGAATTATAGGTGACAATGGTGCAGGAAAAACTACTTTGATAAGCCTCATTGCCGGTATTTACACGCCCGACCAAGGGGAAATCAAGGTGCACGGGCATATTGTTTCCTTCATTGGCCTAAGCCAAGCCTTTAGAATCCGTTTAACGCTTCTTGATAATATCTATTTATATTGCTCCTTATTTGGACTTACCCGAAAAACCATTAAAGAAAAAATTCCTTCTATTATCAAAATGGCCGGGCTTCAAGGCCGCCAAGACACAAAGCTCAATCAGTTATCCATGGGAATGATAAGCCGTTTCATCTTTGCCATAGCCATGCATTGTGACCCCGATATCCTTCTTTTAGATGAGCCGGCAAATAATCTTGATCAACAGTATGTTGAATTATTTAAACAGGCATTAATCAAAAAAGCGGCGGAAGGAACAACAATTATTTTTGTCGATCATAATATGGCCCATTTGAAAAGCTGTGACCGCGTGATTTGGTTAAAGAAGGGAAAAATTTTAGAGGAGGGAAATTCTCGTGAAATTACCGAGAATTATTCACGGCTGGTAACTCAATAACGCTGTATTTATCCTCACCTTCGACAATTTTAAGCGACACATTCGCCGGTACATTATGAAATACTTGAGTTGTATTTGATGTCGGCCAGTAAATTTCAAGTGTATCTACATTCACCGCTTTGCCTAAACCCAAATGCTGCTGTAAACTGTTAGACCCACACTTCCCACCGCTATCAACATAAGCATAGACGCTTCGCTTCTGATTTCCTTCGATTATATCAGCCCTTATCCGAGCGCCGATTGCCGAACGGTTAGAAACTTTTCCAACTAACCTGATCTTTATCCAATTGTTGCCAAATCCGGGATTTTCTAATAATACATCATTGTCCTGCCAAATCACTCCCCCGGTATTTAAATAAATATCCTGATCTCCGTCATTATCCAAATCCCCGAAAGCAACACCGCCAATATCTTGATGGATAATATCCGCCCCGATCCAATTCCCCGCGACGTCAAAACTTTCGCCTTGTCTATTATGATAAATTCTGTTAACAGATAAGCCATAAACAAATAGTCCCAAATTACCCAAGAATATATCTGGATAACCGTCATTATCCAAATCAGCGAAATTAGAGCCGGGTGAAGACGAAGCAACTTGAAAACCTTTTTTCGGCGCTACATTACGGAATCGGCCGTCCTTGCTGCCCTCATAAAGAGCCGGTAAAAATTGCTCTGCATAAGGTGGTGAGGTGTAACTTTTAACTGTTATATTTTCATCTAAATGATTTTGTGAAGCAAAAATATCCAAATTACCGTCGTTATTATAATCCCAAAACCATGCCGATGACCCGGTCCAAGGCTTAGTTGGCCCAAATACTTCAGATACATCAGTAAACGTTCCATCACGATTATTGCGAAAAAGTAAGTTATTGCCGTTGTATGTTGAAACATAAAGATCGGAGAAACGATCATTATTAAAATCTCCCCAGCTTGCACCATACAGGTAAAAAGTCCTATCAACTCCCGCTTGTTTGGCGATGTTCTTAAAATGCCCCTTACCATCATTAAGGAAGAGATAATTTTCAAAAGAAATTTCTTTCTTACTCTTTGATTCATTATGGTAACGATAACTCAATAATGTATCGGTGATTCTCCCGACCGCATTACCGACGAAAAGATCGAGATCGCCGTCATTATCAAAATCCGACCATGCCGCCACCATGGAAAAAGAACCCATGCCGCTTGGTGCAGCCTCGAATGTCACGTCACTAAACGTACCATCACCGTTATTATGCAAAAGTAAATTTGAGCCATCATACCCAACACCGCGCACAACAAAGACATCAATAAAGCCATCATTATCATAATCTGCTTGCACGAGATTCCGCCCGCCCACAACTCCAGTCAAATGAGCTTCCTGAGTTTTATCCGTAAATGATCCGTTACCATTATTATGAAAATACCGCAACTGAGCCCCGGCATCATAATCAGATACCATAATGTCCAGGAACCCATCATTATCAAAATCCTCGATAACTATACCACCTAGGTATCCCAAGACATCCACCTTTAATTTAGGCGCAATATTTTTAAACAAAGATAAACTACCCTGCGCTCCTAAACCAGGAAACAGCACCTTGTACTTTTCTTCAAGCTCATCGTAGCGCTCGAGCTTTAAATAACATAAGTTGAGTAACCAATAAGCTGTCAGATTATCATGGTCTAACCCTAGGTATTCGTATAAAAGAGCTGTTGCTTTCTGAATTTTCTTCTCTTTTGCGTTATCTTTATCCGCCCATTTCAAATAATTCAGCGCCATATCCAGATAAAACGGTTGAGCGTTCTCCACCAATTCATACTTCGTTAATTGCAGATTTTTAAGTACTTCCCGAGCTTCTAAATAATATGATTCGGACTCCTCATGCCGGTTGAGAATAAGAGCCGAAAAACCCAATTCGCCTAAAATATTAAATCTTTCCAACTGGTGTCCCTTAGGTAACCTCCTTAAGTCCCTTTTTAAATCTACTATCCGCCGTTGCATTAAAGACTGCAGAGAATAATTTTTTGATATTAAAACTTCTTTCCTAAGAAAGATAAGTAGGCAGGCCACTGCGATGAATATAAAAATCCCAATAATTTTTATTTTCATATTAGGCATTAACTCATTAAGCCCTAAGGAATTTAAGTCCAAAAAATGCAAAAAATTCCCCGGCCACTTAACCAAATTTAATGGTGAAATGATTTACAACTTTCAACAGAAAGGCATAAAAACTTCGCGGTAAAATTGAAGCAATTTTGCATACTCCCGGGCTTCCGAGAAACTTTAACAAACGCCTGGGCACTCTAAAAAATAAATTCCGCTGATATAAAACATACGCCAACAATAAGAGCACCATTGGATAATTATTCTGAAACCGTGAGTCAGGATCTTTCCCTGGACGGAAAAGTTCCATGCCTTCCGGGCTGATAAGGCCATCCTGAAGGGCTTTCTTAAAAAGCGGTGTGCCGGGATAAAAAGAAAGCGGAAAAATATTGATACCGACCCCATAACCGAGAATGTCTACAAAATGATGGTATGTCTGAATAATATCCTCCGGTGTCTCGTAGGGATTATCGACAATAAAGTCCATAACCAACTGCATACCGTGTGATTTTTGGTAAGAAGAAACCTGACGCACAACATCCAAGGTCTTTTTAATAGGGATATGCCTGTCATAAACCTCCTTTAAAACGCGCTCGCTGCCTGATTGCGCCCCGATTTGGATAAAAACAAGGCCGGCATCAAGCAAGATTTCCATCTTTTCTTTTTGATAAGTTGTAGGCGACGTCGCCAGAGCAAAAGGCCGGCCTATTCTTTTTTTATATTGCTGGGCAAACTCTGCCAGTTCCTTCGCCGGCCTGGCCAGAAAATCATCGTCGGCAAAACCTACTTCATCAAAACAATCGATTTTATTGAATATATACTCGATTTCGCCGATAACATTTTCAAAGCTGCGAAACCGAAGGCGGTTCTTTCCATACATTTCCGTAAACCGGACATTATTACAAAAAGTACATTTTAAAGGACAGCCCCTGGTGGTCAAAACATGCAACATCGGGCGATTAAAAGGATACTTGCAATGGTTCTTAACAAACAATTCCGGTGTCATCGGCAAAAGTTCTTTGTCTAATATAAAATGATCCTTCCTGTCATAATCAAAATAAGGAAGCCTGTCCAGATCCATTATCGCCGGCCGCACGCTGTTTATAATAGGCGACCCTTTTTCTTTAAATGCCATATTACGAATACCTTGATAATCTTCTCTGGCTGCCAATTTGTTAACCAGCTCAACGATCGCATCTTCAGCCTCAGCAAAGCAAACACCATCGGCGTAACGCAGGCTTAGTTCGGCGGCGCCGATGCAGTGTGGCCCGCCCCAAATGACTTTCATCCCCGGGTATTCTTTATGAATATAATTGGTGATCTGAATGGCTCTTCCAACGTAACAGCTGTAAACAGACATAAGGACAAGGTCCCCATCCCGAAGGATGTCGTCGAGCTCCTCTATTTCTTGATCTTGATAAAGAATAGGTGCGTAACGCGCCAAAAAAACGGTTTTAACGCGGTGTCCCTCTCTTTTCAATAAAGAAGAGATCAAGCGCGTCCCGTCATTAGCAAGCTGTCCCTGGACAGCGACGAGGATGACATTCATAGATTTAATTTGCGGTTGTGGCTGGCTGTTGTGCATTTTCTTTCAACCAATTTTTTATCACATAAGCATACATTAATTGCGGTATTTTAGCGTTAACGGCAGTGATATTATACCCGCCGACATTAAGTAAGACCCTCTCACTCACACCCCATTTAGCCTCAATGGCCGCGTCTTGCAATTCCTCATAATGCGCCAACAGATCTTTCATCAATTTATCTCTAGCGGCGTTCGATAGAAAGTTTCTATATTCCTTGTCATAGAAAAGCAATAGAAATGTTCCGGTAATTTTGGGGGCATAGAACTCAAAATACTCGTTATAGTCAAAATTTTCCACGATATGATTTATAAACTTTTTATTCTCTTCAAATATAACCCGATTTTGGCCTGAGTTTAAGTCCAAAACCGAAATGGCATTGGCGATGCAGACAATATTGATGTTATATTTTGGGGGGAGATTCTGAATATCTTTCCATAACCGCAATATAAACTGTTTTTGGCATTTGATTTCCGCACAGCGTGACTGAAAATCTCCAGATAGATCAGTATCATACATAAAATTCTTAACAATTTCCTCGGTTAAAAGCCGATGATTTAATTTGGCCCCCCACGCCGTATCATCGACGTCATAAGACTTATACGTTTTTAAATGAGGCGCTGGTATAAAGTATCTTCTGCCTGTCTTCATAACATTTTCAGGCCACCAGCCCCACAAGCCTGCCTCATTCCCAAAACTGCGCGCCAATATTTTTAATCTTTCCGGAACGACCCCATCAAGTTTTTCACGCATAATTGCTTCCAATAATAGCCAACCGTTATTTTCATGCAGTGTCTTTATAACGCGATTGTCTTCATCCAGAAAAAGCATAAAATTATGCCAAAAGATCTCATCTTTCTTATGAATAGGATCGTTGTTGAAAGGCACCTTCTCTAATCCCCCCCTCCAAGACAGCCGATTAGTAAGATATACTCCGCATAAAAAAGAAAATATAAGAATTAAAAATAATTTTTTTCTCATTTTTTGTTAAAATATTCTAATCTCAATCAATTTGACAATTTAGGTAAAGACAGTTTAGTATATACGAAATTATTGGCCGGACAAATTAATTTCTTCATTTTAAAACTTACATACACCGCCGTTGTCGAAATACTAGATTATTAAGAAAATATTTTTTTAAAAAATGACCAGCCCCAAAATATACCAATGTATGCTCCTTATCCTCTTTCTTTTTCACTGCCAAACTATCTTCGGCCAGGAATGCCATGTAGTCAAAAAGAAGTCAAGAGAACCAGGAACGGTTACCTATTTTCCTTTTGCCACAGAAATTGTATCGGAGAGTTATACCTTGGACAAAAAATATTTGAATATGGAGGGGCCGTACAGTACGCACGAATTCTCAA
Source organism: uncultured Planctomycetales bacterium (assembly GCA_964630825.1). Taxonomy (GTDB): domain Bacteria; phylum Omnitrophota; class Gorgyraeia; order Zapsychrales; family Zapsychraceae; genus CAZVZR01. The sequence continues at coordinate 31,068 of CAZVZR010000002.1, read as the reverse complement.
TAAGCCAAGATAACAAAGCCGATCAACTCTGGATTACCGGATATGATGTTGAAATATTAAGCGAAAATGCCGCCTTACCGGAACCACAAAAATACCTCTGCCACAGCGTCATTACCAGGGGTGATAAAGCCTTGGTGACGATTTCTCAGGGGCAAGAAAATATCCGTTTCCCTGAAGGTTTTGGCATTCCCACATCAGGTGACACAAAATTAACCTTATTTTCTCAAGTACTCAACCCAGATGATACGCATGAAAAGATTACCGTCAGGAATAAATCAACCGTTCATGTAATTGACGATCATGCGCTCACTCATCCGCTTAAACCGCTTTTCTTGCGTACAGCGATTGCCTTTAAAAAAGGCGAAAAATTCGGCCTCTTCTCCCACCTGCGTTCCTGGAACGATTTTTGGTTCGATGTAAAATATTTATTCGGATTAAATTGTCGCAATAAAGGCTTCCCCTTTCATTTTGGTGGGGTCAATGAAAGAAACTGCTCTAATGTTTCCGATGATTTTGTCACCCTTCACTGGCTGGTTAAACCGGGCCGGGATATAAACCGTTCTGATATAACCAAATACCTAGCCATTCCCTACGACACCACTATCCATTACATTAACTTTCATGTACATCCCTTCGCGGAATCTATTGAATTAAGGGACGCTACCGACAATGTGTCTCTGTTTAAAAGTTCCGTCCAAAATACTCCGGACCAAAAAAGCCTCGCTCCCTTCCATGACTTTTCCAGCCAAGAGGGCATACCCGTTTATAAAAATCATCGATATGAATTAATCAGCGTTTATAACAACACAAGCTCTGAAAATAAAACAGCAATGGCCGTTATGTTTTTATACCTTTTGGATAAAAGCCCTTCAGGTGGATAGCGGAATAGATGTACCTGTTTACGAGCCGGAATCTTTAAGTTTACATAACAACAGCTGGGCCTATAGGCAAGAAGACTTTTTAAGTAAAGCTTTCAACTCTCTTATTTAGTTGGGACGCCAAGGCGCCCAACCTCCAGGACCCGTCGGCAACCAATATAAAAAATGCTTCACTAAACGGCTTCTTTATGAACTGGTATATTGCCCACGGGATAAAGGCCAATTGGTTCTTTAACGACATGCTCTCCAGCATCGGCATTCTCTCAAGATTCGGTTTATTTTTATAATTGTCATAAATCTTCCTAGCCCAAAAACCCCGGGAAAAACTATTTTTAGCCAAGCGCCCCAGCGAAATCGGACGAAAATAATCAACGTAAACTTCAGGCATATAACGGATACGAATATTACCGGCAATCCTCAAAGAAAATTCAATGTCTTCTAAATTTCTTTGTTGTGGATTAAACATATATTGCCTGAGGACATCTTTACGCGCGGCGAAATTTTTTGTATCCAGATACTTTATATATAAACCATTGCGGTTTCGGGCACGAAATTCCTTATTACGCTGACTGATAATTTTTGTCCAAAAACGGCCAACCGCGTCGCGCTCACCTCCCATAACAATAAATTCACCTTCGTTAATAATGGGCCCAATGAGCTTTTTTATCCAATCGCTAGGCACGAAACAATGTTGATCGGTCATTAAAATAATCTCGCCGCAAGCGGCATTAATACCCGCATTCCGGGCAGCGCCCCTTGCTTGCATTGGCTCAAAAATATAACTCAATTTTTTCTCGTTCTTTTGCACTTCTTGAATAACTCTTCTTGATGTATCAGTGGAATTATTATCAACAACGACAATCTCAAAGTGAGAATATTCTTGATTTAAGACCGACCGCAAACATTGTTGCAATGTCGATGCCCCGTTATAAACAGGAATAATGACCGTGACGAAAGGATTCGTTAGTTCTGCGGAGCCCATTTATATAATTGTGCGGTAAGAATACCCGATCTCCAGGAAATTTCTGAAACAAATGTAAAACATGCCTCTTGAAAAGGCTTAACCATAAACTGCATAATTATCCAGAAAGGAAAAGCTAAACTACTTCTCAAAGACATGCCGCTTAATATCGGGATATCCTTGATATGCAACTTGCTTTTATGATTTTCATAAATCTTCCTTGCCCAATAGCCTCGGTCAAAATTACAACTAAACCATTTTCTTAAAGAAATCGCGTGGAAATGGCCAACTTTAACCTCCTTAAGATACCGAACCATTATTTTCTTTTCAATTTTTAATAAAAATTCAAAATCTTCGAGGTTTTTTATATGCGGATCAAACATAAATTCCTGAAAAACTTCTTTGCGCGCAGCAAAATTTTTTGTATCTAAAAAATGAATGTGCTCCCCTTCGGTGTTGCGCTCATGAAGCTCTTCGTCTTTCCGTTGTATTAATCTTGTCCAGTCCGTATCAACTAAATCTATTTCGCCACCCATAACGATCGACTCATTTTCATTGACGATAGGTTTTATAAGCTCGCTCAACCAATGGGTTGGCACGATACAATCACAATCCGTCATGGCGATGATTTCCCCTTGCGCTGACCTGATACCGGTGTTTCTAGCGGCGCCCCGGGAACGGTAAGGTTCAAACACATATTTGATTTTTGGGAACTGGCTCGCGAAATCCTTAATAACGTGCTCTGTTTCGTCAAGCGAGTTATTGTTAACAACAATCACTTCGTAATCGGTAAAATCTTGATCCAGGACGGAATTCAAGCATCGCCGTAAAGTTTTGGCGCCGTTGTAAACTGGGATAACGATGGAAACCGAAGAGGTCATGGACAATCAAGTTTTGATATTTTTAATATTCTTCCAATGCGTCAAATTACGTTTGATTAAATCGGCTAACCCATCAATTTCATTACTATAATAAGAAACGATTTCCGTTTTTAATTCGTTAGGGTAAACACAAAACTTTTGCCTGTCAAAACTTAAAAGTTTGTTTATAGCTCGCCTTAAGAAACCAGTGCCAGAAAAACTTTGGTTTTGAATACTCCAATTGAGACGGCCGTCTTCTTCTAGGCCTAAGAAACGTAAGGTGTCCTGATAAACTAGCCCCGGGGATTGTTTAAAATCATCGAAAAGAATGATTTTAACTCTGTCCTTGCCAAATGCGTCAATGTAACACCTGGTATGCTGGTGAATATTAAAAATTTCCCAAGGATAGAAGTCCGCAGTTTCAATTCCGTTCACATTCCTTTTAAGGACTCTATTTTGCCAGGATGTCGGAAAATCTTCATTGATAAAATTTCGATACTTCATAAAAACAAATTTATAAAGAGAATAAACGGCCTCGGCAGGATTGCGGATCATGATGATAAATTTAGACGGTTCGCCAGAGTCTCGAAGAAAATCTTTGATGCGCTCTAGGGAAGGTTTATAAAAAATATATGACGCCGTTGCCTCTCCCACCCATTTATGGCTTCTGTCATGAAAATGTTCCAAGTATTCCTCAAGAGATACTGGCTTGCTCTGTGGACATAATCTTTGAAAAATTTCTTGAGCAAAAAAAAATAATTCCTTTTGCGGCGGCATATAAATATCTTTGTGTTGATTAAGACAATAATGCAAAGATGTCGTCCCGCTTCGGGGGAAGCCGACAATAAAAAGATTGGGGAAACGGATTCTTTCCCTTTGGCCCAAATCAGATAACGGGCTCATTGACGCTGTTTGAAGGTTATAGGTGGCCATAATATTTCTGAACTCTTTCTGCTACTGTTTCACTTATGGCTATGGTCTTCTGAATATGTTTGACAAAATATTGATCAATGAAACTAAAGGCTTTTTTTAACACACAAATAAATGTATTATCTCTAAGGCCTTCCCAGGAATGTAAGTCATATAACCGGCGTTCGGGGCTAAAACAATACCATACATTATTTTGATGGATTTTTGCCGCAAAGATACTGCAGACACCGCCAAAAATAAACAAATCAAAATTATTCCGAAAATTACAAAAAAAGAATCGCAATCTGGCCATTAATTGTTTCACGTAAGCCTGTTGCGGAATCTTGCCAATGGACACAATGGATATATCTTGAAACCCTAATTCGTCGATTTTTTTCTTATTAAAATTAGTGGTCACAATTGTTGCTTTCAGGGCCTGGGCCATTACCAAAAGAGAGAGCTCTGCTCCGCCGATTTCATCAAAATAATCGTGTAAAATAGCAACTTTCATTTAGCAGTTATGTACTTGCTCTTTTATTTTCTGGATAAAGATCTGAGTATCAAAATTCTTGGCTTGCTTTAAACATGCTTCTTTATATTGTTGCGGATTTCTTCCGACCTCTTCTATGGCCAGAACAAGTTTATCCACATCGATATTATCAATCAACATTCCTGTGACCTCATTAATCATCGTCTCGCGATAACCGCCTTCGTTGGGGGCCACCACCGGCTTTCCCGAAGCCATGGCTTCCACCACCGTTATCCCAAAATCTTCGTCTTTTGCCGTCGTAATAAACGCTTTGCAATCGGCATAAAGTTCGGTCAATTGCGCCACATCCACCCAACTTTTAATCTCAACATTATCCGGTTTAATCTGCATTAAATATTTTATGTATTTTTTAAAACATTTTACCTCTTCGTAGCTTCCCACGATAACAAGTTTTTCCTGCGGCAACTTGCGAAAAGCTTCTATTTGCATTTCGACCCTTTTGTGGCTCACCAAACGATTAACGCTTAGCCAAAAATTGCCATTTTGCCGATAATAAAATCTTGACGTATGGACAGGAGGATAAATAACAACCGCATCCCGGTTAAAATATTTTTTAATCCTTTTTTGTGTGTTGGAAGAATTACAGGCCACACAATCGACACTCTGAATGTATTGTCGGCTCAAGAATCTATTCAATTGTACCCACATATCAAAAAACCATCGGCCTATCCCGGGCACTGTATGTTTACGTGTATGTTCATATAAATCCCACAATTCTCTGGCCGGAGAGTGAACATACCACAAATTGGGCTTATGGTTTACCGCTGCCGACAGCGCCCAATCACCGGCGATAATGTAAAAACTATATTTTCCATTTAAAGCTAACTTACGAAACCGGTGGGAAACCATCTGCTGCCGGAAGGGGGCATTAAGAGGGACGGTGTCTATAGATTGAATATCAATATCCTCAAACCCCATTCTGTCCACTTTGATTCTACTTATATTGGTGGAAAAAAATTCTGCCTTTAATTCTCTAGCTAAGGTCAAGGCGACTATTTCCGCGCCCCCAATAGCGTCCATGGCATTATGAAACACCGCGAGTTTCTTCATTTCTTCCTATTTATCAGGACGCCCAAAATCCGGAATATCTTTCTCCTTACTCTTTTTTATTTTCTTTGCAAGCTTACCGTTTTTATATTCACCGCTCTGGTTCACACTCCCATCCGAATAGTACTGTATAATTTCTCCATCGGCTTTCCCATGTTTAAAATCCCCTTCAAAGCGCAATGATCTACCGTCATCATAATATAAAGCAAAATGACCATCGACGAGAGAACCATCCTCATTATAAAACTCTCCGCCGTCTACAACCATGCCGTCATTAACGGTCGAAGAATTCATTAACTGGCCATTAGAATAATATTGATTGACTGTTCCATTGGCCGATCCGTTGTGGTAGGGAATTTCCAATTTCAATTTCCCGTTATCATAATAACGGCGATATGTTCCCTCCATCTGACCATCCTTCATTTGACCTTCCTCGAGCAGATTCCCATTTTCATAATAACGCTTAAACGGCCCGTCTTGATTCCTTACTCCTTTAAAACTAACATCCGATTCCTTCTTCCCATTTCCATAGTAACTAATATGTTTCTCCAAAATATTGTTACTAAAATATTCCTCCCAACGGATTGTGTCATCGTCGCGGTACATCCTGTCAATGTAATCCCCCGGATTGTCGCCTTGGGGAAAGCTCTTTCCATGATCTGCATAACAAAACCGGACCAACACAACGCCTACAAATAAGCATGCCATAAAGGAAACTCTAATCTTAGGGGAGTTGTAAACTGTCATCATATCTTATTAATCACTTTTAATTTGGCGTTAACTAAGCCGACTCTTTGAATTGCATAATCCACGGCATCTTTGGAAAAAGCTAATAAAACCAGAGACACTAAAGCCCCATAAACTCCTTCGACAAAAGCCGGAGGGACCAGATAAAGCAAAAGCAGAGCTCCCGTCAAATAAACGACCTTCTTGGTAAAAACCACACCTTTATCCCGGGCAAATGTCCTGGTTTGTGTTAATTGGTCATTAAAATAATCTCCTATTTGCTGCGATATTTCTAGAAAAAAACCAAGTATCATCATCCATCCAAACAAATAAGCCATCAACCAATAATGGCTCTTTAATAAAAATACAAAAAACAAGAACGGTAAAGAATGCGATAATGCAGATACGAACAAAGCGAGCATGCCTTTCTCTTTAAAGCATATCGGCTTAAGCGAATAGAAAGTCGCTAACAGCAAACCGATAATGGTTAGGGTAAAAATATAAATATTGTGGAGAAACCATGCTATAACAATCGTGAAAAAACCATTGAAGACTACCGTACTGATTAAAAAACGACGAGAAAAATCACAAAAGTTATCCCTGCTAATAACTAGATCAGCCCTCCTGTCCGCCAAAGAATTTAAGCCGTATCCATAACTATAAGCAAAATGAAGATAAATAATAAGGACCAAAAACTCTTTCGTGGGGAAATGATCGCTTCCTGAAAATACCCACAACAAAAAACCGCAGACAATGAATATCTGCAACCTCCCCTGCCACTCCCAAAACCTGACCAGCCGTAAATAATTCACTACTCTTTTCAAAAACGACTCGATGATGAATATTTCTCTAGTGTTATCTTTCAAAATTTTGCCCTTATCAACTTATTTTAACGGTAAACTTTCAACGCTAATCCCGTGGACAGATTGCAACCATGTATACAACTGCACTGCTTGATTGACGGCCTTAGATTTTGAGCTGCAAAAGAATACCAAAGTCTGGAGAAACTATATCCATAATCCCTAATGTTTCCGATGGGTTTGGTTATCTCACAAAAACTCACCTCACCCTGCGGGTACATAACAGCATCCAATGACCCGGCAAAACACTTATAAAGATTGTATCCTGTTTGCAGAATACCGGCTGAACAAGCTAATACTTCCCAATTCTCTTGACTAAAAAAATTATATTTTGAAGCATCATTGATAACTTTTATTTGTTCTATAGCAGATTCTATCTCTTCCGCATTGAGGTAAAGTTCTTTATTGGCAGGGAATTGTTGGCGAGATATATTGGGAGGTAAATGAAAAACGCCGTGATCGCTCCCACGCATCACAATAAAATTTATCGGTAATTGATAATAAACAAATTCGGCCAAAAACTCTTCCAAATAATTAAGATTCATTTTATTTAACGTTAAAGCAATTTGTATATAAAAATTATTTCTTCCGCCTAATAGCGGCAAAATGTCGAGCAATGTCTTTTTTGCTTTTCGGAAAGCACCTACCCCGCGTATTTTATCGTGAATCATCTCAGGGCCATCAAAGGATATCTGAATTCTAACCTCTTTAAACAAAAGATCGGGGATTCTCTGTGCAAAAGCCTGAATGCGATCATTAAGTAACCCGTTTGTACAAATTCTTAAGGTGTGTTCTTTGCCTTGCATCATCTCACAAATAGGCAGGATATCTTCTCTTAAAAAAGGCTCTCCACCGGTTATGATGTAATGCGAACACCTTTTAAGGCCGCTTAGAATCTTTCGAATCTCTTCAACCGACAATTCCTTGGGGGTCGGATTCTCTACTTCGTGAATATAAAAACAATGTTGGCACCTTAAATTGCATCGATCAGTAACAAAAAAAGTTAACGTGGATGGGAAAAATTTCCTCTCATCCAGAAAGGCTCTTAGCCGCCCAGCCATCCGGCTAATAGGCTCAACCCGACTATTATGTAAATTTAGAAGTAATCCCATCAATCCAACAATACATTTCGTTTAACAACATATTCCCGGCTTTGATTTATATGACTTACTTGTGGGGCGCAAATTGTGCCCATATGCCCAAAACACCAGAAATAAGCCAATATCAAATCAAAAGGCAACCGTAACATATACACTGCCGTATCCCAAAATGATTTTTCGCCGGGAATGTCCAACGATTTCGTCTTCTCGGGGGAAAAATAATTTAACCTGCGCTTAAACCGTCGTTGGGTGAACCCCCTGATTCTCGGGATATATTCATCTAAAATGTCCCGCAGGGGGTTCATCAAAATTCCTCCAAAACCGAAATATTTAATAGTAAATATAGTTTGGGCCCTATAAAAACTGAAAGAACGCCTGATTCTGGAAGTCTTACTGAAACGATGCAAAACTCCGACGTCATAATGGACAATATTCTGATATCCGGCTTTTTTAAGCCTGATACCTAAATCGATATCTTCTCCCGGATAAATAAACCGCGGGTCAAAGCCTCCAACTTTTAGAAAAGCCTCCCTAAGAATAAAACAATTGGAGGTTGGAATATAGTCACAATATCTTTGTTTTTCCTTTTCATTTGTTTCAATATAATCCGTATCAATGCGATCAGCCGTCTTCATTTTTCGGCCATAAACAAAAACTTTTTTAGCGTCTCGATAAAACCCCTCTCCTCCCAATTGGCCGCAACCTTTCTCTCTCTGAATAATTTGCACATAACGACCTAAAGCGGTATTATCCAAAAACTCAACATCGGAGTCAAGAAATAATAAGTATTCACCTTTGCTTTGCAAAACTCCTATATTCTTAGCGTGTGTGGGCCCGCACCTTCTTCTAAATCTATAAATATGAACTTCCGAATATTTGTGATGAATATACTCATATGTCCCATCCGTGCTGGCATCATCAACAACTATAACCTCATAATCCTGATAAGATTGCCTTCTTATAGAATCCAGTAATGACTTTAATAAATTAAGACGATTATAAGTGGGAATAATGATAGAAATCATCGTGCTTTAACCGCAGGCACACGGCTCAACCTTTCTGCCGTGTAATGCTGACTTTCATTTCTCCGTTAACCTTTTTACTCCCTTTAGTTCCAAATCAAAATCATCCTTGCTGTCGGCATGGCGGCGGGCTTCTTTTTCATCAACAAGTCCGCTTCTGACTAATGTCACCAGGGCTTTTTTAAATGACTGCATCCCGTAGAGCTGGCCCTCATCGATAAAACTCTGAATCTCACGGATTTTTCCCTCGCGGATCAACCGGGCAATGGAGGGCGTCACGATCATTGTTTCGCAGGCCGGAATACGCCCCCGGCCATCTTTGCGGGCCAACAGCCTAAGCGATATAACACCTTTAAGGATCATCGATAATTGCATCCGCACTTCGTCATGCAAGTGAGGCGGAAAAAAGTTAACAATACGGATAATTGTCTGAACAGCATTGATCGTATGAAAAGTCGTCATCACAAACGTCCCCAGCTCGGTGGCGTTGATCGCCGCCCGCATGGTATCAATATCACGGATATTACCGATATAAATAATATCCGGGCTTTGCTGGGTTACATGTTTTAAGGCCGACGAATAGGTAAGGACATCGATGCCGAGTTCTCGTTGATTAACCAAACTCTTTTTATCCTTAAATAAATATTCTATCGGATCTTCGATGGTAATGACATGTTGTTCGCTGGTTTGATTGATAAACTCGATCATGCTGGCGATCGTCGTTGATTTTCCGCTCCCGGCCGGACCACAAACTAAAAACAACCCTTTTGTCTCTTCACATAATTTTCGGCAAATCTCAACTGGCAAATTTAATTCCTCAAAAGTCTTTACGTGCATGTGGACATGCCTGGCGACGATAACCGGTGTCCCGCGTTGGATAAAAATATTGACCCGAAACCGGCCTACGCCAGGCTCTTCATGGATAAAATCAACATCCAGGTTTTGATGAAATGCCTGCCGGCGCTGGTCTGTCTCTAAAAGAAAGGAGACGGCATGGGAAACCTCTTCCTTGGACACTATTTCCGGGGCGATGATTTGGACTTTTCCATTGATACGTGCCCGCGGATACGCCTTGGCACGCAGATATAAATCAGAAGCTTCTTTCTCAACCATTAATTTAAAAAGACGGCTCAAATCCATATTTTTTCTCCTTAGTTTTCCATCCCAACAATACTATTTTAATTCTCTCTTAATAAATGAAAAGAGAAAACCTTTCGATTAATTTCCTCGTTTTGCCCGGCGTAAATTCCCGGCAATTTCTTTCTCCAGATTAATAAGAGACATTTTCTTTCTACCGTACTTGCCGGCATAGCCACCGTAGGACCCATCTTCTTTAATCACCCGATGGCAAGGAATAACTATAGGGTAAGGATTCCTGCGCAATGCCTGCCCGACCGCGCGGACAGCTTTCGGATTACCAATAGATTGGGCTACCCATTTGTAGGAGCGTGTTTCGCCCAAAGGAATCTTCATCGCTGCTTGAAGAACCTTCCATTGGAAAAGTGTTAAATTATTTTGTTTATGATTTTTCATTTTTAGCTCCCTGATTAACCGTTATGAAATATATTTTTACCACGCAATTTGCGATGATAAGCCACAGCAAAACGATGGGCCTCATCTCTTATACGTTTAAGCAGATTAAGCCCTAAAGAGTCGTCGGGCAACCTGACGGATTCTTTTTTCTTCAGAAGAAAAATTTCCTCTTCTTTTTTTGCCAAAGAGATAATCGGAATCTCGACATCAAGTTTTTGTAATTCAAAATTCGCCGCTGAGAGCTGCCCTTTCCCTCCGTCAATAACAATCAAATCGGGAAAAGATTTACCTTCATCTTTCATGCGCCGGTAACGCCTCCTGACGATTTCCGCCATCATTTTAAAGTCATCGATCCCGGTCGTTTCTTTGATGCGAAATCTTCGGTAATTACTTTTATCAGGCTTCCCTTGCACAAATGACACCATCGAGCCGACAGACTGATTGCCCATAATATTGGAAATGTCAAACGCTTCTATTCTCTCTGGAAGTTTTGAAAGGCTCAAGGCTCGCTGAAGTTGCTCGGCCTCTTTATGGTAATTAATATCTTTTGTCCCGGAATACAACGCGCCGATGGCCCGAAGCTGATCACGCACTTTGGCGGCTTCTTCAAAATCTTTGGTCTTAACGAAAGCCTCCATCTCCTCTTTTAATCGTTTATACAATTCATCTTTTTTCCCTTCCAAAACGAGACGGACATTACGGATATTCTGGGCATATTTCTTTTTGTCCAACGCATCCACATTGGGAACATCCACCAAGCCAATTTGATAATCAAACCGGTCGCGCTCTTTTAATTTCTCATCCGTACGGAAATAAAAAATCTTCCGCAAAATTTTTAACGCCTCCCGAATAAGTTGCGCATCGACATAAGGGCCGTAATAAACATATCCCTTTTTTCTTTGCCGCGGGCGCTGGACAGAAATGCGCGGGTATGTTTCTTTCGTAATCTCGATATAAGGATAACTTTTGTCGTCGCGCAGATCGACGTTAAATCTCGGATCATACTGTTTAATCAAACTGGCCTCTAAAATAAGCGCCTCGGCTTCAGAATTTGTCTCAATACAGTCAATGTCCTTAATATTGGAAACCAACAGATCCGTCTTGGAAAACCCCCGTGAAGGACGGAAATAAGAACTCACCCGCTTACGCAATGAAACGGCCTTGCCAATGTAGATAACCTTGCCGGTGTCATCTTTCATCAAATAGACGCCGCTGGTCAAAGGAAGCATTTTTATTTTTTCCTTAATATCCATTGTTGAATTTTCTGGGCCTGCTCGACGCAAAAAAACAAGCAGACGGCTTGATAGAATATAATACCCAAAATCCCGATTAAAACAAGCTTCACCGCTTGATTGGGAATGTGCACAAACTGCCAGCTGACAAACTCGAACAAACCAATGATGGAAGAGGCCAATGTCACCTTCAGAAAATATTGCAACAAATCTGAATTGAGCCCACCCAGCTTTCTTTTGAGGATGGTTAACAAAATAAGAAAGTCCGCGGTCCCGGCAATGGAACTGGCTAAGGCAATCCCACCGACTTTCAAAGGGTACATCAGGATAAAATTTAACAAAGCATTAATCATTAAGCAAAAAGCGGCCACCTTTACCGGTGTCTTGGTGTCTTGCAAAGAATGAAACACCGTCACTAAAATCTTTATCCCGCCGAAGCTAAACAACCCGATCGAAAAAAATAAAAGCGCCGATGCCGTCACTTGAGTTGATTCCCAGCCAAACGCCCCGCGTTCAAAAAGGATTTGGATGATGGGTGTCGACAGAATCATTAAAGCAATTGTTGTCGGGCACATTACAAAAAAAATGTTCTCTAAAGCAAATACCAATGTCCTTTTGATGGATGCGATATCATTTCGTTGGGCAAACCCCGAAAATGTCGGCAACACCACCGAAGCCAGTGCCAAACTGAAAATGCCCATGGGGAATTGAATAATCCGGTTGGAGTAATAAATCGCCGAAACGCCGCCGGCGCCGACAATAAATGATAAAGAAGCGCAAAAATTATCAACAAGGACCGTTAACTGGTAGACGCTGCTGCCAATTATCCGCGGGATAAGCAAGCGGCCGATTTTCTTGGCTCCCGGATGTAATAAACTTTTCGGCTTATAAAAACGTACTCCCTGTTTTAATATCGGCGGGATATGTGCCAGGAGCTGTAAAACTCCGCCGATTAAAACACCTATCGCCAACCCGAATACCGGGTCAGGCATCAAAGGTGAAATAAAAATCGCGCCGAGAATAATCGCGATATTAAACAAGCAAGGGCTGATGGCCGGGACCATAAACGACCGAAACGTGTACAAAACCGCCATCGCGTAAGCCGTCAGGCCGATAAAGATCAAATAAGGAAACACCAGCCTCGTTAAGCGGATCGTTAAGGCCAATTTTTCGGGATAAGCGATGAACCCGGGAACAAGAATGCGCACAATCGACGGCGCAAAAAAAATGCCTAAAATCGTAATAAGGCTCAGGACAATCAGTGACAACGCAAAGACCACGCTGACAAACTGTAGAAACTCTTCCTTGGATTTTTTCTCTTTATATTCGGAAAAGATGGGCACCACCGCGGCATTGGTGGCCCCTTCCCCAACGAGGTCGCGAAAGAGATTGGGAATTTTAAGAGCGACAAAAAACGCATCGGCACGAAAACCTGTCCCGAGCAGTTTAGCCAAAATAACGTCACGGATAAATCCCAGAATGCGCGAGGCCAATGTCCCCAAAGAAATCATGCTGGTGGAACGGATAATGGACTGGTGCGAGTCAGGATGGTCAGATTTGACGGTTGACATAAAGCAGAGTATTTGCTATATTAACGACCTTGCTTGAACTTTAGAAAGGAGTTTACCCAGTGCCACAAAGAAAATCCGGAGTAGTCGCGTTACGTAAAAATCAACGGCGAAGATTCCACAATCTTGACGTGAAAACCGATTTAAAGAAAACCATCAAAAAATTTCTTGCCTCGTTGGGAGCAAAGAATAAACAACAGGCCCAGTCCGATTTGCAAATTGTCTACAAGAAATTGGATAAAGCGGCCAAACGTAAAGTCCTCAAAAAAAATACCGCCTCCCGCCGAAAATCCCGCTTCAGTAAGCTATTAGCGAAGTTAGCTTAACCACCAATACTTCCAGGGCGTATTCAGGTTTCAAACGGCTGCGTTTAATGTTAACATCCGTTTCCTGTAATACTTTTAAGCCTTTTTGAAAACGCTCCGGCGAAACACGATTTTTTTCTCTTCCCCAAAACCACAACAGGCCGCTTAATATTTGCAGTGGATGCTCCCCGGAAGACAAAATCCTCCCCAGCACACTGAGGGCTTCCGCCGGCTTTCGCGCCGTCATTGCTTTGGTTACGTCAAAAACATTTTCTTTTTTATCGGATGAAGATTGAAAAACTTTGGCTGACGCAATGAGTTCCTTAAACGCTGCCGTTTTCAACTCAGCGACCGGGGCGTCGCACACAACATCCGTCTTCAAATCAGGCGTCTGGGCAAACTTCAGCAAAAGGCTGATATTTTTTTCCGTCAGTTTATGAGCCTGACGAACTACCAGCAGCCGTTTCTTGGCAACAACCGGAAGCGCCAGCAGGGCTTTCTGCAAATCGTCGGGGTCTAATTTGTGGGCGTCAAGGACTTCGTAATCAAAGTTCACGGCCTCTTTGGTCAGCACCGCTTTTTTGATTTCAGCAAACTTTTGATCTTTTACTAGAGGGTCTTCGCCGATTAAAAAATAGATCATTTCTTTGAATTAGTGGTCAGATGCTTACTAATGAAACAGGTGATCAGGGATCAGTGGTCAGAATAAATTCGTCTGACAACTGACCACTAGGTTTATTTTTAAGCAAGCCGACCACCGTCTTCAACCGTAGGCAGCCGGCCACTGTAGTTACCAATTTTCAATCGTCCGTTCCACAATCCGGCGGGCTAAATCTTTGACAGCCTCTCCGATCGCTGCTTCTTCCGAAGATGTTTGTGAACCAGCGATAAAATACGTGGCCTCACCGACAAAACTACCTTCATGCCAAAGGGCCACATTATTCGCGGTGTCCCACATTTCCAAGGAAACAGTGATGGTCACACGGTATTCCTGCGGATTATCTCCGGTTGTAAAACGCAGCGCATCCCGACTGTAACTTTTTAATTCCCCTTTAAGCACAAGGTCAGCTGTGTCAGAGTCCGCCACTTTGAGATGCCCGTCCACGTGAAAACGGTTGATAATGGCTTTGCGGACATCAACTTCAATCAAGGGAACGTAAAGGTTGCGCTGCCCTTCGGCGGTAAAATCGATATGATTGGGAAACGCTTCGATGTAAACTGACTTGAACTGGCTGGGAAGAACGGATTGGGTCGTGTAACCGCACCCACTGCTTTGGAGCAATATAAGAAAAACTACCAGGAATAATTTTTTCATTTATTTTTTCATGCCCATGGCGCGGTATTTTTCTAGGGCTTTGGAGGACCATTTAGTATTAGCATAATCATCAATGATTAATTTATAATAAATCTTTGCCGCAGTATAATTTTTTTGTTTTTCATAAAACTTGGCCACCAAAAAATTGTTTTCAGCCTCTTTTTCCCTCAGTTGTTGAATTTGGCTCTTGGCCTTTTCGGAAAGTTCCGCGTCGGGATTGGCCGTCACAAAATCTTTAAACTCCGAGACTGCCGCGCCGGTAACCTTTTGATCATATTCCGGCGTGGTGGAACGCTTCGCGTCAGTCAAGGCAATCTGATACTTTGCCGCCTTCACCCATTCACTCTGGGGATAATCATTGATTACTTTTTCAAATTCATCACGCGCTTCCACATACAATTTTTTTTCCATAAGAAATAAGCCAATTTTATATTGTGCCGGCGCCGCGAATTCACCGTAAGGAGCATTTTTGATGACTGTACGGAAAATATCAACAATTTGATCTTCATTGGCCATCGCAACAATCCCTCCCAGCAGCCCTTTCTTGTCCGATCGCCCTTCCAGATAATCAAGGCCAATCTGGTATTGAATCTTCACAATCTCGGCCGAACGCTCGCTGAAAGGATATTTATCAATGACCTGCTGATATTCCTTAAATGCTTCCAGAGGTTTATGCTGGTCCTGCAATGTCTTGCCAATATAATATTGTGCCTCCGGAGCTTCGTAGGAACGCGGATAATGTTTGATCAGCTTCTTGAATTCCTGAATCGCCTCTTCATATTTTTTGTCATTATAAAACCCAACGGCGTAATCAAGCTGCGCTTTCGGCGTGTCTTTAACGGAAAACCGGGGATTTTCCCACTTGCCGGTTTCGGGAGTCCACACCCAAAACGCCATGCTGCGGGTAGCGGGAAATATAAGTAATACTAATGTAATTATAAATATTAATATACGAGGCATGGGGGAAACTTTAGCATACTCTATTTTATTTGTCAAACCTCATCAAACAATCTTTCCTGCCAAAACGGCTGCCTGAAAGGATATTGCTTCTTTTAAAGTTCATCATAATAACAACAGTTATCATAATACCATAATAACCAATGACCACCCAGACATTCATTGAAGAAATAGAAAAATGGGCCCCGGGGATCTGGACAAACAAAAAAACAGCCCAGACCATAAACGCCATCAGCACTTTGATGCAATTGGTAAATAAAAATGCCGCCATTGGTACTATCAACCCCGCCAATAAAAGTGCAATTCCCAATATATCAATTATCGAAGCCAAAGGAATAACAACCAAATTCGCCACCACAACAATCGGCGTCACCAAATGAAAATAATAGGCCACCAAAACCGCCACCCCCAAGTAAGCAGCCAAAGACAGCGCCGATGATTTGACAATATATTTCCACAACACATCCCGGAAGGCTAGAATTCTTTCCCGTTTATCCGGATCATCCTCCTCTGGTGCAAACCCGCTCAGTTTTAGAAAAATATCAACAAACCTACTGTAAAAAATTATTATTGAAAGTACGCTGATAAATGACAACTGGAAACCAACGTCAAAAATATTCATTGGGTTAATTAAAAGAATTATCAACGCGGCGCAGGACAATGTGTTCAATGGTTCCGGCTCTTTCTCAATAATAAAACTGACCATGAAAACCACTGCCATGATGGTCGCCCGCACCACCGGCGGCTGGGCGCCGGTCAAAATGGCGTATAAAATAAGTATTCCCATTGTTAAAAAATATTGAAATTTCCTGCCGATCGGCAGCATTTTCAAAAATAAAAAAATAATGCCGGAAACGATCCCCACATTAAAGCCCGAAATGGCCAGAATATGAATAACCCCCGAGAGCCTGAAAATTTCATTGATCTGTTTCGGGATATTAAACCGATCGCCCAACAAAAATCCCTGCATGATGCCTAGTTCCGCCCCGGAAAAATGTTTTTCTAAAATACCATTGAGCCTGTCTTTAAATTTAAACAGGCAACTTTTGACGGGATTGCCCTGATCCTTGCCGATAACATTCACATATCCCTGTTTCTTGACGCTGAGAATAAATTCAATGCCTTTTCTTTTTAAATAATCTCGATAAGAAAAATCCGAGTCGGCCGCAAACTCAAAAGGCCGGTGCAGCTTTCCTTCCATCTCCACATCATCGCCGTAGTTTATATTTTCAGCACGAAAAAGGTTAACCAGCAATAACCCCTTCTTCTGTACCCATATTCCGTCTGCTTTGACACTCTTGACTTGTAACTTAAAAACAGTTTTCTTGGCTTTCCCAAAACGCTGCTCTTCGATGTCGGAAACAATAACCCCTCTTATCACAACCGGCTTGCCATAATAATAACGGGCGGCATCACAGATATTGTTTTTGTCGAGCGTTTGATAATTCTGAGAAATAAGGGCGCCCAAAAAGAAAAAAGCGATAATCAATAATACCAGCGAAAAAATCGGACGATTGATGAATAGTAACCACGCTGCAATGGTAAGCACAGTTACCATCCACAGGGCAGCAAACGGAAGCTGAATCCATTCATTAAACACAATACCCGAGGCAAAAATAATCGTCACCCACATAAACGGCAAATGTTTTTTCCGGGCCTGGAAAGAATCTGATTTCATAGTGTCAATAACCGGCTCATTTTTGGGAAATTTTTAAGCTGAATGCCGGGGATATTTTTTAATTCATCAATACTCTTAAAATTTCCCTTGGCCCGGCGGTATTCCAAAATTTGCGCTGCGGTTTGCTCACCAATGTAAGGTAGATTCATCAACTCTTCTTGATTGGCTTTATTGATATTTATCTTTGGATAAATGCCTTCACTGTCGGCGAAATAAACGAAATCATTAAGACGCGGATATTTTTTCAAGACATAGTCAACTGCCGTGCCGATAAGAAATACGCACGCCACCGCCCAAAGGACAAATTTTTCTTGTTTGGTGAAATTAAGCATAATTTAAAAGGGAAACCTGTGAGCCAAAAGCGGGCGGGGATTAACTTGATTGCTTTAAAAGTTAAGACTGTTGCCCAAAATTAATTTGACACTTTTGTGTTGCGACACAGTTAAGCTTTATCGGTGTCTTTTTAAATTCCTTGAGCAAGCGTTCTATTTCTTTTCTGTTTTTTTTGCTTCGTTTTTTTGTCATTTTGATTTAACTTGTACCTTGTCCGTTATTTCTTGTGAACAAATGATATGCGTAAGTCTGCTCCACAAGCAGAGGCAATTTTTTGAAGAAGCGAAAGACTATATCCACCGTACGCATTGCTTTCATACCGGGAAATAGCGGATTTCGTGGTGCGGACCCTCTTGGCCAGTTCCGCTTGGGTCAGATGGGCTTTATGCCGCAATTCTGCTATCTTTTCGGAAATAACAAGATTTCTATATTCTTTCTCCACAGCCTCTTTAAATGCCTTATCCTCAAACAGTTTATCCATATAAGTTCTAATTTTACGATGATGTTTCATAATAATCGCCTCCTTTGACTCGAAATTCATAATCTTTTCTCAAATTGATCGCCCTGACAAGCTCTCTTTTGTCTACTTTCTGCCCTTTTTTATGATAAGCATTGGTTATAATAATTTTTCCTCCATCAGAAAAAAAATTAAAGAAACGTTCGGTCATCGGTTTAAACTCATAAATCTTTTCCTTTTTGTTAACCAACCTAAATTTCGTCTTATCGAAAAGCCGCCCTTCTTCTGCAATGTACTCAACTAAAGACGAAAGTTTAACCCGCACCTGGTGATCCGCAGAATTAAAATATTCTTTCGCTGGCATTTCCCCATCTTCCGTAAAGTAAAATTCAACCTGAAACTTATTCCCCTGATAAAAAACATAATTTTCTTGTCTTGGCCGACTCATCCACCTTCTCCTTAAGGTTAGCATTTTTGCTAACCATTGTCAATCAATGAGGCCGCACTTACGGAACGATAGTGAACGTAAGTGCGTGGCCGAATTAACCCCGCCGTTTGTTTGCGAAGCAAACTGGCGGGGGAAATGAGCCCTTCGGTTTTGTTTCGCCAAAAAATTAAACGACACAAAATATTAGCCGAGGGGTTACTGTAATTTTTTAAGGGGAATCGTGAGTGGGGATTACTTAAGCAAAAAGAATATACACTGCAGGAAAGTTTATGTAAATAAAAATTTTAAACAACCACATTGACTAACTTGCCGGGGACGTAAATGAACTTGCGGATTTCTTTGCCGTCAATGAATTGCTTAATTTTGGCGCTCGCTAAAACAATTTCTTTGATCGCCTCTTCGGTGGCGTCGGCGGGGATGTCGAATTGATCGCGCAATTTACCATTAACTTGCGCAACGATGCGGATGGTTTCTTTCTTTAACGCGCCTTCGTCATATCTCGGCCAGGAAACTTCTTTAAGACTTTTCTCGCCGTTGCCCACCTTTTGCCAAAGCTCTTCGGAAAAATGCGGGGCGATCGGTGCTATTAATAAAACAAGTGTTTCGGCAACCTTATTGAGAAGTATTTGTTTTTGTGTGGCGGATTTATATTTCTCGGCGTGATTCATCAGGATCATCAAACTGCTGATTGCGGTATTAAATTTATAATTGGTAATATTCTCCGTGACCTTCTTGATCGTAAAATTACGCAACCGCTCCAACTCTTTATCCTCATCATCAAGTTCGGATAAAATTAAGTCATCCTTACATTTTGTGTCATACCGGTCTTCAATAAATTGCCAGATACGGTTTAAAAACCGCCACGAGCCTTCGATAGCATCGTCATTCCATTCCAACTGATCTTCCGGCGGCGCAGCGAATAAAATAAAAAGCCGCAAAGCATCCGTCCCATATTTTTCAATGATTGAATCCGGATCAACGATATTGCCCTTTGATTTTGACATAACCTCGCCGCGCAACAGCACCATTCCTTGCGTCAATAAACGACGAAATGGTTCGTCACAATTTACCAATCCTAAATCCCGTAAAAATTTGGTAAAAAAACGGGCATACAAAAGGTGCAAAATGGCATGCTCAATCCCGCCGATATACTGGTCAATGGGCATCCAATAATTGACTTTATCTTTGGCGAGAATCTTATCTTTTTCCAGGCTTGTATAGCGCATATAATACCAGCTCGAATCAAAGAAGGTGTCCATTGTATCGGTTTCCCGGCGGTATTTCTTGCCAGTTTTCTTATCGATATAAAATTTAAATGTTTCGGAGGTTTCCAAAGGATTGCCTTTACCAAATTCAATATCATCGGGCAGGACTACCGGAAGCTCAGTCTCAGGGATGGGCTGCGGATGGCCTTGATCATCATAATAAATCGGAATCGGTGTTCCCCAATACCGTTGACGGGAAATGAGCCAATCTTTCAAGCGAAACGTCACCGTGCGCTCGCCACAGCCTTGGCTCTCCATCCATTTCGAAATTTCAGTGCTAGCTATTTTACTTTCCAGTCCATTAAAATTTCCAGAATTGACCATGATGCCTTCTTCTATATAGGCTTCTTTTAAATCTTCGGCATTTAAATTGTCCTCTATAGGACAAATGACGACCGAAATAGGTAATTTATATTTCTTGGCAAAAACAAAATCCCTTTGATCATGCGCCGGGACCGCCATAACCGCGCCGGTTCCATAATCCATCAACACATAATCGGCGACCCACAAAGGCACCTTCTTCTTATTAACGGGATTGATTGCATACACGCCTAAGGCCTTACCATTTTTGTCACTGTTTTCGCCGACGCGCTCGACCAAAGACTGTTTCTGAACTTGGGTAATAAAATTCTGAATTTCTTTTTCATTTTTGGCGCCTTTGGTCCACTCGAGGCATTTGGGATGCTCGGCCGCCAAAACTACATATTCAATACCAAACACGGTATCCGGGCGGGTGGTGAAAGTCTTTAATTCATCAATCTTTTTGCCGGCTTCATTTACCACATCAAATTTAATAATTGTCCCGTAACTTTTACCGATCCAATTACGCTGCATCGTCTTGACGCGCTCGGGCCAGTTGTCCAATTTATCCAAGTCATTCAAAAGTTCTTCGGCATAATGAGTAATCTTGATAAACCATTGCTCGATTTCACGCTTTTCAATTTCCGCCCCGCTGCGCCAACCCTTACCATCAATGACTTGCTCATTGGCTAAAACCGTATTATCCACCGGATCCCAATTGACGACCGATTTTTTCTTATATACCAGGCCTTTCTTGAGCATCTGGATAAAAATCCATTGATTCCATTTGTAATATCCCGGGTCATGGCTAAATAAAAACCGCGACCAGTCATAACTAAGCCCCATCTCTTTCATCTGACGGACCATCTCTTCAATACGCATATCCGTCCACTTGCGCGGATTTTCTTTATTTTTAATCGCCGCGTTCTCCGCCGGCAGACCGAAACTGTCAAAACCCATCGGATACAGGACGTTAAAGCCCTGCATCCGCCGGAAACGGGCAATACAGTCGCCTATGGTGTAATTACGCACATGGCCCATGTGGAGCTTGCCGGAAGGGTACGGATACATCTCCAGACAGTAAAACTTTTCCTTCTTCGTATCCGTGTCGGCATGGAAAGATTTATTATCCTGCCAATACTTTTGCCACTTGGCTTCGATCTCCCTGATTGTTTCAATGCTATAACTCATCTTTAATAATTTTATTTATGGAACCACTTTTTGTCTAATTTTAAGAAACGCTTTTTCTAATGTATCCGTAGAAACAGCCCCCACAACTATAACCATTAGAATATAAAACGGGATAGATAAATACAAATTATCATATGTAAAAAATTTAAAAACAAAAATTAAGACAATTAAATGCCAAAGATAGATGCCATAAGATTTCTTGCCGATCCAAATAAAGAAGGGATTGGACACAATGCGATTAACCAACCTGCAGCCTTTCAAAGAAGAAATAATTAATAATACCGGTGCTAAATAACGAAAATAATGCGTAAATCTATTTGACCCAACCCTGTGGAATTCCCAGATGAAAAGAATATACAGCAACCCTCCCATTAAACAAAATACGTCGATGAACATCTTTTTACTAATCGGTTCGGCAATGAATTTCTTTTCCAAAAGTTTTAATATACAACCAAATATTAAACCATCAAAGGAAACGTAAGTATATGCCATAGAGGAAACATCATAATTAAAGTTTGCGGCTTTAAAATAAAAGGAATGCATAATATTTCCCAAAACAACAATGGCAAAGAGGATTATTAATAAAATGAAGTGTCTTCTTTTTCCCTCAGGCACAAAAAAGAAAATGGTCTTAACTAACACCGCGTACAACAAATAAAAATGTATTTCAACAGCCATCGACCATAAATGCCCCATTCCTTTCGGGGCTGGAATGTAATTCTGAAAAAAAAGAAAATAACTTAACATGGATACTTTATTTATCGGTTGTAAGCCCAAGAATTTGTCGTGCACCCAAAAACTCGCCATAATCACAACAACATATTGAGGTATTATTTTAAACGCGCGGCGGCAAAAGAACCTTCTTATTCTTATGGGTTTGCGAAAATCTTCAATTAAGATTCCTGTAATCAAAAATCCACTTATGACAAAGAACATGTCAACGCCCAAAAATCCCACTGGGGCAGCCACGTTTAAAAATCCGCTTTGAAAGAACTGTATCGAATGTAAATTTAAAGAACCATGCAGATGACAAAAAACCACCCAAGAAATAGCCACAGCTCTGTAACCATCCAAAAAACCATAATAATCCTTCTTCATGTTCATACCACTCTAACTATTGCGCTCACAGCTTTCTTTTCACAAAAGATAAAAGGGGAATATCTTTATGACTAAAGTATTCCCCTTTCTAAATATACCTTAAAACTTTTCTATTTTACGCCGGCGAGTGCTTTGTCCTTTTTGCTGATACTGACTTCAGGGGCATCGGAATTTTTCTTCTTTACCGTTAACGTATAATAGTTTGAATCTGATTTGTAATAATCCATGCCGCGCTCGACATATTGTTCATCGATTTTTTTGGGTTTAAAAAAGCGGATGCACATATCCTTGGCTTTGCTGATATCAAATTTCTTGCAGCAGTAAATATCGATAGAGATAAAATTTTTTACGGTAAGTGTATGAATAACGATCGAACTTTCGATCAAAGGCACCCATCCGGAAAGCCCAGCTTTATCAGGGAATTTCACTTCGTCACTGCGGAAAACATTCGGCGGGGCTTGCTTTTCCATCCCCAAATACCCGACGGTCTCATCCAAAAACTTATAACTCAAACTCAAGTCATCACATACACCCTCAGCACATCCATAAAGATCTAACAAAAGTTGATAACCAAAAGCTTGTCCCCCCTCGGGTTCACTTTCTGCAGTTGATTTTTTCATTGTGTTTCTGTCTTCCTTTCAAAAAGGTTAACATTAGAAAATAGCATTAACTTTCTTATACTACATATTCGCTTTGAAATCTATCTAATTATTAAATATTCTAGCAATAATATACTTATTTGGTGATTATTGCAATATTTTTTTCTTCATGGTAATACGGGCTATCCTTATCTAAAAGATATACCGTCATCATAGCCATAGCAGAAATATCATGATCCGTTGTGTTGTTATAAACACTCACCAGTTCATATTCATGGTCCTTATAGACTTTTATGCCTTCCGCGCTCGAAAATTGCTCTATCTTCTCCAAGCCCACTTTGCCGGCATAATTTTTCGCATGAAGCTTAACCAAAGATTCCCCTGTGGTTAAATCCCGCAATTCCATTGACTCGGCAAAAGCATGTAAATGCATGGTTATAAAATGAATGGTCGTATCGAAATGTAAATCCATAAATTTCGTCACATTACTGCGGACTTCCTCACGTCTTCCCGGCTTAACGAACCAATGGCCGGTAACAGGATTGATATCCCCTGAATTTCCATCATGAACTTCATTTGTTACATGACATTGGGGCTGATCGTGGGGAGAAATAAGTTTATCCTTTGATAAATGCAGAATATTATCGGGTGATGGCGAAATAGTGGCTGCTTTAGCTAACCACATGCCCTTTTCATCTTCCATATATACCACATCCGTACCTTTAATATCAGCCATGGATTCCCTTGCTTTATAAACAGATAGAAGATGCCCGATCAGCGGTTTAAAAGGTTTTTTGAGTTCTTCCTGTGGAATATAATATATTTTCGTTCTATTTCTTATAATAAAGGGTTTTTCTATAGCATTTCTGTTGACTACCTGAAAATTGGACATAAATTCTTCATTTGACAAAACCGGGAATCCAAATCCTTCGGGGAAATCAACAGTTGAAAAGCCTTCATTAGCCGATAAGGTACCATCGCTCTTATTAAAGTCAATCCTGTCCTTATGAATAGAAAAAATACTATGGCACAAGTACTCTTGCGATACCGGGTGCTTTCCATCGCCTGAGACCATAAAAGACTCGTATTCTGTCAGCCACAAAAGTTTCGGTTTTGATTTCCCGGGCAATTTGAAATTCAACCTCACAGCTGGCCCTTCCATGGCCTCATACTGCCTATCGACCAAGAGTTTCTTGCTTAGAATTTCGATAAAATTCTTGCCATAATAGATTCTTTCTTTATGCGACTCTGACTCCCTTAAAAACAAAAATCCTGCCGCAAAAACAGCAGGAACAATCAGCAAATATACTAAACGATAATTAATGTTGTCTCTCATAAATAAGTAACATGTTTTTTAAAATTAATGCAAAAAATTGGAGTGAATATACTATCAACTATTCCCCAATCATTGCAACATTTTTTTCGTCTTGGTAATATGGACTACCTTTATCCAAAAGATATACTACCATCATAGCCATAGCAGAAATATCATGATCCGTTGTGTTGTTATAAACACTCACCAGTTCATATTCATGGTCCTTATAGACTTTTATGCCTTCCGCGCTCGAAAATTGCTCTATCTTCTCCAAGCCCACTTTGCCGGCATAATTTTTCGCATGAAGCTTAACCAAAGATTCCCCTGTGGTTAAATCCCGCAATTCCATTGACTCGGCAAAAGCATGTAAATGCATGGTTATAAAATGAATGGTCGTATCGAAATGTAAATCCATAAATTTCGTTACATTACTATGAACTTCCTCGCGTCCCGGCTTAACGAACCAATGACCGGTAACAGGCTTGATATCTCCTGAATTTCCATCATGAGCTTCTTTTGTTATATGGCATTGAGGTTGGTCGCGGGGAGAAAGAAGTTTATCATTTGATAAATGCAGAATATTATCGGGTGATGGCGAAATATCGCCTGCCTTAGCTAACCACATACCCTTTTCATCTTCCATAAATACTATGTCCTTATTACTAATATCGGCCATGGATTCCCTTGCCTTATAAACAGATAAGACATGATCGGTCAGTGGTTTAAAAGGTTTTTTGAGTTCTTCCTGCGGGATATAATGTATTCTCGTTCTATTTCTTATAACAATGGGTTTTTTTATGGGATTTTTGTTTACGGCCTGCACATTAGACATAAATTTTTCATTCGACAAAACTGGCATTCCAAATCCTTCGGGGAAATCAATAATGGGATTGCTTTCGTTGGCCGTTAAATTACCATCGCTCTTATTAAATTCACTCCTGTCCTTATAAACAGAAAAGAAACTGTGGCACAAGTACTCCTGTGATACCGGGTGCTTTCCGTCGCCCGAAACCATAAAAGACTCGTATTTTGTCAGCCATAAAAGCTCCGGTTTTGATTTCCCGGGCAAAGTGAAATTCAACAATGCAACTGGTCCTTCCATAGAATCATACTGCCTGTCGACTAAAAGTTCTTTGCTTATAATTTCAATAAAATTTTTGCCGAAATAGATTCTTTCCTTGGATGATTTTTTCGAAAATAAAAATCCTGCCGTAAAAACAGCAGGAACAATCAGTAAATATACTAAACGATAATTATTGTGGCCCCTCATAAGCAACAAATCATATACTACAAATATTAATTAAAGTCTACAATATATTTCCGACTAGGCCAGCTTATAACATTTGCATTTTCCGTTGAAATCATTTAAGATGAAGATTGAACAGTTAACAGGATTCCATAAAATGCAAATCAAAATTAACGGCCGGGAAAAAGAATTTTCCGGCAACCAATCCCTGCAAACAATAATTCAACAGATCGGCCAGGGTAATCCGCGCATCATTGCGGAAGTTAACGGTGACATTATCAAAAGCACCCGCTGGAACATGACCAAAATCAAAGACGGAGATACCATTGAGCTTGTCAGTTTTGTCGGTGGAGGATAAATGAACACTCTACAATTACAATCCACGCAAATTCTTGAAGATACCCCGCTTATTATCGGTGAGCGGTCATTTACTAATCGTTTTTTGTTGGGGACAGGAAAATTTAAAAATAAAACTGACGTCACCGACAGTATTAAGGCTTCGGGCACAGAGTTGGTGACCGTGGCTTTACGGCGCATCGATATTGAACGTCACGAAGAAAATATCCTGGAATACATTCCCGAAAATATTACACTCATCACGAATACCTCCGGCGCCCGTAACGCCAAAGAGGCGGTGCGCATCGCCCATCTGGCCCGCGAAACCGGCTGCGGTGATTGGATCAAAATTGAAGTCATCAACGACAGCAAATATTTACTTCCCGACAATGTGGAAACCATCAAAGCCACCGAAATTCTTGCGAAAGAAGGATTTATTGTCTTACCTTACATGTACCCGGATTTGTATGCCGCGCGGGAGCTGATCAAAGCCGGCGCCGCCGCCGTGATGCCGCTGGGGTCTTTAATCGGCAGCAACAAAGGCCTCAAGGCCAAAGAATTTATCCAAATCCTGGTCAATGAAATCGAAGAAGTGCCCATCATTGTGGATGCCGGGATCGGCGCGCCGTCGCAGGCCGCTGAAGCTATGGAAATGGGCGTTGATGCAATTCTAGCTAACACGGCAGTCGCTGCAGCGGGTAATCCCGGTGGACTCGCCAAAGCTTTTTCTTTGGCGGTCAAAGCCGGCCGTTTAGGTTACTTAAGCAAACTCCCGCAGCAAAAAGATATTGCCAATGCCTCGTCGCCATTAACCGGATTTCTCTACGAATAATTTAAAGGTTGCCTCTAGCCAATGATTGCCCTTACCGAACTGAAAAATATTCTCGACAATCAAAATCCTATCTTCCTCGAGAATTTGGCGCAGGAAGCCAGCCGTGTGACCCGCCAACATTTTGGCCGGACGATTTCTCTCTACGCCCCGCTTTATCTTTCTAATTACTGCAGCAGCCACTGCACCTACTGCGGGTTTCACAGCCACAACAAAATTAAACGTTTTAAATTAACGGAAGGCGAAATGCGCCAGGAAATGAAATACGTGGCCAGTCATGGGATTGAGAATATTTTGCTGCTCACCGGTGAATCGTACAGCGTCACGCCGACAAGTTATTTAAAAGAAGCTGTTACTGTTGCTAAAAATTATTTTCCCAACATTAGCCTGGAAGTCCACCCAATGCGCGAAGATGAATACCGCGAACTTTACCTGCACGGCGTCGACGGGATTACGGTCTACCAGGAAACCTACGACCGCGCCCGGTACAAAGAGGTCCACCTTTCCGGGGTGAAAGCTGATTACGATTTCCGCTACGCTACAGCTGAACGCGCCGCCCGGGCTGGAATGCGCAGCCTTTCCCTGGGGATTTTGTTAGGCCTGGCAGAAGATTTGGCTCAAGATTTGAATGCGTTGTTCTACCAACTGCGCCACCTGGAAAAAACCTACCCCGGCGTTGAGTACAGCCTTTCGTTCCCCCGAATCAAAACAATCAAAGACGAGAACTTTGCGCGGTGCGACATTGACGACAAAACGTTCATTAAAATCATTTGCCTGACGCGGACGCTTTTTCCGCGTGTGGGGATTAATCTTTCTACACGGGAATCAGCAAGACTCCGTGACCACGCCCTGGGCTTGGGAATCACGCGGATGTCAGCAGGCTCAAATACTTCCGTGGGCGGCTACACGCTGAAATCGCCCGAAGAGCAGGACCCGCAATTTGACGTCGAAGATACCCGCAGCGTCTTTGACATTGTTAAGCTTCTCAAAGACCAAAATTTCGACCCGGTCTTGACCGATTGGCGGAGGATTCAAAACGAAGCTGTGAGTTAGTAAAGTTGTGTTAGTTCAGTCTGACACTAATTTTACCCCCAGCTGATTTGCTCTCTTTGTTCGCAAATCAAAACGCTGGGGGTTTTTGTTTTTCTAAACCAAACAAAGAAAAACAAAAAGGGGAACAAGTTAGATCTAACCTGCTCCCCTTTTTCTTTTAGTCAGCTTTGCGCTGACAACCACTTATTTTTGTGGCGTGGGATATTCAAAAACTATCTGAATTCCGAGAAAAGATCAGTGCTTAAATACCTCTCTCCCGTGCTGGGGATAATAGCGACAATAAGCTTGCCTTTATTCTCCGGCCGTTTCGCAACCTGTACCGCTGCACAAACCGCCGCGCCTGAAGAAATACCGCAAAGAATGCCTTCCTGACGAATCAACCTTCGCGCGTAATCAAAAGCTTCATCATTACTTACTTGAATAACTTCATCAATCATCTTCGTATTTAAAATCGAAGGGACAAACCCGGCGCCAATGCCTTGAATTTTATGCGGGCCCGGCAGGCCTCCCGATAAAACCGGTGAATCTTTCGGTTCGACCGCGATACATTTAAAACTTGGTTTTCTTTTCTTAATGACTTCGCCAACTCCAGTAATAGTTCCGCCTGTTCCAATTCCAGAAATAAGAAAATCGACCTTGCCATCGGTATCATTCCAAATTTCTTCAGCGGTTGTCTTGCGGTGAATTTCTGGGTTGGCTGGATTATCAAACTGCTGCGGGATGTAATAATTTGAATCGCTCTTGGCCAACTCATTAGCCTTGGCAATGGCCCCTTTCATCCCTTCTGATCCGGGAGTCAATATTAAACTACAACCCATCGCCCTTAACAAAGAACGTCTTTCCAAACTCATCGTCTCCGGCATAACCAAGGTGCATTTATACCCTTTGACTGCGCAAACAAACGCTAAAGCAATTCCCGTGTTGCCTGATGTCGGTTCCAAAACAATCGTTTTCTTGGGATCAATCTTTCCATCTTTTTCAGCAGCCTCAATCATCGCCAGTCCAATACGGTCTTTAACGCTGCTTAGAGGATTATAAAATTCCAATTTAGCAACGACATCTGCCACGCAACCTTGAGTGACTTTATTTAATCTCACGAGGGGGGTATTACCGACTAATTTGGTGATATCAGCAGCGATTTTCATTTTATTTTCTGTGGCGACTGGAGCCATATCCTTTATCCTTGCGTGAATTGTTTATAAATTATTTTTTTAGAATACGGTTGCGATTATACAGCCAGTAAAAAAATGTGTCAATAAAAAATCCTTAGGTAAAAGATATTTAAAAGTCGATATTTTGGATTCCTCTAAATCTTGACCGGCCCGTAGCTGCAAGTTATACTAAGCCCATGCTCGCAAAAAATTTATCAGAACTTATAGGCGGCACACCCCTATTGCTTATCCCTTCTTTAAGCAAACTCACCGGCTGCGAAATCTATCTCAAATGCGAACAACTTAATCCCGGTGGCTCCATCAAAGACCGCGCGGCTTTGCAGATGGTCCTCGATGCTGTTGCGGAGAATAAACTTAAAAAAGGCATGACCATTGTCGAAGGCACCGCCGGCAATACCGGGATTGGTTTGGCCGTCGTCGCCAAAGCGTTAGGTTTTAAACTTTTAGCCGTTATGCCCAACGACCAAGCCAAAGAAAAAGAACGGATGATCGTCCTTCACGGCGGAGAAATCAAACTCGTTGACCCAGTCCCGTTTAAAAATGAAAATCATTTTTATCATACCGCTCGCCGTTTAGCTGAAGAAAATCCTAAAGAATACTGGTGGGCCAACCAATTCGAAAACTTAAGTAACTTTAAAGCCCATTACACCCAAACCGGTCCAGAAATCTATAAACAAATGGATGGAAAGATTGATTTTCTCGTGTCCGTCTCCGGCACCGGTGGGACAATCGGTGGCAATTCAGTTTATTTAAAGGAAAATCTTCCTAATATAAAAGTGGCATTAGTTGACCCGGAAGGCTCAGGGTTATGTTCATACTTTCACACTAAAGAATTTAAATCCGAAGGCAAATCCATTACCGAAGGAATCGGGATTATGCGCTTGGTCGCTAATTTTGCCAAAGCTAAAATTGATATGGCCTTTACGTTGCCCGATCAGGATGTCGTCACCTTGGCCCATTATCTCCGCAATGAAGATGGTATTATTCTTGGAAGCTCGACGGCATTAAATGTTTGCGGCGCATTTAAGATGGCTATTCAAAACGGCCCAGGCAAACGCATCGTCACCTTCTATTGTGATTTAGGTGAACGTTCTTATTCCAAACTCTACAACGCCGAATACCTTAAAGGTCGAGGGCTGGACATTACGCAAACAGATATAAAACCACTTACAGAAAAATATTCCCGCACGTAAGCATAGATTCTGACCGACCCTACTCTAATATATATATATATTACTTCTTCTCTTCGCTTCTTTTACGCAGATAGACCATTAAAATCGAAATGGCCGCGGGAGTGACACCAGAAATGCGGTTAGCTTGGCCCAAATTGGCCGGTTGGAATTTTTTAAGTTTCTGACGGATTTCAATGGAAAGACTGGGGACATCTTCATAATCGATGCCGAAAGGAATCTTGATCTTCTCAATATGTTCAAATCGCTCCACATCCTTTAACTGACGCTTAATAAATCCTTCGTACTTTATTTCATATTCGACCTGATCAATGACGCTCTTCGGAAAATTCTTAAGGTTTCCATCATACGGAGCAATCATTTGATAATTTACTTCAGGACGCTTTAATATATCCGCCAGTGACGTCGGCTGCCGGACAGGTGTGCTGTTGGAAGCAACAAGCTCCTCATCTAACGCCGTGCCGGGATTAATCTTGGTCGCCCTTAAATGCTCAATTTCTTTATCGATAAGTTTGTATTTCTTCTCAACCTTTCGATATTCTTCTTCGCTTAAAATTCCCAGATCATAGCCGTACTTTGCCAAACGCCGATCGGCATTATCCTCGCGGACAATCAAACGGTATTCCACGCGCGAGGTGAACATACGGTACGGCTCCTCGGTGCCCTTGGGCACTAAATCCTCAATTAAAACGCCGATATAAGACTCGTGCCGGCCCCAAATAAAAGGTTCTCTAT
>CAZVZR010000001.1:27231-91027 GCA_964630825.1 uncultured Planctomycetales bacterium | reverse complement strand
TTCAACGGGGTTGGTCCCGTGAAATCTTTCAGATTTCGCGGGAGGCGGATTTTGCAATAGCAAAATCCGGGTTAAAACTAATATTCGGCCTTCTTGTTTCAGATTGATGAGGTAAACTGCGAACAATCACTTTCTTATCATAATTGACCCAGGAATTGTCACACCAGGACTGAACACCCAAACCGGTGAGCGCAATAACCAAAACAATGATCTTGAATTCATCAGAACTAATTCTCACCTACATAACCTTTATTTAAGATTTTTTTTAGGCGGGACAAACGTGCCTTCAATATAGGTATTCCCCCAGCGGATCATTTCCAACAAAAGTGGCCGCAGATCTTCCCCCCGCCGGGTGAGAATATATTCATAGCGCACCGGCGTTTTTTCCTTCGGGCGTTTTTCGATGATCCCGTATTCTTCCAACCGCTTGAGCCGTTCAGTAAGGATATTGGTGGCAATACCTTCGGGGGATTCCAAAAATTCATTAAACGATTTTTTTTTAAGATACAACATGTCCCGGATGACCAAAAGGGTCCATTTATCGCCGATTAAGTCCAGCGTATTGGTAATCGGGCATTCGGAACGACCGAGGCATCCGGTTATCTTTTTGCGACTCTTTGAATTTCTCATATATTTGCATTAATAAAAACTCAGGGACGTGTCCTCAAAATTTTGCTGAAGATTCACGCCCCTGCTTACGCAATCTTACTTTCCTGCTTTAGCAGCTAAAACTTCCTGAGCATACTGATTGTAATCTTTATAACACTGTTGATAAAAAGGCTGAGCCTTTAAACTTGCACGCCACTTTTTTAGAGATGAATATTTATCTAAACTTATTTGGACCATCTCACAAGGATCCAGTACTGCGAGTAAGTTAATGTCCGCCAGGCTGAATTCCTTGCCCGCCAAATACGGATTTTGCGATAATTGTTTCTCTAATATCGGGAAATACTTATCAAGAAATTCCAGGCCAACGCGTAAAGATTCTTGATCGACTTTCTGACCGGTCATTGGCGCAAAAGCGCGGTTAAATAAGACCCGCCCCAAAGCTTGTGCCACATGGATAGCTACATAATCCATCCAAGCATCAATGACTGCTCGTTTTTTGGCATCCTGCGGATAAATCGACGAATTGTTGCTGGCGGCCAGGTATCTGTTAATAGCATTACTTTCGAACAGTTTAAAACCATCAATATCAATGGCGGGAATTTTACCCGTTGGAGAAACACCTTGATATTCCGGTGTCTTATTCTCTCCGGAAATCGGGTTGGTCTGTACCCAATCGTACTTAAGGTTCAGATAATTGAGGCAATACCTAACTTTACTGACATTAAATGAAACTCCCATACCGTAAAGTTTAATCATTTCCCACCTCCTTTTAAAATTGTTGATACATTTTTTCAGCCTATCCAAAAACAAATTAACACAGTAACTTGCAATTTGCAAGCTGTTTCTAAGGACCCAAAACTTATGAGAATCTTCTGTTTTTATTGTCTAGGACTAAAAAAGCCGGCTGGTCCAAGCAGCCGGCATAAAAGATTTCAACAGCCATACCTGTTACTTTTTAGACTGAGAAACCTCCTCTAGAATTTCCGCAATTTGATTTGTGAGATGATGCGTCGCGATATCGGCCTGAGAAACTATCCCGCAACAGCAGCCTTTTTCATCGACAACGGGAATACGCCTAATTTTCTTTTCTTCAAGAATTTTACAGCACTCCTCGATGATGGTTTCCGGCTTGACTGTAATGCATGGCTGGGTCATGCATTCTCCTGCCGTCATGTCTAAAGGATTCTTCCCTTGGGCAACGGCCCGACAAACAATATCCCGATCAGTGATAACTCCAATAGGCTTCAATTCAACTTCATTGTTAACGACGGGAATTTCTCCGCAATCACAATCCAACATCATTCTCGCTACGAACTGTAAAGTTGTACCAGAAATACAGCAATACGGATCACGAGTCATAATGTCTTTTACTTTCATAGTTTCCTCCTTTTTTGAGGTTTCTTGCTTAATAAAATTCGTTTGTTTATTCTTTTGCGGTTTATACATAACAGAATACCCTTCGTTCTCAGAACGATCTAAATCCTTACTGATTTCTTTATCAAAAGCCTCCGACCGATTATTTTTCTCACTCATAGAGGTCTCCTCTTGAATAATTTACGCCCGATCTTGAACTGTATGGGCGCCCGACTCACTTGCGCAATGGGCACAACAGTATATCATTCCCTTTTCTTCAACGCCGTGCCCGATAATCTTACAATTACAATGAGGACAGGCAGGTGCCAGGATATGAATCGCACACTCAAAACAATCAAAAGTGTGGGCCTCTCCCCGTGTATGAACTTCAAAGGCCTTGTCGTAAGTATTGCCGCAGGTTTCGCATTTAATCATAACAACCTCCTTTCTCATTATGGAGCCACTACTATTTAGCCATTGTCAGGCGGTTTTCAACTTCATCCCAATTAATAACCTCCCAAAAAGCGGTAATATAATCTGCCCTGCGGTTTTGGTATTTCAAATAATATGCATGTTCCCACACATCCAGGCCAAGAATGGGAAACCCCTTTATCTCGGCGACATCCATCAGTGGGTTATCTTGATTAGGGGTTGAAGAAATAATGAGTTTATCTTTAGTAACAATAAGCCACACCCATCCGGAACCAAAACGATTAAGGCCGGCGGTAGTAAATTGTTCTTTAAATTCATCAAAAGAACCAAAAGAATCGTGAATAGCGTTGAGGAGGGCGCCTTTGGGCATAGTTCTACTTTTAGGCGATAGAATAGTCCAGAACAAAGAATGATTGTAATGCCCCCCACCATTGTTGCGGACAGCTGCCGGATACTGGGAAACATTTTTCAGGATATCTTCCATGCTCATTTTCTCGGCCTGCGTGTCAACAATGGCCTTATTAAGATTAGTTACATATGTCTGATGATGTCTGTTGTAGTGAATTTCCATTGTACGCGCGTCAATATGCGGCTCAAGCGCGTTGGTCAAATAAGGAAGTATGGGGAGTTGAAACGGACCCACCGGTGCTACAGCAGATGAGGTTTGAGTTGCCTGTGCTTTCACTACTTTTTTAATCCGATTAGTTGTGGTTTTCATTATATTTCTCCTTTCTTAAAAAAATCCTATTCATCTTTTTTTATCCACCACCTTATTTTATACTAAAAGTATTACATTCTGGTTTACCAGAACGTAATGACACTTCAATGCCATTGGCCGTGCATTCGTAAGATTCGTTATGGATACACGTCTGATTTTTGCAAGCGCCAACGATTCCCATCGATTCGCCCATACCGCCTTTATGTTGATTCTTAAAAAAGGTGTCGCATAAAGGCTCTGGTCCATCAACGGTAATGGCACCGGCGTGGCATTTTTCATGGTCATTGTAAGCACACTCCGTAACACTACAGAAAAGAACATTAGTTAAAATTTTCGTTTCCATAGCAGTGCTCCTTTCCAATAGTTTTTCAATTCCACCTTTCTCTAGAATAAATAAATAAAAATAATACCTTTTATGGTTTTAGTTCCTCTGGTGTTTAAAAAATTCGACTTGCCGTAATCTTTTTTTGGCCTCTTCCTTTGTTTTATAAGGGCCACCTAAATTTCTTCCCTTCATGGATCTAACCATATAACCTTTGGCTGATCTCGTAATCATTTTTATCTCCTTTCGCTTAAAAACTCCTCGGCCCATAGGCCTAGATTTTTTATTCATATTTCTTTATCTCAACCAAAGACAATATAGAAAAAGAAACATTAAATTACGGTTAAGAATAAATTAATATTTTTTAATTTAAAAACCTCATCAAACCCCAAATAAAAAAAAGAAGGCCAGTTACGCTATTACCCGTAACTGGCCCTTTTACTTATCAACCGATATTGATGCTTCGACCCTACGATACTAATACACTAAAACCGAAATTGAACAAAGATGGTCGTACCTAACGCATGATATTTTGCTGTGGTATCGAAATACGTTGTCTCCAAGGCAACGGACATGTCATCGTTAATAGCGTACTCCCCCCCAGCAAGATAATAATAATTGTCAATATGGTCGCTATTATCCAGATATTTAAACAATCCGTAAATATAAACAGGTCCGAAAGAGTCTCCACTAAATAAAGAATAGATGACTGACTGAAGATCCTGCGGCGAATAATACGCGGTGACCGTATCCTTGTAATCATTATTCCGGTAACCGATGCTGAAGGTTGTATTCGGACGCCCTAACGGGAGCTGATAAGACAAGGTGTGCAAATGGACGGCACTACTATTCTCATCGGAAATATCCGCCCAACGGTAATAATGACTCATTTGTAATCGTTTGATGAGATCCGTCTTTAGCTCAATAGAGTATTGTAACGCCGTCCGGTCATCAAGCACATCGAAAGGCGTACGCTCAATCCTTGCCGTCAGTAGATTTCGTATCCCTATCCGCTCCCTACCCTCAATGTTTCCGCCAAAGAAGCCCCGCAATCCCTCGCTGTAGCCGCGAACATCCGCTGCTCCTGAAATAAACATGGACTTATTCACATCGATATTCCCGCCCAAGGTCATCACCTCACCGATGGCGCTTTCTTTTCCTGTTTCGCGGAAATCGTCGACCCCCGCCTCAATAAAAGCATTTTTGTCCTTGGCTAATGCTTTACTATACTTATATCGATAAGCAATGGTTTGGGCCTTGAAATTATTGACATCGCTCTCGGTCAGATATTGGACAGACCATCGCTGACTGGACTTACGCAGGGGCTGGACCTCTTCCAAAGACCGTAAAATATCCTTATTGCGTGGATCTTCCATGAGATGTCCATGGTATTGTTTTTCAGCTAACTCCCCCTGGCCCAACCAGCGGTAAACTTGGGCCAACTCTTTCTGGATTTCCAAACTATTCAGATCGGTTCGGATAACTTTTTCATACATCTGAGCTGAGGTTTTATAATCGCCCTGCCAGTTCGCCGCCCGTGCCAGCCCAAGCATGGCTGCGGGGTCATCCGGGTTACGCGCAAGGATTTCACGGTACAGCGCCTCTGCCTTGCCTAACTGGTTAAGGTACAATAAACACCGCGCTTTCCCCGTCATGGCTTCGATGTTACCAGGATCTTTCTCTAATATATGTTCAAAATCCGCTAAAGCACCGTTGAGATCATTGCCGTTGACTTTTTCCCAGCCTTGAGCGGTCAACGCCTTAATGTCTGCCTGTGCATCCTGCGCCTGGCTGGGCAATGGTACCCCTAGGCCCAAAAGCCAACAGAAAAAGAAAATATACAAAAATTGATAACGCCTTTTACTTACCATCGTTTTTTATCCCCCAACAATTCCTGCAAATATCCCTGGACACAAATAGGCGAAATAAAAATTTGATAAAGCAAAATATAAAATACCATGCCCACAGGATTTTCCCGGATTCTCACACCGACATAACGCAGAAAACGCATCTGAGTATACATCATCATCGCGATGATGCAAAGATTGATCGGAATGACCAGCAAGGTATAAAGCCCAACGATATAAAAATAACCGAAACATGCCATAACAATGCCTGGAATAAATACGAAGGTATAAAAACCGTCAATGATCGGAAAAAACAGGTCGATGGCGACAAAAAAAGAACGGTAGTCGTGAAGTTTCCAGATGATGTCAATATGTTCTTTGAACCCTTCAATCATTCCCCGGGCCCAACGCCGGCGCTGGCTTAAGAATCGCTTGAACCCTAACGGGGCGTTAGTAAATGCAATGGCTGTCGGCTCATAACCCACGTGCCAGCCGGCTTTAAGCAGGGCCCACGTCAAAACAATATCCTCGCCGATGCGGTCTTGCCATCCCTTCAGCGCCAAGAGAGAAGTTTTTCGAAATGCGCTGAAAGCCCCTTGGGCAACGAGGGTCCCATCGAACATACTTTGCTGGCGCTTGACAGCAGCGATCCCCAGCATATAGTCCCAGGCCTGGATCCGTAACAACCTGGAATAACGCTCGTTTCTTACGAGCACATCTCCGGCCACGGCCGCATAATCATCACGGCTCAGCAGCCGCGCGGTAATCCGCCTTATCGCCTTGCGGTGTAAAAATGTGTCGGCATCAATGGTCACCACCAATTCATTTTTGCATTCTTTCAAACCGATATTAAGGGCATTGGCTTTGCCCCCGTGCCTTGCATCGATCACGCGCAGGTTCTTGAAGGATAAAGACCGCAAGTATTCCATGGTGTGATCCAATGACCCATCGTTGACAACGACCACTTCAAGTTCATTGGGATACAATTGATGGCTTAACCCGCGGAACGTTTCGCGCATATTATCTTCTTCATTATATGCGGCGATCAGTACGCTGACCGGCGGATAATCTTTTTCCTTGAACCGGACAGGCTGATATTTATAAAAATATAAGGACGCCAAAAGCATAATATTTAAATACCCGGGGATAATGGCGATAAAAAAGACAATCATCGTGCTCCATGTCCTGTTGTGTGTCCAGAGTGTCAGGTCATTGATCCAGCCCTGAGCCAGATACACCCCGACCAACGCGTAGGCAAAAGCGATCAGGTTGATGATCAAAAACTGCGGCCATAATTTTTTATTTTTTCCCGAGTTCAAGGAATTCTCCCAGTGCCACCATCTTAGTGAAAGTTTGAATAATGACATCGTTTTCTGTGTACGAGCTGTCGAGGCTTGCTTCGACGAAAAGTATCCCGTCATTGCCGTAGTAAAGATGGTCAAAGTCGCTCAGTAATTCCTCCAGCAATGTTTTCATACCCGGATCACGGTCTAACTTTTGCAATATTTCCTTGTTTTCACCCAA
This sequence comes from uncultured Planctomycetales bacterium, assembly GCA_964630825.1. Classification (GTDB taxonomy): domain Bacteria; phylum Omnitrophota; class Gorgyraeia; order Zapsychrales; family Zapsychraceae; genus CAZVZR01. The sequence continues at coordinate 84,222 of CAZVZR010000001.1, read as the reverse complement.
CAAGATGGTTCCCATTTTGCCAGCGTGTTGCCTATGGTTGATACGAAAATTTATTTCTTTATCGAACTGGATCTGATATACGATCTGTTGCCGGAACCGCTCATTAATCATGGATGTGACCCGGCATTTCCAGCCCTGAAACTCAAAGTGTATGTGCGGTAGTGTGGAAAACACAAAACTGCCCTTTTCAAATGTGCCGTTAAGGGCTAAAGCGACTGTTTTCAGGTTCCGTGTTGCCCGCTGGTAGAATTGAAATCTTGCCCAAAGGATATAGCCCAAAAGCAAAACGGTGCCCAAAAAAAATACCGGCCATTGATAAATATGATTAATGGCCAACAAAATAACAACTCCTGCCAGAAAATATACTAATTCTTTTCGGTGATACCAATGGATCATTTTTCTATCCCGCAGATTTTTCATCTTCAATTTATTAAGCTGTCTTTATTTTTAATGTATGTTGGCATATATCCCGCATCCTGCCATTGCAATTTTACCACTGGCCTGTTCAACACATAAGACTATCCTACTCCTTGGAGAAGTACTAAAACTCCCCAGGCAGGTGGCTGTACAATTTGCACTATCATCAACGCTTAATTCATAGGTACTTCTTGTAGCTTCTATTCTCAGAAGAGACTGCGCTGCAATTGGGACTGAGTATTGAAAATGTCTATTAGGCATGGTATTGGGATCATCGATGCCATCTCTCCAGTTACAGGACATATAAGATTGTGTCGACGCGTAACAACTTTCCATATTTTGGCGTATGATCTTTAAATGGGTTATGGCTTCTGTTGCTCTAGCAACTTCAACCAATCTAAAATACCTCGGCAAAGCCAAGGATGTTAAAATCCCGGCAATAATAATGACGATGATCAACTCTAGTAAGGTGAATGATTTTTTATTCATCTAAGTAACAATACGGTAATAGTACAGAACGGTGGGCTTGCCCTTCATACCATCTATGGTTTCGCCCTAGCTCAACCACTCCCTCGCCTACATTATGGATGGATTGTAGGCTCGGTCAAAAAAGGGACAATCCCTGTTATTGGAATTGTCCCTTTCATTGCTTACTCTAGATTATTTTATTTACTTTACCGTCGAAATATACGTAATGAGGTCAACTGTTTTGTTGCTGTAGCCCCACTCGTTGTCATACCAGGAAACCACTTTGACGAAGGTATCGTTTAAGGCGATACCGGCACCAGCGTCAAAAATCGACGTGCGCGGGTCGCCTAAGAAGTCGGTGGAAACAACCTCGTCTTCTGTATACCCTAATATACCTTTGAGTTCACCTTCGGAAGCCTCTTTCATTTTCTTTTTAATTTCATCCCACTTGGCCGGTTTCGCCAGTTTGCAGGTTAAATCAACAACAGACACATCCGGGACCGGAACACGAAACGCCATTCCGGTTAATTTACCGTCTAACGCGGGAATAACTTTGCCCACCGCTTTCGCGGCACCGGTTGAGGACGGAATAATATTCTGATACGCACCGCGCCCACCGCGCCAATCTTTCATCGACGGCCCATCAACTGTTTTCTGCGTCGCTGTTACCGCATGGCAGGTGGTCATCAACCCTTCCACAATGCCCCAATTGTCGTTTAAAACTTTCGCGACCGGAGCTAAACAGTTCGTGGTGCAGGACGCATTGGAAATAACATTCATGCTCGATTTATATGTTTTGTGATTTACGCCCATGACGAACATTGGGGCATCTTTGGAAGGAGCGGAAATAATAACTTTCTTGGCGCCGGCTTTCAAATGGCCTTCCGCTTTGGAAATTTCGGTGAAAAGGCCGGTTGATTCAACCACATAATCCGCGCCGACTTCGTTCCATTTCAAATTAAGCATGTCCTTTTCTGCGGTGACCCTGATTTTATTGCCATTAACAATCAGGTCATTCCCGGAAACTTCAATAGAGCCTTTAAAAGCTCCTTGGGTGGAATCGTATTTGAGCATATACGCCAAATACGTCGGATCCACCAGGTCGTTGATACCGACGACTTGAATATCTTTTTTAGTCATTGCCGCGCGGAAAACCAACCGCCCGATACGGCCAAACCCGTTAATTCCCATCTTTATCATTTTGTCATCCTCCTCTAATTTTTATCGAAAATTTTTCTGTAATGCCGGTTCAAAGCAAGAAACATAAAATATTATTAATTAAATGAAATGTCAAGAAAGAATTAAAGTTGTACTTCCTTTAAATATCGGGCAGCGATGGAAGGCTCGGTGTGCACCACATAAAAGCCGGTTCCCCATTCAAACCCGCTCATATGGGTCAATTTGGGAATGATTTCGATGTGCCAATGAAACGATTCAACTTCTTTGGAATTTATCGGGCTGATATGAAAAAAGAAATTAAAAGAAGGATCTGACAAACACGTCTTAAGGCGAAGCAGCGTTTCTTTGAGTACCGCAGCCAATGACTTTTGTTCACCAGGATTGATTGAGGCAAAATCAGAAGTATGTTTCTTCGGAAAAATCCAGTTTTCAAAAGGATAACGCGGGACAAACGGGCTAAAGGACACAAAATTTTCGTTGTCGGCAATAATGCGCAGATTATTTTCATACTCTTGTTTAACGATGTCACAAAAAACGCAGCGGTTATGCTTGGTGTAATATCGTTTCGCCCCCTCGATTTCCTGCAAAACGTATTTAGGAATCATGGGCAGGGCAATAATTTGACTGTGGGCATGTTCGATGGAGGCCCCGGCCGCTGTGCCGTAATTCTTGAAAATGATGATATATTTAAAACGTTTGTCGCCGGTTAAATCAACCACGCGGCTTTGGTATTTTTGAATCACATACACTAATTCGTCAGTGGAATAATCGGCCATGTTTTTTTCGTGAAAAGGCGTTTCAATTAAAACTTCGTGGGCGCCGACGCCGTTAGAGGCATCATAGATTCCTTGCAAATGTTTGCCGATCTCGCCTTCAATCTTGAGCGCGGGAAACTTATTAGGGACAACACGCACTTTCCAGTCGGAGGAATTGGCCTGCGAACCATTAAAGCGGACAGCGTCGACTTCTTTTGGCGTAAAATGCTCACGGCCAGGACAAAACGGGCAAGTCGCTTTATGCCATTGCTTTTGCTCTTCTTTAGGGTATTTGTCGGGTTCCCACGAATCATCCGTGTGAACGATTACCCATTGCCCTAAAATTGGATCTCTTCGGTATTCCGGCATTTTCTAAACCTCAATCCCTCGTAAATACTCCGCCATCATTTCCGGCGCGATGGCGCAAATGTAGAACCCCGTCCCTTTTTCAAATCCGGCGAGCTGGGTCAAGCGGGGGGTCAATTCAATATGCCAATGAAAATCCTGGTCAAGCGTGCTCCACCACTCCGCGCTGTGCCCTTTGCGGCGGTACGGCGCGGTGTGAATAATATAATTGTAAGCCGGGTCCTCTAACCCAATTTTGCATTTCCTTAATATTGTCTTCATCGCCTGTGCCAGGTCTGCTTCTTTGCCTTTAACATCCTTATAAAAATCACAATGATGATTTTTCGGCACAATCCAGATCTCAAATAAATACCGGGCGGCAAAAGGGACAAAGCAGATAAAATGCTCCGATTCAAACACCAGGCGAGATTTTTCCTTAATTTCCTGTTTAATGGAATCGCAATAGACACAATGCTTGTTATCTTTGTAATATTTCCTGGCTCCGGCAAGTTTGTCTTTAAAACGTAACGGATTTACCGGCGTTGACATAAGGTGGGAACGCGCGTGTTCGATCTTGCGGCTGCCAGCAGCCGAGCCAAAATTTTTATAAGCGGTAATAAAAAGTAAGTTCTCGTCATTTTGCAAATCTTCCATGCGGACGGCATAGGTCTCAAACACCGCCTGAATCTGAGGCACGGATAATTCCGCCATATTGTCGATATGTTCGGGGGTCTCGACGACAACTTCATGGACGCCAAAAGTATTAAGGATATCGTACAGCCCGTAAGTTTGCCGTTGCAGAGAATTTTCAATGGCCAGAAACGAACCCCGAAAAGGGATGACGGTGATTTGATCACGGTGCTGGTAAATCGGGTGCTCAGCAATATGGCAGTAAGGGCAAACTTGCGGATCAGTTGGAATCGGCTGATAGGTGCGGTCAATAAAATTCCCCGGCCGTCTTGCTCTTTCGGTAGCGATAATCACCCAGCGGCCAACAACAGGATCTTTACGTAGTTCAGGCATTGTTTCCTATGATTTTTCCAGCAGTTCGATTATTTTCTGAGTTTCGTTTTGGATTTGCAAACGCAACTCGTCACGTTTCTTAATCAAACCGTCTTTCAGCGACGTAAAATTCTTTGCCAGGTATTCAAAGCGCTCGATAATCCGGCCGGATGAGAACCCGTCAAATAACGAAACCTCCAACTCTTCTTTCCCTAATAACTGCATCAAGCCTTTGTGCATTTGGTTAAAGCCAACGCAGATAAATGGAACACCAGCATTAGCCGCAAAAACACAACTGTGCAAACGCATGCCAACCATCATATCACAATATTTTTTCATCACATACAATAATTCCTGCGGACTTAAACGGTTATTGAAATAGTGGACCTTGTTTGTGGGCCCGACTTCCCTTAAGACTTCCTTAATAAGGGTGTCCTCTCTATTATTTTCAGCCGTAACTTGGTCAAACGGCAAAAAAACGACTTGATAGCCTTTCTCTATTAAATATTTACTGAACTCCGCGAAAGCGTTGGTGATTTTTTGGGTAGTTGCATTATCGAATTCGCTGTGCGGGGACAACACAATCCCGACTGTTTTGCCTTTTTTAGCATACGTAACCGTTGCCTCGCGTTCATCCAGTAAAAATTCCAAGTCAGGCAATACAGAAACATTGGAAACGTTTAACGTTTTTAGGAAATTACGGGACAACTCATCGCGGACAGTGATATGCACGGCCACATCGCATAATTTCTTGATTTGATCTTTGGCCTGTTGGCTGAATTTCTTATCGTAATCACAATTTATCCCAGCTGAGTAAACAACGATCGGAAAATTCCATTTCTCCTCGGTTAGCAAATTACGTGGAAGATACGGTGATTCCCACCGAAATAACGCACCGCCGCCGACCAAAAGTGCATTTAAATTCCGGGGGTTAAACGTGTACGCCCTTTTGGATAACGGCAACAGCCGGCCACCGAATAATTTGTTGGCGACAAAAAAAGCCGCATCGTCGCCCAAATCCCCGTGCCCGAAATTTCCGTAAAACCCGGTGTGTTTACCTTGTAACAGGATAAAAGATTTGAAATAACGGATAAATTTTGATTCGGAGAGTGTGAGGTTAGAAAGGATCACTGTTCGATGATACTCTTAACTTTCTGAAAATTCTTCTCTAAACCGTCATTTTTAACCATCGTGACAATCATGCAGCGTGTTTTCTTTAGTAATTCACGCAGCACCGCGTATTGCTTGACCTGCGGCAGCGCCCGTGAATCCATCAGGCAATACAAATTCCTATATTCGGAATAATTACTTAGCTCAGCGGGAAGATAGCTGGACATAATCGCCCGGTTAGCCGCTTCTTCCGAGGAGATTTCCTGGACATGAAATTTATCACCGAATTCCGGAAAAATCAGGACATCTAAACTGATGCCCTTTTGTACAAACGTATCAACCTTCGGCTGAAAGAGGTCCTTGGAAATCGCCAAATCTTTGACTAGGGCAAAATGCCTATCCCAAAGAGACTGGTCTTCTTGTTTGTGGATTCGCACTAATTCGTAACAAGGATACATAGAATCCTTGTCGAAAAATACCAGATTGTCCGACAAAAATCGTGCGTCTTTCTCCTGTAAAAATTTAAGTGAAAGACTGGTCTTTCCAATATTCGCCATCCCACAAATCGCAATGCCTTTTTTATTGACCATCAACGCCGACGCGTGCAGAATGTGGGTGTCGCGCGCGTATTCCAGATACCAAAAAAGCGGATAATACACCAAATGATACGTGAGATTAAAAAACCATTCATCAAAAGGCTTACGAAGTACTTTGTATTGCCAGAAATCCTTGAAAGATTTATCCTTAAACTGCACCTTAAGCGCAAAGTGATTATCATGCACCCGGGCATAGAAAGCCACTTTTTGTTTTCGCTCAATTTTTCGGATGGAAAAAATACTGCGGTCACCTCTGGCGGTGCTGATACCGATCTCGTTTAAATGGTCTCTTTCTCTGGCCTCAATTAAATGTTTCATCGGCGATTTATCAGACCAAACGAACTCCAACTCGACGTCTGGCCTTTGAGGGCTTTCAGCGACAATCACCCGGCTGAAAAAAACGGAAAGAAAATCATAATAGCGGCTGTTATCCGTCTTAATTTGTAAATGCGTATTGGCTATATTTAAGGTAAGCTGTTTCATTTGGCAAAAATAAACCCTGGTTTAAGATTATGTCCGATAGTAAATAAATACGCACCCATGGGTTTGCCGGCATCTAAGTGGACCTCTTTGATTAAAAGAGCGCCATCACCGCAAGATACCACAATCCCTTCCTTCCCTATTTCTATAACTTCTCCAGGGGTATGTCCAGCACTTTTATTTTCCACCAGCCGGCAAGAAAGTATCTTTAATGTCTTTCCCTTATAAAAGGTGTACGCGCCCGGCCACGGCAAAACACCCCGGATGAGATTAAAAATTTCAATGGCAGATTTTTGCCAGTTAATTTGCCCCAACTCTTTCGTTAATTTTGGGGCAAAGGTAACTTCATTTGCTTTCTGTTGCAATGGCTGATTAAGCGTGCCGGTATCGATGTAATCGACCACTTTCAATAATAATGCCGGACCTCTCTCCATCATCTTTTGCCGTAATGTTACCGCTGTATCTTCCGGCGCAATCTTTATTTTTTCCTGCGCCAGGATATCGCCGGCATCCATTTTCTCAGTCATTTTGATTATCGAAATACCAGATTGCTTTTCTCCGTTAATGATGGCCCAATTGATGGGCGCAGCGCCACGGTATTTGGGCAAAAGTGACCCATGAACGTTTACTGAAAAGAATTTGGGGATATTTAGTATATTCACCGGCAAAAATTTTCCGTACGCGATCACCACAAATAAATCAGCCGCGAAACTTCTAAATTCATCAATGACGGCTGGTTCATTAAATTGCGCGGGCTGCGACACAGGAATTCGATGTTCCTCGGCGGACAACTTAATCACTGAAGCTTTGACTTTCATTCCTCTATCTTGCTTGCGGTCTTCCGGCGTAACACACGCCACCACCTTGTGCTTTGCGCCAATTAGTGCCCGCAGATGAACATCCGCAAAATCATCGCTGCCGAAGAAAACTATTCTCATCTCATTTCCTTATGGATCTACGTTGACCGTAATGACAACGCCATTTTTTCGCCGGAAATTCCCCAGCGCATTTTTGGTTAACCCTAAAATTTTTTCTACCGAACGGCCTCTGAGCATAATAGTATAACGATACTTATCCCGGATTTTGGGCAGCACATCCGTGTGCGGCTCGGAAACGACGGCATATTTAGAACTCTTGCCGTTTAGATACTGATACAGTTCATTGCTTTGCTCAAAGACCGCCTGCTCTTTCGCCCCGCGCAAGCCGATCGCCACCATATTCTGCGCCGGCGGCAATCCCGCTTCCCGGCGGAATTCTAATTCCGTTTTATAAAATTCGTTGAAATCCATACTCAAGGCACAACGCAAACAATAATTTTCTACCATCCGCGTTTGGACAACAAACTTTTCTTTGGCTAAAGAGCGCAAACTCACCAAAAGCTCAAATGCCCGGTGAGCGCTGCGGAAATCCGCGCGGTTTAATTCTACATCAAAATTGAGCATGGCCACGACGTGGCACGTTAATTCTTCCTGACAGTGAAATACCGCTTCGGTTGCTACAACAATGTCCGCATTCTGCGGGAATGACGGCGTATCTTTATCGTAACGGCTTACTCTGGCAGTTGGATAAAACCTGGCGAGATCGCTCTCTAACTTCTCAATACCAGCACCCGTGGAACGCAAATAACTGCTGTTGCACGACGGGCAAATTTTCGGCAAAGGGGTAGAAAATGAACAGTGCCGGCAAACCAAAGCTTTCTTCGCATACATATACGCCAGATTCGTGTTACAGCGCTCGCATTTGACAACATAACCGCATTGATTGCATTGTGTTTTAGTACTAAAACCTTTACGGTTAAAGAAAATCAGTATCTTTTTCTTCTCACTTAAGAATTTTTCTATAACATTCTGCAGCGGAAATGAAATCCATGACGCTCCTTTAGCGCTGTAGTTCGTCATGTCCACCACCTGCATGGTGTTGGTCACTTTGGCGCCAAGATATTTTATCTCCCATTTCTCATCGTGCGCGCATTGCCAGGTTTCCACCAAAGGAACCTTGCTGATTAATAATAAATCGCAGTGTTCCACCGTTTGCCGCATCTTGGCAACTTCATGGACGTGGTAATGCGGCATTTGTTCCTGCTTGTATGCGCGGTTCGCCTCGTCGAAAATAATGATTAAACCTAAATTGGGTGTCGGCGCAAAGACGGCTGAGCGCGTACCGATAACAATTTTCCCCTTCCCCGATTTAATATCAATCCATTTGGCCAACTCCTCCTTCGGCGGCAGTTTTTTATCCAAAACTACAATGTCCGAAAGATTACTCTGCCCGTCTTTAGAAATAGCCTTGAGGCACTGATTTTTTATTTTTTCCACCTGTGCTGCTTCCGGTACAAGAAAAATAACACTTCGTTCCTGAGCGACGATCTCCGCAATCTTCTCGGCAATAAATAACCATTGTTCATCGGTCATTGAACCATATAAAAGAATTTTCTTTTCTGGTTCTTTTTTATTCTTTACGGATTTAGCGGTAAAAACTTCCTGGCATTCTTGCGCCGGGCGCCGCAAATTAGCCGGCAGATATATTTCCATTGCTTCACCCCAAGAGCAGCCGTAATATTCGCTCACGCGCTGGGTTACCTCAAGGGCATTGGCATCAATGGCCGGTGAGCGGTCAAGTAACTTAAGAATGGGATTCAAACGTTTAAAAGCGCTGGATGGTTTTGTCCCGATGACAAAACCAGTGCAGACCCGGTGGTTAAACTTTATCCGCACGCGCATACCGACGGCAATATCTTTGCGCAGCGTTTTGCCAATCGAATAATCAAAAGCTCGATCCAGCGGAAGACCGACGACAACTTGAGCTATTTTGGGGAGGTTCTTTGCGGACATACCAGAAATTACCAGTTCGAGGTGAATGAATTGATTGTAGCGAGTTTCCTTATTTTATCAAACTAATAATATCTTTGACAGCGGACGGGTGGGCCAAGGCTTTTGTCAGTTTCAGGGCGGTCATATAAGTATCTTTAGAAGACCGTAAACGGCTCAATTCTTCGACGATCTCCTGTGTTTTTGTTGTGGCTTTGCCGATGCCGAAACTGCCCAAGACCCTCACATTACCAGCTTCCTGCCCGGGGATGGCGTTAAAAAAAATCATCGGCAGCTGGCTGACCAAAGCCTCGGAAATCGACAAGCCGCCAGGTTTGGTCACCATCACATCGCTCACGGCCATCATCTCGTGCATGTTATCAACAAGCGGAAAAGGTTTCACCATGGCATACTTTTGTTCCTTTAAACGTTTATATAAGTCCGCGTTATGCCCGCAGATAACAACGACCTGATAGCCGGTTAAAGCTTGAATTATTTTTTCAATCGGCCCAATACCGAAAGACCCCGTTGCCATCAGCACGGTAAACGCATCTTTATGCAACCCCAGCTTCTCTTTTAACTCAGAAATATTATAGCTCTGGGAAAATTTCTCGTCCGTCGGAATCCCGGTGGCAAAAACTTTACCCAAATCAATGCCCATATTTTTTAACTTCCCTTTTGTCCAGTCGGATGCCACACAATATTTATCCACGGCCGGAGCCAGCCAAATCCGGTGCACATCATAGTCAGTAACAACGGCAACAAGCTTTGAGGAAATCTTGCCTTTTCTTTTAAGCGATGACACCACCTCAATGGGCATAAAATGCGTCGAGATGACGTAATCAAAATTTTCTTTGATTAAAAATTCCTGAAGTTTGTGAAAATTTAAAAAATTATTCAGGCGGCGGATTGCCCGGATAAAAGGCTGTAAAAAAGGAACATCCAATAATGAAAAAAATAAAGCCCAAAGGGCGGGAAATTTGGAGATAAGAATAAAATAGGTCTGCCGGTAAATACTTTTGGAAGCAGGCGCGGCATAATCCAAAGCATCCACAAAAGATGCCTGACAATCCGTATACTTCTTAAGGCCATTATAAATGGCCTCAGCAGCCTTCATATGGCCGGCCCCGGCAGAAGCGTGAACACACAAGACTTTCATTGCGCCCTAAGTCCTTTTTTTGCCAATGGCCCTGCTTGATTTTTTACGGTAAGTTATTCCAGAAATTTTAGATTTATGTTTCTTGGCAGAATCGCCATTTAATAAAACAATATCTGTCGCTTCTAAGAGATTTTTGGCGATAAAATCAGGGCGCAGGCCGTTCCAACGGCGCATATACCGACGGTCTTCCCTTCCCGATAAAGCAAAAATTGTTTTACAGCCGGCATTACGCCCAGCTTGGATATCCGACTGAGTATCGCCGACAAAAAAAGCCTTTTGCGCTAAACGCATATTTTTTCCCAACAATTTCAAACTTCGGCGAACTGACCCGATATTAGGCTTGCGGCAATCGCATCCGGCATCAGAACGGTGCGTGCAATAAAATACTTTTCTAATTTTTCCACCATGTTGCCGAACATGCTTTAACATTTTCCGGGTGATTTGATCCAGCTTCTTTTGAGAATAAATACCTTTATCGACGCCGGCCTGGTTTGAAATGACAAAAATATTGAAGCCCGCATCCGTCAAGCGTTTAATCGCCTGCAAAGACCCGGGAATAAAACGGAAATTCTTTACCTTCGTCACATATTTCCCGTTTCCGGGGAATTTATTAATAACACCGTCTCTGTCGAGAAATATAACTTTCATATGAAATGGTTACTGGTCACGACGTTTTATTGCGTTTCATTTCCCAATACTTCGCATAACTCATCACTTGATACAAAGAGGCAAAAAAGGCAACCATGAAACCAATAAAACCGTCTTTATAACCGCCCTTACCGATATAACTTCGCGGGAACCGGTCGATCGTCCGCCAAATGGCCTGGCCCAAAGACATTTTACGGCCGGTCTCAATCCACTTTTGCGCCTCCAGCGTCGTCTGGCGATTTAAACTCGCTAAGAAATGCCCAAAATCAGGATAACCTTTATGAACAATATCTTTTGTCAAATGGCCCGTTTTGCCAGTAACAAAAACCCGTGGATGAACGCCAACTTCTTCGTATTTAAATTTACTCTTTTGAAACATCCGTAATTTCCCCGCCGGATACCAGCCACCGTGCCGGACCCAATACGTGCCAATATAGTTTTTCAAAGGAATCGAATACGCCTGAAACGTATTTTGTTTTAACGCCTCGGTTATCTCTTCTTTAAGTTCTTCGCTGGCATACTCGTCGGCATCAAGGCTTAAGACCCATTCATTTTTTGCCTGGGCATACGCCCAGTTGCGGTGCTTGCCTTCATTATCCATTCGGCGGTGATATATTTTATCCGCATACTTTTCAGCAAGAGCAATTGTTTTATCCGTACTCTCATCATCGACAACAACAATCTCATCCGCCCAGCCGTAAACACTGCCCAGGCACATAGCAATATTGTCTTCTTCGTTTTTGGTTATAACAACGACACTGATAGGGGCTTTACTCATATTTTACCGAAGAGCTTCCTTTAAGCTTTCACAAACATAATCAATTTCTTTACGTTTCATATGCGGATACATCGGCAACGATAATATCTCATGGGATACGCGTTCCGAAACAGGGAAATCACCTTGTTTATACTTTAACTCGGCATAGGCTTCCTGCAAGTGCAACGGAATTGGATAATGGATCAACGCATCAATGCCTTTTTTCTTTAACTTCTCAAGAACTTGGTCACGATTTGGCAACCTGACCGCAAATGTCTGAAACACATGTGTCCGGTCTTTTTTCTGGACAGGGAGAACAATATTTTTAACACCTTTTAATTTTTCACAATAATGCCGGGCATTTTCCTGGCGCATCTTGTTCCACTTATCAAGATGTTTCAATTTGGCGGACAAAACAACCGCCTGAAGAGTATCTAAGCGCGAATTATAACCTTTGATTTTGTGCTCATAACGGCCCTTGCGCCCATAATCCCGGAGCATCTGGACTTTTTCATAAACTGTTTTATCATTAGTGACAATCATTCCGGCGTCGCCGCAAGCCCCCAAACTCTTCGTCGGATAAAAACTAAAACAGGCCACATCACCGAGCGATCCGGCTTTTTTCCCTTTATACGTCGACCCATGCGCCTGACAAGCATCTTCCACAATTTTAATGCCGCGCTTTTGCGCGATACGGCGGATCTCATCCATATTCGCCGGCTGGCCGTATAAATGTACCGGCAGAATTACTTTTGTTTTATCCGTAATGGCCGCTTCCAGTTTGGCGGGATCAATATTGTACGTCTCATCTTCGATATCGACAAAAACAGGTTTTGCGCCAGTGTAAGAAACACACAACGCCGTCGCGATAAAAGTAAACGTCGGTAAAATGACTTCATCCCCGCTATCGATATCCAAAGCCGCCAACGCCAAATATAAAGCATCCGTCCCCGAATTAACGCCGATCCCGTACTCAACATCGCAATACCGGGCAAACTCCCGCTCAAAAGCTTTCGCTTCTTCACCTAAAATAAAATTACCTTGCTCGAGGACTTTTTCGAAGCCTTTGGTGACTTCTTTTTTGACCGTCGTGTACTGCTGTTTAAAATCAATAAATTTTACATTCATATTACTCATTTAAAGCTTCCTTTACCGTTTGCCACACATCATCGACGCTGACAGCCTCCAGGCAACTGATATGCGTACAATCCGTCATACGAAACCGGCGATAACAAGGGCTGCACAAGAAATTCTTTTTCACCACACGATGGCTAGCTGAATCTCCATATGGGCCATACACGATATCATCAACCGGGCCAAAAATTGAAACCGTTTTGGTACCAGATGCCGACGCCACATGCAGCGGGCCCCCGTCATTGAGTACCAACAACCGGCACCGCTTAAATAAAGCTGAAAGCTGGCTTAATGTTGTCTTGCCGTAAGCCGCGATAATATGCTTTTCACGCTGCTCGAGGAGCTTTTGGCATAAATCCGCCTCTTTTTTATCCCCAAATAGTATAATCTGGGTGTTAGGTTTTTCAATCAATTTGTCGAGTAATTTACCGAATTTTTCCGGGTCCCAGCGTCTATACCGCGCTTCTTTTCCCCAACTGGCCCCACCTCCCGGCAGAATACCTATCAACTGTTTGTTTGTGCTGAAACCACCGCTTTTCAAAAAATCATCCGCCCACTTTTCATCATTAAAGGCAATATCCATTTCAAGCGCTTGAGTATGTATTTTAAGCCCCAAATCCCTTAAAATATCCAAGTAATACTCGGCCACATGTTTACTTTCAAATGCTTCCAATAAATATTTTTTTGTCAGTAACCGGCTACGATTTCGATAATTTAACCCGATTCGGCGTTTGATGCCGATAAGCCACATCGCGATATCAACCGTGCTGTTTAACGAAAAATCAAAAACCGTATCAAATTTTTCCTGTTTAATCAGGTCAAAAAGTTTTTTCCCTTCTTTAAAAAAAGTCAGCTTGGATTTCTTCCAAGTAGCCAAAAAATAATCCCGCTCATAAACAAAAATTTTATCGAGTTTACGGTAATTTTCCAGGACGGGCTTGCTGCGCTGATTACAAAGGTAGCTGACTTTAACGTTTGGGAAATTGGCTTTTAAATTGCTGATAAACGGGGTGGTGAAAAGGACATCGCCGATACCGAAGATATTGATGACAAGAACTTTTTGGGGAGGATTTTGCTTTAAGTCCATTGCTGATCCGCTAGCACTCCGTACGGCCTTTTTTTTGAAGATGCGCCACGATATCTTTAACCGCCTGCGATTTGTCTTTTCGGCAGACAAGCAAGGCATCGGCCGTTTCTACAATAATCACCCCGGATAACCCGACCGCCGCCACAAACCGTTTTTGGGAATGAACCAAAACATCCCGGCAATCCGTTACCACAGCATCCCCCCTTAAAATATTCCCCGCTTTATCTTTGGGCAATATTTCGCCGAGGGCTTCCCAGCTGCCGACATCGGACCAGCCGATATTTTTGGCTTTGACCGCGACGACGTTTTTTGCTTTTTCCATAATGCCGTAATCAATCGAAATGCTCGGCAGCTGCGACCAAATTTTATTCACGCCGGAAGAACGCCCGATGAGTGAATGGTAAACTTGCGGTAAATATTTTTTATATGCCGCCAAAACAGCCGACGATTTAAAAACAAACATCCCGCTGTTCCAGAAATAATTATCCTGGCGGATAAACTCTTTGGCTCTCTTTAAGGATGGTTTTTCGGTAAACCGTTTGACAGCCGCCACCGTCTTATTTCCCAACTTTCTCGCTGTTGTCTGTAAATAACCGTAACCCGTTTCCGGCCGCGTGGGGACAATCCCGAAAGTAACCAAACAATCCTTCTGCGCCAATCCGACAGCTTCGTTAAATGCCTTGAAAAAATTTCCTTTGTTTTTAATCAAATGATCCGATGGTAAAACAGCAACGATCGCCTCTGGATTTTGCGAATGGATCCGCGCCGTAGCCCAACAAATCGCTGGAGCAGTATTTTTCCCTTGGGGTTCGAGAAGAACATTCCGTCCCTGAATACCTAAGCCGGTTGTCTGCCGTTTAATTTCACTTTTGTATTCCTGGTTGGTGACGATATAAATATTCTTTGCGGGAACTTTCCCGCGGAAGCGTTTGATGGTCTCTTGAAGGAAAGAGTCTTTGCCCATCATCGGCAGAAACTGTTTGGGCCTGGATTTTCGGCTAAGCGGCCAGAACCTCGTCCCTGCCCCGCCGGCTAAGATAACAGCATATAAATTCTTATTATTTTCCCTCGACATAGGATACGAATTCCTTTTCTTAATTTGAACTTTTATTTTAGGGGCAAATGCACTAAATGGCAACGAAAAGTTGGGTAAGATTAGGAAGAGATAGCCGGCCCGAGGAAGGAAAAACAAGTAAACTTAAATTCAATTTCTTCATAAATGATATGCCTATATTTTACCCGGCTGGCCTTTTTTAGTTAAGGCCAACCGGGTATCCCCCCAGAGCATGAAGAAATAAACTCTGGGACAATGGAGACAACCGGGAGTTCGCTAGAAAACACCTGGAGGGGGTTTCGGTAAACTTCCCGCTATCTCCAAAGCCTTCCCAATTACATTAAATGTGCCACTAATAAGCAACCCTAATAAGCTAGTGAAGCCTCCCGCTGCGGCTCCTACCGTGGCACAGCCAGTTAAGACGATTGCCATTAGAAATAGCAATAAAATCCAAGATTTTTTGTTCAAATAAATTTGAAGTTGCACAACATAACCAAGTCCTAAATTATTTATGACTATTTATGTGTAAAATTTGTTGTAGGTTGAGAGACTGTCTCTTTTTCGCTTTTTTGATCAGATGTCTTCTCTGTACTATTTTCTTTTTGAATATGCCCGGATACTGTATTCACAGATACCAGTTTGTTATTTTTATCATATTCAACCGTTATAGTTTGCGTCTTACCTTGCATACCTTCGACAGGAGTACCAACTATCTCCCATGCTCCCCAAGTTAAGACATCCATAGCCGCATGAGCTATGGCTCTACCACCTGAAGGTTCATTCCCAAATTGAACTTCATAAGTATCTACAGTCATGTCATCTTTCACATACGTTTGAACCGGATTTCCAAGATTTAATATAACCAGCCCTCTATCCTGACCAGTCGTTAAGACTGCTAAATTGGGTTCCTTTTTCCCAGACATTGCCATAAAAACCGAACATCCCGTACTTGTAAACACAATAAAGGTTAAAACTATCAAAATTTTTTTCATAATTTCTCCATTCCCAGTAAATGTTTTTTAATTAAAAGCTAAACTCCAAAGCCATATCCCTTGAAGCTTAACTAATATTCCATTTTGGCATATTCTACATTGGCATATATGATTTAGCAATGAAAAAGGCAATTTATTCCAGGGAACAGCGCGTCCTGGTGGAGAAGTTAAAGAAGGCGCGCGAAGAGGCAGGCCTCGACCAAAACCAAGCCGCCCAAAAACTGGGCACCACCCAATCCTACATATCGAAATTAGAATCAGGCCAACGCAGAATCGATGTTATTCAACTCAAGGAAATTGCGAAGATTTATAAAAAGAAAATAGAGGATTTAATACCGTAACAACCCCTCCATCAAACATCCCACCCATTATTCAACATAGGATTATTTATAATGTAATTTCGGATATGGTTTAATTCGCATTCATTACGGATGACGCGGTCATGATAATTGCGTTGCCAAACGGGTTGGCCGGGTGCTTGGCGTAATTCGTTAATGCGTTTGGTTACAATGGATTTAAACCCTGCCAGAAATGAACCCACCGACCGCGGTGAACGATGTAGGGGCGCACGGCCGTGCGCCCCTACGGCACAATTAACATCACATTTTTCAATAATAACAATCCCATGAAAATGATTTGGCATGACAATGAATTCATCCAATACAATTTCATTCCGTATTTTGGCCGAACGCAACCATTCATCGCGCACGATTACCCCACATTCATTTAAATGCATTATCCCATTAACGATGTTACCAAATAAACATTGCCGATGATACGTACAGGTCGTAACAAAATATACCCCTGATTGCGCATAATCATAATTTTTCAACCGCAGCGAACGGCGATGGAAACGTTTCATTTCAACCCTCCCTCGTCTGCAAAACTGTAATAGCGGCCATCGCCGATGATGATATGGTCAAGCACATTGACCTGCAGGATTTGGCCGGCTTCAAATAATTTGCGGGTAAAAATTTTGTCCTCCGGGCTCGGGTCAACCTCGCCGGAAGGATGATTATGCACGCAGATAAGCGCCGCCGCATAATGCGCCAGCGCCTTTTCAAAGATTTCCCGAATAATAGGCTGACAATAATTTACTGTGCCTTCGTCCACTTCAACGATGTCGATAACTCTGTTTTGAGAATCTAATAACAGGACTTTAACAATTTCTTTCTTTAAATCCCGCATCCGCGGCATAAACAAAGAAACAACATCTTGGGAGGAGCCGATGGGAAGGCGTTCTTGTTTGACGGTTTCTTCCTGAAACCGCCGGCCGATTTCAATGGCGGCTTTGATTTGGGCAATTTTAGCCGGGCCGAGCCCCTTAAACTCACGCCAAAGACTGATATCCGTATGGCTCATCTGACGGAATGTCTTAAATTTATCCAAAATCCGCCGGGCAAGATCCAACGCAGATTCGCCCTTGATACCAGTACGAAGCAAAATAGCCAAAAGCTCCGCATTGCTCAAGCGGTGTTCACCGTAACGGGCAAGTTTCTCGCGCGGCCGGTCATCGACAGGCCATCGGCTTATAGGGATAAGAGGAGAACTGGGATTGGTTGACATCCGCCAATAACCTCGTAGGGGTACGGCATGCCGTGCCCCTACTTATAATTAAATTATTGGGGAAAATCGTGAGAGAAAATATGCGGGGAGTTAAAAAATTAACGTGGGCTACTATATCATACGCTTTATTTATTTGTCCATTATTTATTCGGCTGCAGCCAAAATTTTAAATGCTCGGCGGGAAAAATATATGTCCAGAATCTTTCATAAGCCATTGGGTATTTATTGAAAAGCTTGTGCAATAGAAACCTTCGGTGAGCCCGGTGGAAGGTAACTTCTCTTTTTATGATCTTAAATTTCTTCTCTTTCCGCCAACTCCGGGCACCGTCCACGTAACCGTCAAAGCTAAAATAGCCAAACCGCAACTTATGCTCGGGCGCATTGGCAAACCATGAGGAATAATGCGGAAGCTCAATATAAATAGTCCCGTCCGGCTTGCAAATCCGGTGCAGTTCATTCATCACTGCTGATAATTCATTAAGATGCTCAAGGACATGGTGGCAAACGATTTCCTTAAATTGATTATCTGGGAAAGGAAGAGGTGTTTTATTCAAATCATGCACCACATCCGGGTTAGTTTCCTTTTCCACATCCAATGTAATAGCATCATCGTGCTTACGCCCGGCACTTCCTAAAATGAGTTTTTCTTTTACACTCGCCATTGGCTAAAACTCTTTCCCGTAAACGCCCGCAATTTTTTCATATCATCCCGTAACGCTTCTTTGAGCCGTTCCTCGGTAGCGGTTGAGAGGCTTGGCCTTTCTACGGGTTCACCTTTCGGCATTAAGAAATTCCTGATCGGCTGGCGTATGGTTAATGGGAACATATTCTTAAACGCCCGCCACAGCGGATGATCCGACAAAAGTCGACGTACCCAACGACGAGGCCGGCGGCGTTTTAATTTCTCGGCGTTAACATTCTTTTCCTCAGCAATTTTTTCGGTCTTGAAAGATTCATCCACACCCAAAAAATGATAAATCTCCTTAAGAGTGGGTTCACGATCTATCATAAGACTTTCAGATTCCAGAACCAATATTTGCTCCGGCTTATAAAACTTAAGAAACTGTTCCAGTTGAAAATAATACTGGCTGCGGTTTAAGTACTCATTATCACGCAAATCTATTAACGCTTCCTCTATTGTCCGCGGTTCATGGCAACCTTTGACATAATCCAAATATTGGCTGACGATCCGGGTAATCGGATCGCGCACAAGATAAATCAATTTCGCATTGGGAACAAGCGCGTTCATTTTGGCGGGAACACCGGTAAACATCGGAAAATTTGTATAATGCGGCGAAGATTCTCCATATATTTTAGCCTGCCCCGAAAACTGGGCCTCGTACCACGCCCTTCCTTTTTTCCAGTTAAATTCCCCATTGAAAAAATTAAGTTCTTTCACTTCCGTCATAAAAATTTCGGGGTGCTGCTTAAGATAATAATGCAGGCTCGTTGTGCCGCATTTCTGCGCGCCGATAATTATTAAATTAGGCAGCATAGTATTGTTATAAGTCAATAAATTTTTCCCCGCAACCAACTTTTACTTTATTACCAAGATACCCGAATGCGATATTTTACTTTTACTTCTTCATCCTTCTTTACCGGAACATCAAAACGTAGCGTGAAGGCATCTTCCTTTGTATACTGATGACTGCTCGATAACACTTCCCAATCACCGACAACAGGTTCAAGAATGCCTACGGTGACATCTTCTTCTTTATGATTCTTTAATGTCATTTCCCACTCACTCTCATAAATACGCGGGGTGATCACCCGATAATCTGTTTGTTTGATTTTGGCAACAATATCAAACGCCTCGCCGACTTTGACCTTAACTTTTTCATCTTTCGGCGTGTGCTCGATCCGGTCTTCGCCGATGAATTGCAACGAACCGCCATTGTCTTCTTTATAAAGCCGGATCACGCCCGCCGGAAGCGGCATCCCTAAATTATTTTCTTTCTTATTTTCAAATTCAATATTCACGTTCACCGGCTGCTTAGGAATGTCTCCCTGAAAAGCATAATTGTACTGCGACATGACTCCATAAACCAAGAACTCCTTTCTTGTCTTTATATTAGCCGCTTCCAAGAGACTAATTTGCTTGGTCTGATTATCTTTGAGCGTCGTCGGCCGCTGTAAATCATAAATATGGTATTCAAAAAAGCTATTTTCAACGAATTTCTTTTCCTCGTCCATTCTAAGTCCGGCTGCTGCCATTTTCATTACCTCACGCTTGGCAAAATTATCTTGCGGGGCGCGATTGACTTCGCCGGCGACTAATTTCAATTTTGCATCCTTATAGATCGTACCGCTGCGATTATCGACCGTCACCCAACCCGAAAGATCCCCCATGGCATCGTCCTTATTTAAAACAAAAACATAATCCGCTTTCCAGGAAATATTATTAGTCAGATACGAGACCTCGACGGTATTGGCACTTTCACCGTGGTCATACATCCACGTCAAGGTCGGTTTGGCGATCAAATTCTCCGGAATCTCCGGCAAAATCGGCGCCCCAGTATTGTGCAGATGGATTTCATTGCCAATCTTATAAATCGGCTGATTGTCGTTGTTACTCAAAAGCTCGGCCTCCACAATATCTTTGCGGTCGGTATAATAATTATAATTTTCGAGTTTAATGCTCTTGCCGACAAATTTATCCATAAGTTTTGCTGGATTCATGAGGTCATATTCGTAATTCTGCTCCAGAACCATGAACTTGCCTTTACCGTCAACTTCCTTAATGTGCACGGTTTCGGGCATAATATACGCGGCGACATCCATAAAACGTAACTCTCCTGAGCCCGATGACAATTTAATCTTGCGCACATCTTTAACCAAACCCAAATTGCTGTTATACACCGTAACCTCAACGCTTTTCTGGTCGTCTATGGTACTCTTTGCCACATTGTCAGCAAAACTTGGCGCTACGCAAAAAATAAAAATGGCTACGGCAAAACTTGTCAGTTTATTTCTCATATGAGCTTCTCCTTTTTATCGTGAGCCTAAACTTATCGGCGGACAATACGGGCTATCGTACTGTCTCTGCCACCATGCTCCGGTTTCGTTTTTCGTTTTAACATCAGTAAATTCATAAAGATATTTTGTCGCGCGGATATACCGCGGCGGTTGATCAGGAAAAGGATTTTTCTCTAATAACTTAAGGACAGGGCCAGAACCTTCCAAAAGTTTTTGTTCAAACATCACAAACCAGCGGTCATATTGGCAATTGGGCGTTAACGCGGCAAACCACATCTGCCAATCCAAGCGCGGCTGGTGCGGCGCCACCTGCGGCGGCCTGCGTTTCAAATCGCCCACCTTATATTTAAATTCATATTCCTGCCAATTCCAGCCGTCGTTACTGCCTTCAATAATGATTTCCGGCCGCGTTTTGGTCATCACCGCAAAAAGCCCATAACTGTTAATCGAAGCAAAAGAACCTATCGTTCTTGCCGCCTGTAAAACAGGCTGGGGCAAATTGTGTATTCTAAATATTAAACGGCCCCAATGGATAAAAGTTACAAAAATTATGGCGCAGGAAAGCATACCAAGAAAAAGGCGATGGCACCATGTTTTTATCTCTGGTAGGGGCGACCGGCCGGTCGCCCCTACATCGATTTCTTTAAATTTTACCGGAATGAATCGCGAAACGATATTATCATCTAGCAGCAATAAACATAAAAGAATTGTTAAAAGGTTAAAAAAACAATAATTACCCGTAAAAATAACAACCACCATCAAACTGCTGATACAGACGGCTGCCGTCAGGCGCCCCCACCGGCCGCAAAAAATTAAAAACGGGACAAACAGTTCAACAAAAAACATAATCCCGCAGGAAACTTTGTGCGCCCACAACGGCCAATGGTGCACCGACCAGCTCAAAGGGTTCGGGATCGGCTGAGTAAAATAATGATAAGTCAAAGCCGTAAGGTTTATCCAAGCCAGATCATGACTTAAAAGTTTGACCAATCCCGATTGAAACATCAATTTAAAAAGAACAATCCGCAGCAGCCATAAAGCCAGCCACGACGGCTTCTCATCCGTCGGCCTAAAACTGAATATTTTCCATGGCGCAAAAAATACCGCCAGCAATCCAACCTCGAGCAAAAGGATATCCCACTGGAAACTTAAAAAATCCCGGCCGATGGTTAAAATGGATAAATACAACGCCCATAAAATAAACAATGACCACGCCGGCAGAATCCCGGCCATGACAAATAAAGAAAAAATAACACCTAATGCGCAAACAACATGAAGGGAAATATCACTGGCATTAAACCAAAATACCGTCGGCAATATCCACAAACGTTCAATGCCGTAATTTTGTTTAATCGCCGTCAGGAATTCGGCTACGGGGAGGATTCCGTGGCTACCAACTAATCCCTGGATTTGGACCCAAAGGGAAATAAAAGCAATCAGGTAAATGACGCCCAGTAGGCGGGTAAAAATAAACTGGGTGAAGGCGTAAGAATCTTTTTGTAAATTCATTGTTTAAATGAGTGACACGCTACACGTAACACGCGACAAAGAACGTGTCTCCTGTCGCTTGTCACGTGTTACAAAATTATTTTTTATTGTAATTTCTTTGAAGAAAAGGTCAACTATCTTTTTATTTAAGGCTCAGTTGTGGAGAAGGTGATTCTTTTTTCTCGCCCAAAAGCAACGGAAGGTTGTGGATGGGAATAATCTGGTGGATAACCGGAACAAAGCCGCGGATATTCGGCAGATTTTCTAAATCAGCCGGGCTCATTTCAGCCGGAAGATTAAAGGGAACGTCGCTTCCTTTTGTTTCCAGTTTCATCTGCGCCGGGTTAAGGTCAATCCCACCGGGCGGTTCAGCAGCCTGGCGACTCCATTGTTGCAATTGCGCATAGACACCGGGCGCCCAGTCAAAATTAAGCCCAGTCTTCTGCTGTATAACAAAGCCCTCTTGAGAAATAACGTCAGAGGATCCCAGCCCGGGATTCATGAACCTTGGTAAAGTAAAGTCAAACTCCATCATCTCAAAAAATAAACCCTCGACGCCCGCCGGCGACACCGATTGAACCAGGGCATATTCGAGCTTGGGACGAGAGTTAGAAATAAAATTTTCCAAATCTCCCTTCGCTTGATGATTCAAAATATAATCTTGGGCCAATTGAATAACATGTTCCAACCTTGTTTCATCCAAAAATTTTTCTTTAACCAGTTCTTCGGCTTTCACAAATTGCCCTAAAACTTCCCGTCGCTCAATTAATGGATTTCTTAACCCAATAATCTTACCCCCTTCAGTAACGATTTCAAAAAGCAGGCCATTGCGCTCATCACGGACTTCCGGCCCGACGGCCAAGTGTAAATGCAAATAATATCTTCCTCCCGAGCCTAAAACAATATGTGACACCGGCTCCGGATTTTTTTCAAAACGGATAAATGCTTCTGCGGAAGTTCCTTCTTCATCTTTTAGGCGAAGTCCGCTTAATTCTTTGCCGAGAGACTCTAAATTTTCTCGAGGATTGATTCTCACCTTAAAATTTCTTCCATCAAGATAAGCAAAATACTGCCCCTCATCCTCTTTTTTGTAAGCCAAATGAGCTGCTGACAAATCTTCCCACATGCTCTTTTCTTCTTTAGAAATGCTGCCGTCAAGATAGTTGGAAAGAAATATTTTGCCCATACGCTCAGCATAACGAACAAGGAATAAAAATGTGTTTTTAGTAAAAGAAGCGTTACTTTCATCCAGGAAAATCCGATTATGAAATTCTTCGATCACCACATGTTCGCCGTTACTTAATTCAAATTCTTTTAATTCCGCATCCGTTTTCGGATGTTCCGTATCTCTGATTAATCGTGCCCCGAGCTCCGCAAGCATGGCTTTGTCTTTTTCCTTAACTGCCAACTGTTCATACGTTTCAGATAGAATCTTATCTTCTGAAAAACCCAGGCGCTGGAACAAAGTTTTTGCTTCATTTGTCTCTTGGGCGCTCGGCGCGGCAATTTCAATGAATTTCCCCAGGCCTTCGACTTCATCCAGATTGATGAGCAAGTTCCCCTTACGGTAAATCGTCCGTTTCTTGGCAACCTTAAATTTCGCTTCATAATCATTCTGCATTAAGGGAAGTAAATCCTGATCCAACGGAAAATCTATTTTCGGGCGGTGCCGTAAATCTGATTGGGTCAACGGGCCTTTATAGGTTGCGGTTAATTGGCCGCCTTCTTTACGGATACGTAACGATTCGCCGGTCTCTGCCAAGAAACGATCTTTAGGCTCATAATACGTATCTTCCTGTTCGGTAAACCCAATCTTTTGCGCGCCAAGTTCTTCTAATCTTAACCCTTCAAAATTGTCTACCTTAACTTTAGCTTGGACTTCAAAACTGCTTAACTCCGGCGCCTCTTCACGGGCCTTGTAATCATTATCAATAATCAAATGGGCATTAGCGGCTGTCCCGTCGATAAAATTGGCTTGAGCGGGAACAACTTGTGCGAAATATTGTTTTAAGGCCTGATGGAAGTCCTGGCCCGTACGGCCTTGAATGACATCTCTATTTAAACGGCGCAATAATTGCCCTAAGCGGCCGACTTTGATAAAAATACGGTAATCACCGAATTCTGCGATACGGTTATCTAACGGATATAATCCTTCGACAATAATAACCTTGCCGGGAACAAACGATTCTCCGCCTTCCCGTTCTCCGGTCTTAAAAGAATATTTTGGCTTCCAAATTGTATGGCCCGCTTTTAATTGTTTGAGATGCTCGCTCAAAAGTTCCCAATCAAATACATCGGGCACATCAAAATTATCAATTCCCTGTTTACGCATAAACGTCAAGCCTCGGTAATAGTCATCCATCGATAGAATTTGGGCATCAAATTTCTCCGCCAATTTTTGTGAGACTTGAGATGTTTTCCCCGAGGCCGATCCACCAGCGACAAAAATTAAATACGGTTTATCGTCATTCTTTTTTGCCAATACTCCCTGAATTTCTTCAACCGCCATTTGCAAATCTCCTGTCTTACCGCCCAGCATCGCCCTGTCTTGGGAATAACTTAATTCATAGGCTAATTGCGTAGCAAAATCACTGTAATTTTCATCACTAAAACGCCTGATAGCCTCTTTACGCCCAACAACTTCGACATCCAAGTAGAGATTCTTGGTAGAAAGGTGCTCTCGAAGTTTCTCGACATCTTCATCTTCAACAACCAATGAAAGAATCGCTTTGTTATTCCCGGACTTTTTCCCTAAAACAAAATCAATGACTGGGGCTTCGGGGCTGGTCAACGGGATATTTTTTTCTTCTTCTTTTATGCGCACCGCCACAATATTTAGCCCTGCCGTGTCATAAACAATTTCTAAAACAGTATCATACTTATCATCGAGATAGATTACCCGCGATACGCTATTCTTTGTCCATATTGCCGTCCGGCGGTAATGCAAATGATTTATGACCTTGCCTTTTTGATCATAAGTCATGCTCCGAAGAGTAATATTATCGCCCAACATCGCTTGGTCTTTAGTTCCTTGCCCCTGACTCCTGGTAAACGCTTCTGCCCGCCGGCGGCCGTTTTCGGCAAGTTTCTTTAAATACCCAATCGCCTTATCATCGGACATGCGGTGCTGCTGCATTTCTCCTCCCCGAGTGAGCTCATTGCCGACTTCGGCTAAAATATTTTTAATATACGGCACGCCTCCTTGCCCGCCTATATCCGTCATCACGACGATCTGATTGAGTAAAGGCTTGAGCGGGTCGTTTTCCGGTAACTGGTCGAGATAAAGTATCAACTCGGCAATCGCATCGATTTTAAAAGACGGGTATTCAATAAAAATGCCCTTGGCGATGACTTGTTTAAAAACAAAAGCGGCAATGGCCTGCCTTTCATCTAACGTAAGCAGCGGCTCTTCTAAAATAATCAACGGGTCGCCTTCTTGGCCCTGCACGGAAGAAAGGATCGCATTTATTTTTCTCTCAATACGTTCCATATCAAGAGCCGCGCGCAAATGGTCATCTCGCGCCGGCAATGCTTTAAGCCACGCAAGAGTTTTTTCCAATTCCGACCGGTTGATCCTTTCTTTATCGTGGCGTAAATAGACATCAATACGGTCGCGCAAAAGAGAACTCGTTACGGCAAGGATATGGCCGAAGCTTGCCATGCGCCCGTGTTCATCAACAAGCGGCGTGATCAACTGTATCAGATCATCGGCATAACGAATCGCTGTGACAATGTCATGCCCGCGGCCTTTATATTGATCAAAACTCTCCGCCACATGATAGGTCGTATCAAGTGGCATTCCTTGCGCGATTTGCTGCTCAACGATGTGCCTAAAATTACTCGGCGAGAATCCTTCTTCCGGAGAAAAAGCATCCCACCCGTGCGCGTACTGATAAAATTGTGGATGCTCTTTTAACGTGTCGATGATGATCTGCATTTTTTCGGGCAAATCGCTTAACCCGCCGCGTTTGATCCCAAAAGAAAAACCAACATGCAATTTAGGGTCACGCTGCTGAGCTTCCTGCACGACTTTAATCATCTCATCAAGCATCATCGCCATTTCTTCCTTATCAGTGGCTACTGACACGCGAAACTCGATATACTTTTCACCGGCGCGCTGTTTCATCTCAATGATCCGTTTGGTATAAATTCCCATGATCTTCGCGTAATCTCTTCGGGAAACAGGCGTGCCATCGGTAAATTTTCTGAACATCAAGGCGTAATAATTAAGGTAGTCATAATCGATATAATCTTCAAAACGGATGTCAGCCATTTCACCAACATGCGTATGGCCCAGCAAGTGATTAAAAAATGTCTGTTTCAAACTAAAATATTCTTCCGCCAATCTTTGCGTAGCTTTATCGGTGCTCTCAAGGGCATCTGTTAAAACCTGATCACTCATACTATAAGGAACACCTATTCTTTCAACAATGTCGTGCCTGATGCGGCGGACATTTTTTACCAGCGGCAACATATCGACATATTTCTGGTCAACCTTGAAATAATCCCAATTAAAAGGAACAACCGCTGTTCCGGCGGGAGCCTCTTCCGGATTTAAACCATAACGCAGTTTGCTGTAAAAATCATTGGCCTCACTGGCTGTGCCGATGACGAAATCCCAGGAAAAATCTTTTTCTACGCCCACGGCATGATGAACATGAGGATCAGTCAAATCACCCAAATCGCCGTTATCCACCATATCCAAAATATGTTTTCTAAAACCAAACGGCTCATCCATAATTTCTAACGGCACACCATAGGGGAGGACTTCCTGAACTTTCTTTTGTAATTCACGTATGGCCAGGGGAAATATATACTCCGTCGATAAAAGTTTACCTAATTTATAGCCATAACGTGACCGGGCATGATTGGAATCGATATGCATCACAATGCGGCCTTCAACTTCATCATAAAGAAAATCGACAAAACCCGCACTCAACGCCGCATTAGTCATGGCCGGAATAAATTTTTGCGCTAATTCTGAAACACCTTCCCAACTTTGGATCTGAACGCCCATTTCCTGTTTTAATGTATCTGGGAGTGAACTTACTTGTGATTTAACTTCTTCAAACAAAGACTGTAATGTTGCCAACGGATTCTCTTCAACAAGCAATCCTTGTTCATGAAGAATATCGTATTCGTAAACCTTATTTAGAAACTCCAAATATTGCCTGTCCCCCTCATAGGAATTCCAAATATAAACGCCTGGTATTAGGCGCTGTAAGGCAGCACGCAGCGAACCTGTTTCCAGCCTGACCAGATGCCTCTTGCGGTAAAAAGAATCCAGATCATATTCATCTTCTTTTACCGGTTCAACCAATGGCGGAGCAACTTGAATAACATTTTCTGGATGGGAGGCAAAATATTTAGCATCAGCGAGGATTTGCTGCAAATCAGTCTGCGGGCGGTCTTCTGGGGCAGGGGCAAAGTCACCATAACTTGTCCGCACGATCTCTAAAATTTCATTGTACCAATCCTGTTGGGAATAAGAACTAAAACGTGCCCGGTTATCTTCATTTTCTAAAAGTTCACGCACCAACCGGCCATGTTTATAAAGATTAATGCTCCTTTGATAGGAGCTGATCGGCAGTTCGTTATGCATACTATACTTCGTAATATCATGGATGAGTGCTGCGGCCAGTAATTCATCTTTAATCTTATGGTCGGTAATTCCTTCGCGTTCAATAGACTGTTGAACAGCTTTAACAACTCTCTGTACGTGCAGTATTTCTCCTCCGTATACAAATGTATCTTGCGGATGATATTGCCCGGTTAAAGAAGCCGGTATCTTCCAAAAATAATTCGGCGCCGCAATCAAGGCCTGCCGGACAAATTGACGGATCTCTTCATTCTCAATTAATAGTAATTCGCGGTTACCGAAAATCGTATCGACAATCTTGGCCCGTCCTTCTTCGCCTTGCGCCAAATATTTTAAAATAAACGCCCGGTATCCCGGCACATACTCAGCCTCTGGCAGCTTAATGCGCCCGAGCATCGCCTGGTCTTCAACTTTCACAAAACTCAACGCCAACTCTTCAAATTCCGGCCAACCTTCTTCAAGCACTCTACGTTTCAAAGCTTCCTTCTCATTAATAACCTCGACCAGATCTTTTAAAGCTTCTGGCAATTTTGCCGCCAGAGCTTCTTTATATTGCTGTTCATATTGATCATGAATAATGATGTAAATTTTGTTCTTGCGCTTGGAATAAACCGTTTCCAGAAAATAGGCACCTTCGGTAAGCTCGTTATCATCTTTAACTAAGAGAGAATAAAGATCAATATCCTCCGGACGCAGCCCCGTACTTTTGTCTTCCTCTATATGTATTCTTGCTCCTCTAATTTTTGATTCTCTCCGATTAAAGGCGATATCCAAATAAATCGGCGGATTCACCTCAATCCTTAATTGACGCTTATCTTCTGCACCCATTGAGCTAACCACGTTAATTCCGGCGTTTTCATACTCACTTTTCATCATCTCGGGCGAACGCTGGGCAATATGAACTTCATGAACTCCCGTTTCCAAATTAACCAGCATCGCGGAATCCCTGAAGAAGGCACGGTCAGCACCTGACAGGGTTTCGGAGCGGTAGATGATATCGGTTTTATTTCGAAACTTAAAATCCGGACGGTAATTACCTTGCTTATCTATTTTATCTTTTCTGGCGATCGTAAAAAGATCGGCCGCAAAGCCAAGATTAACGGCACGGGCCAGAACACTCTTTAAGTTGCGGGAATTGACCCGGCGGCTGAAATTTTTGTTCAAATCATAATAAAGATTGAACTTTTCCTGGGCCATTTTAAGGATAATGCCCCGTATGGATGGCGGAATCTTTTTATCTTTAATGAGTTTGACCAACGGTATGTAACCAATGACCGGGAAACCATACCCGGCAAATTCGACCATGGGATTTCTTAGCCTTATCTTCCCTGAGGGAGTCCGTTTCAATTCAAAAATAAATGTTAATTCAACCCGCTTTCGTTGATCAAAACCAGGCAAATTAGGATCCAAATGCAGATGGATATAATTACGGCCGTCCTCTCCTTGAACTAACATATCGTCCCATTTAAGGCCGTCGGCAAACTCGAATGTAAATGTAAAGTCCTTCTTTAAGAAACCTGCCTTACCAATACTCCTTAATGCTTTGCTGACTCGATTTTCATACTGGCCAAATTCTTTAATACTAAACTGACTCATGGGCAAGCTGCTTGCCAACAATGCCATGTCCGTCTCGCCGGCAAATAAATTGCCAAAATCTCTTTGCAATCTATTTCTAAGCTCAGCCACAGTCGTATTTTTATTAAGAGTAAATGTAAACGTATAAATTCCTTTATCTATTACTACAGAAAGCTTGTTCTCTGTCCCAAAAAATAGACCATCAAGACTAATCAATTGGAATTCCGCATTGATACCACGATTAGACAACAAATATTGCTTTAAAGCCCTGGTGATTTCGTCTTTTTGATTACTAACAAAAGAATTTTGATTGAAATTTGCCAAAGGCCCTTTATTTATTTGTAAATATTCTTTAACCGCCGTTGGGACTTCTCTCATATAGCGATCGGCAGGCTTTTCCTTAAGCGGGGCTAAAGCAACCTGGGCGCCTAAATCCACCATCCGCGTGGAAAAACCAAACTCATTAGCGTACCAGGATTTTATAATAGCATGCCGTGCGCCCACAACTTTGGTGGCATTGGCTTGAATGATCGACGATTCCGGCCGATTCACAATATCCGCTGAAGAAAGATCGCCCGAAGGGCGGCCTTCGGGTTGAACCGGATAAAAGGCCATAATTCCTTTTAATGGACCATTTGCTGCCTTCTCTAATACAGCATTAATTTCGGCAGCGGTTACATCACGTTTAAAGATGATCGAAATATTTGACAAGCTGCCGGAAATGGTTGGCACAGTGCTAATACTCACCGCACCTTTTCCGGCTAATTCAGGAATGACTCTTCCCAACGCAACTCCCGCACTATCGTAAGGAGCGGTAATGATATGCTCGCCGGTGGCTAGGCCTTTTTTCTGAGCGTTGGCAACTGTCGTTTTAGTGTAGGCAAGATCGGTATTCACAATATAACTTTCAATGCCAAAGGCATCATTTAAAACCTTAAGCGGCGGTGCAATCGATCCAACCGTGCAGGAAGTTCCGCTGCAAATATCTTTTTGCGGATCCATCACTTCGGTATTGACGCCAGGAACATAATGCTGAATCTCCCCTTCTAACGCCGGCGCGGTAATGACCACTTCTTTGGCTCCGGCATCGATATGTTCCTGCGCCCGATTTAAAAAGGCTCCGGTCGCGTCATAAACAAGATGCACGTTCTCCTGCGCCCACGGAAAATTTTGCGACTCGCGCTCATCGGTTAAACGGATGCGTTGTTCTTCACTGGAAGCAACTCCCACCGGAAGAATAAGCCAAAAACGCCCATCGGCATCTTTTTCAAAACGAATCGGCGCATCATGGAGCTGCGTCATGGCTGAGGCATTAAAAACTTTTTTAAGCTTTTCCTTAAAATCATTCAAACCTTCCAATCCTTGAGCCTTGAGATTAAAAGCCAGGTCATTTAACGCGACGATTTGAAAATCATACGGGCTCTCAATGGACGCGAGGATCAATTTTACACCAATATCGCCGGCACCACCGTTAATCCCTACTTTCACTGGGCCTTGGGCCAGCATCGCCGCATCAGGCTGATCAACACCAAGAAATTTTAAGAATGCCTCATCATTTGGCGCACGGCCTAAGAAATCTTTTAATTGCTCTTCTTCATCCATCGTCGCCGCGCGCTCAAAGATTTTCTTTCGTAAATCCATGCCGACTGCCGGGTTAAAAAGTCCTTCCTTTTGAAGCCGCGCAAAAACATCCCGGGCAAGCGATCCCGCCCACGGATAACCGTACATGCCGACGGCATAATCGCGCGACATAATATGAAGAAAATCCGCTTCCTCGAATGTCCCGGGAGTCGGCGGCATTCCCAATTCCGAAAAAATTTGATGATAGGCTGTGGTTGTATCCTCCGGAACCTCCAAATGATATTTCATATCCACCAGGGCATTGCCTACCTGCCATAAATAACCTGAAGCCATGTTAAATCGCCGGGCAGAAATTACCTTGCGCAGTAAATCCGCGGGAATCTTCCGGGATGAATCCTGGTAGTGGCCGGATAACCGCGTTAAGACTTCCGGTTCCCAAGCAAAATTTTCAGAAAGTATCGATAAAACCTCGACGAAATCCCAAGCCACGTGAGAATCAGAACTGGTAGAATATTTAATTTGCGGAAGAATTCCCTGCATCACATGGCCGAATTCATGGAAAAACAATTCAATATCATTCTGATAAAGTAATGCCGGCTTTCGGCTTGTCGGCTTGGGAAAGTTGGCCAAGAGAGCAATAACGGGAAGTGTATACGTGCCGTCGGCGAGCTTACGCCTGCTGGCGATAGTATTCGTCATAAAATAGTCATACTTTCCTTGGCGCGGGAAAAGATCAAGATAAAACTGACCCAGGGCTTTGCCCGTCTGTTTGTCTTTTACTTCAAACAGGCGCACGTCCTTGTGCCAGGCATTGCTGTTTTTAATTTCGCTAAAATTTAATCCAAATAAATCCTGATAAATCTCTAGTGTTCCCTGGACAACATTCTCAACGGGGAAGTATTGCCTGGCTTCCTCTGGGTCAAAATTAAAAAGTTCTTTCTCTAATTTATTGTTGTAATAAGCCTCCTGCCAATTTTCCACGCGTTGTGCGTCGGGATGGTCTTGACGCTTACGCTCGAGAAGTTTCTGTTTGTCCACATCGACTATGGGCTTTAAACGAGCCTTTAAGCGCTCCAGAAAACTCATGACCGTTTGTGGATTCTTAGCCATGCGGTCTTTAAGAACAAACTGCGGATAATTTTCATAACCCAAAATTTTGGCCATTTCATCGCGCAATCTTAATTCCTCTTTTAACAGAGGTATGTTTTCAGGTATTTGCGTGCCACCTTTAAATTCAAGCTGCCGCCGCAACTCATCATTCTCGGCCATTTCCATAAACTGATCCATCTCAGGGCCATTCACTGAAATAAAATATTTTCCGTCGGGTGTCTTTTCTAAATTCTCAATATCATCTTCCGGGAATCCTTTTAACTCTTCCTTACTTACTTCTATTCCATCTTTATATTCGGCGTCATTCTCCTCGGTTATCTGCTCTAATTCGGAGAGCCTATTATGAATCGCTTTAATCCTTAAACGCTTTTCATCCGGTAAATCAACTCCATTGTCTTGAAAAAACTTTAATATTCTTTCAAGAAGCTTCTGGTCTTCGCCTTGCAAACGCTCGCCTTTTTGAACATACTGATTTATCGCCGCATAAATATCTTTGTTAGAATACAATTCCGCTAAAACTTTATCTCCATCGACGCTAATGTTTCTGGCCAAATCGCGCATGGCTTTGCGCGGCGCGGCGTCGGCAAGTATTTGCGCCAACCCTTGTGGCTCTAAAAATTCTGACGTGGCATTTTCAAAAGCAACAACCGTATTCTCAAATGTCCTCGCTTTTGCGGGAAGGCGAACAATTTTCGCTATTTTAGCGTCTAACTTTTCTTTGGCCGCTTGCGCCATCTGACTCAATTTTTCCGGTGTTAAAGATTGAAAATCAAAAGACGACTGCGACAACATCGCTTGATCGAGCTTATTTTGAATCAAGTCTTTTAAAACCGCAGCCACGGGTTGAATTATTTCCGGTGCATCGTTGATGAAAGGAAACGGTTCAACGCCAGCGGTGCGGACCATTCCTTGATAAATATAATCGCCTAATTGGGAGGCAGGGCCTTTAAAATTACGGATAACTGCGGCAATGCCGTCAGCAATTCTATCCTGCTCTTGCGCGACAAAGGTGGCTGGGTTATCTCCTCGAAGATCATTGGCATAAAGATTTTCCCGAATATAGGCTGCAGCCTGTTGAGCGATTGTTTCTAACGTACTCGCTGCCATCGCTGGACGTTCTTTAGGTTCACCTTGTCGCGCCAGTAAGGCTCGGGCAGCATTTTGAATGTCGAAATGATGAATGCCGTGAAAACGATAAATCTTTTGAACATCACGCGTCGAGACGCCATTTTTCTTTAAGCCGAGATTCTTCACGCCACCGCCCAGACGTAAAATATCGCCTAGCCCGCGCAAATACATCGGCGCCGCGTCGGCAACAGTGACAACCGGCGTGGCCGCACGTTCGTCTTCAGGAATTAATTTCTTTAATTGCCCATAATTATCTTTTTCCGCTAAGTTACCTTTGATTAAATCCACGCTTAAAACCACAATCACATTGGCATAAATGCCTTGCTGCTTTAAACCATCTGAGGCAGCCAATGCTTCCTGAACCATTGTTCCGGCAGAGACAATGTTGACAACATTTTTCCCCGGGTCGTAACCTTTCTCAGCGCTATAATCAACTAAACGATAACCGCCCTTTAAAACATCTTTACCCCACGCGCCTAAGATTTCCTCATCGCTAAATCCTTGATAAAGCCTTTGTGTTTTCAGGCGGTTTAAAAGTTCCGCTCTGAGAATTGGCAACGTGGACAACCTTAAATAAACCAGATTGCGATCTTTATCATTACCGTTGGCCATACGCTTTAATGCATCCGCGAGAATATATTCGAGTTCAATGCCAAATGCCGGTTCCCAGGTGATCGTGTTCGGCATGGCCTCACTAATTACGGGTGCCAGTATCGATTGATGCTGTGCGCCTTCGGGAGAAAGGGTTGATCCCGATGGCGTGCCGACGGCAATAAAATGTGAATTCCAGTATTGGCCATAAAATAATTGATCCAATGCGCGACGGAACAGGAACATATCATAGATACTCACTACCGGGAAAAGACGTACTCCGGTAAAATCCTGGGACTTGCCCATCACCATGGCTTGAGTGATAGCCGTTGCCTCAGCGATGCCGAAACGCAGATGCTTGCCTTCCTTATTATCCGTACCATATGGAACTTCGCCTTTACGCATAATACCGGTCGATGTCCCGACATCCGGGGAGATCGTGACCAAATGATCGGCCACTTCTTTTAAAGCCGCATCTTCTGGATTCAATTCTTCTCTGCTTTCTTGAGCAATATCTTTTAACCGGCCGACAAGCGAACCAAGATACTCTTGAGTTGAAATTTGTTTCATCAGCGCGGGAATGTTGGCAGTGATCCTAGAGAGAGAAAGTTTTGCCTCTTGATCCTGAGATTGCCGAAGCATCTTTTCTTTGTATGCCTGCATTTCCCTTTCTTTCCGTTTTTCAACATTTGCCAGAAAATCTCCCTCGAGAGAATTGGCTGGAAATTTCGAATACGCAGAATCTTTGGCAATCAACTTTGTCCGCAATTCTTCCATTTGATCAGGCTTTAATAATTTTGAATGGTTGTCCGGTTTGCCGATTAACGGCGCAATCCCCCAGCCTTTAATGGTTTCGGCAACAATGACTGTGGCCTGCCCCGCCGTACGGGCCTCTTCTAAAGCTTTTGTCAGTTTCACGACATCATGGCCGCCTAAATCGGTCACTAAAGCAAAAAGTTCATCATCCGTGTAAGCGCTTAAAAATTCTTCCAAATGCGCATCGCGCGCGAGAACCTTGGCACGGACATTCTTTTTATCCGCGATTAATCCTTGATAATCGCTGTGCCAAAGGGCCTCCATCGTGTAACGAAAACGTAAGCCCTCATTTCCTTTATCAAAAACTTTTTCGATCTTGTGCCCCCATTTTAGTTCAACAACCTTCCAGCCCGCAGCTTGGTACGTTTGTTTTAAAACATCTCTCTGCCCGGCATCTGTATTACCATCTAACGATTGGCGATTGTAGTCGATAATATGCGTAACGTTAGTCAAATTGAACTGCTTAACTAACGGGAGGATCTCTTTAAGATTCCCTTCATCAAATTCCGCATCGCCAACGACGGCAAAATAATGGGAATCAGGAACTTTGTAGCCATGGTCTTTAAGCCATTTATGCTGTAACGCCAATGAAATCGTGACCGCCGGGCCGATGCCTACTGATCCCGTCGGAATTGTTACGCCGTCGATATCAGCCATGCCCGGATAAGAATGCAATCCCGGTGTACCATCATCAGCAAGATTCTCACGCAGAAGTTTTAACGACTCCTGCGGTAGATTACCCAATAAATATTGGATCGCATGGTAAACCGGTGAGGCATGCGGCTTATGCGCCACGTGATCTTCACCGCGCATGTTCATGAGTTCCAGCGCCAGCATAATATGCAGAGAAGAAGCAGCTGCAGCTTCATGCCCGCCGACCTTTATTTGATTTTTATCGCGATTGGCTTCATCAATCATGTTTGTCGACAACCATAAAACCCGATCAGCAATATGGCCTAGTATTTCTTGAGTTAAAGCATCATCGGCTTTAACAACGCGCTCACCTACCATCGCATTGTCTTTATCCAACGCGCCTTCTTTTTTTCGTTGTAAGGCTGGTGGATTCGACTGGCCTTTTTCTGTCAGCGGGCGTTGCGCATAATCATATTTTAGAAGTTCGCCTTTAATAAAATCTAATAACCCCACCGTTGCCCTTAACTCAGGAATACCAAAACCAACCTCCACCTTCCTTGAAAATGTGTTCCAAAGGCTTTCGTCTTGCCCACTAAAGCGAGCCATCTCTCCTTCTTTCAACTCGAGCGTTTCCTCTATAAGCGCCAGCAATTCCAAATGTTCCACTCTGCCATACTCTTTTTTCATTTCTGCCAAAGCCTGTTGAACTTTCCCCAGCATCGCGTGGTCCGGGGCTGATGCTTGAGCAGCAAGCAGGCGGACGTTTTCATTTCCTGGTGTTACGGGTACTGCCTTTCTTTTCCAATTGGGAAAGATAAAAGGCAACTCATCAATGTCATCCGGATGAATCGTCCGCACAATACTCATCTGCTTAGTAAGCGTAGTCACAACGGATATAAAATGCAGGCCTTCTTTGTCTTTTAGAATAATTACCGGATCAATTTGCCTCGGCGCACCGCCGAGCTTTTGATTTAATTCGCCCAAGAGGGCTGTTGGATCGCCTTCAAAATATTTGCCGAGTGTTGTTAGATTTAAAATCATGGCCATTGAATCGTTCTCTAAAGCTGACTCCTCACCATACTCAGAACTCGGGTAATAACCCAATCGCCACGAAATATTCTCTGGTGTCATTCCGCGTATTTGTTGGTCTGCTTGTTTAGCGTGATCGTATACCTCACGGCTTACCCAAATAACCATAAAATGCGGTGTCACTTGAATATCTTCGATATCACTGGGAGTCAGGTAGTTTAAACCCAATTCTCGGATAAAACGTTCTTTCTGTGCCAACATTGCTTTATCTTCAACAGCTTTGCTGACCGTCCTCGTCCCTTTTCTCCAATCAATAATGTTTATTCCTCTGGCATATTTCTCGGCAAAAATGGGACTATAATCTTTGGCTAACCGATCAAAAACCCTTTGCGAAGTGCTTACTAAAATAGGCTCAATACCTTGTTTCCACAGCCTTTCCAAATGCTCTATTCCCAAATAATGCATGACTGCGTGATTATTTTCCCATGTAAAGGCACGAATGTTTCGAGGATCTACATCATAAACCAACGCTACTTGTAACCCTTCATGATTAGCTTCTTTAATCAGGTTATTAAATGCCTTTCCACCAATCCCTATATAGATACTTCCCGGCGTTAAATCAAAATTCTTTTCTTGTTCCTTGCCAGCGCTCACCATTGCTTTATCAACATTTACCAATTCCCCCAACACCTGTTGCGCTTGGCCGAAAAACTTAATATCCTGCCCGACATTAACCTCCTCGATGGACTTTGACAATTGCGCCGCATCCACGCCGCCGGAGAAATACTTCCGGGAAATCACCTGCTGCGTCGCGGGATCATAATCCTCATGGATAAAATCATAAACGCCTTTTTTAAAGGCTTCCATGTACTGGTCATAAATTTTCCGGTTAATTTCCTTATCTTGAACGTTCACCCCTTCCGTTTTTCCCTGGTCAGCGTAAATTTTAGTGAGAATACTTTGTTTGAGGTTACGTTTGTACCACGTGGCGAGGATCATTGAGTTAACGATTTGGCGGAGGTTGGCAAAGTTCTTGCCTTCATTGACTTCGTGTTCAATTTCGGGAAGAAGGATTTCTTTGATAGTTGCCGAAGAGGGCGAATCGGCACTTGATGACTGATGCTTGTATTCGTCCTCCAACATAACTTTCAAATGACTATCGACTACAAACACATGCGATTCATTGGTATAAACTCTAGCTTTTTCCGGGACTATCCAAATTTTATGTAAAATATCCAACGGAATGTCCGTTGCCATGTTTTGCGCCCTCACCTTGGCATAAATCTTTTGCCAAAATGCTTCGCCGGTGGTTTCGTCCGGATTAAGCAATGATGAAGATAATTGTTTCAAAATATAATCCTGCGCCAAAAGGTCGCGCCCCATTTCCGTCTGGCCGAAACTCTCGGGAATAATACGGTTCTTTTCATTCGGGGACAGGTTGACCCACATCTGCTCTTCGGGGACAGTCAACGAGGCCATAAAATACTTGATGAGCTTTGTGGATTGTTCTTTAAGGGCATCGCCCTGAACATTTTCATCGCCGGTATCAACAATAAAATCAAATTGGAAAGGATTATCGGAATGAATGGTCATTCCCTTGAGGATAACCGGATGAAATATGGGGCTCAAAGGGACCATTGTTCCCGGTGCGGGCAGATTCAACAAAGACGGTGCAGGTAAAATTTGGGCAAAAACATATTGCGATGGGACAATCGAGGTAAAAACAAACGATACGACGACGAAAGCAGAAACAATTCGTCGAATAAAGTTAAACCTTCTTCTTTGAAAACTTTGCATTATGACAGTTACTATTGGGCGAGGAGATCCGTGGCTTAAGGACTGCTAGTCCTTATCTACTCAATTAAAGATTTACTAATATTAATAATTATTTGAAAGCAGTCAAGTATGCCATATTTTTCTAGTTTGGCAAGGGGACAGACTAGGACAAAATAGGACATGTAAGAGCGCCCCCTGGGGGAATCGAACCCTCATCCCAAGCTCCGGAGGCTTGTGCTTTATCCGTTAAGCTAAGGGGACAAATATAAATAATTATGAATGGATGACTTCAATAGTAAAACATCGGAAGGCAATCGTCAAGGCAGTTTATTTTTTACAAAAATTATATTTTTTGCCAGATCACGGAAAGCTTCCACCCGGTAGAGGCGCCAATCATACCGGCGGGAAGATTGTTAATGGTGTCGGGAACTTGATAAATAGCAGGAACGTTGGTCCCCATATTAAAAAAATTCGACACAATCGTCCCGACAATATCCGTTTGTTTGGCTACGTAGACTTGATGTTCCGCATAAAAAAGCCCCATCACGTTTAATCCCGCGGCATCCATTGAAACATCATGATGGGTCATAAATCCCATGATGTTGGTGGGAAATGAGGTATTCCCTGATGTTTCAAGATTGGCATTGACTTCAATATTTCCCGCCGCCAAGATTGCCGCTTTTCCGGTATAAGTAAAACTTTTGTTGCTACCGGATGTATTGAGCTTAAAGTCCCCGCTGGTAGTGGCATTACTGATATAAATCCTCCCGTTAACAATCAACGTTTGTGCCGGATCACCGGCCTGGTTCATTCGTATATAATTTGTCCCATCGGTATAATTAAAAGCAGAAGTTGGGACAATATTACTTAAATCTGCGGTAACCGTCAGTGCGTTAGCTTTAAAATGCTGTTCAACTGTTTTAGTAGAATCGTACGGCGACGGGTCGGATAGAAGAGGAAAACTAATCGTATCTCCCATATCGTAAGCTTTATTAGTACCATTATCCGAATAAACTGCTGACGATCCATGATTGCCGCCCCAGCTATTACTGGGAGTACCATCCGCAACATACACTTCATCTACGGTTTCCTTCGTTGAATTTCCCGTAACATTCGCCTCGCCTACCGTTGCTGAACCGCTTAACCCCACAATGCCTTTCTTAACGCGGAGATACGCACTCAGAGATTCTACGCTTTCACCGCCAAAGGTTACTGTGGGCAAGGCTGGTACTTTTGCTTTTAATCCGGATTCCAGTGTCGCATAATTATTTCTTACCAAATTGGCGGTTCCTCCCAAATCCATGGCTAAATCTCCGGCATTCAACCCGCTTCCTAAAATATGCACCGATCCGCTTATATCAACGTTCCCGTTAATCATTGTTCCCGAAGCTCCTGTCCCCGCAAAGATCGCCGTATTCCACGGAGAAATGTTGGACATCTTCACGTACGCCTGCAAAGTATCAGTTAAATCCTGAATCGTTCCCGTTGATTTAACCCATATCTCCGTGGCTTTGCTTGTATTTTTAAGTTGAACGCTGTACGACCCGCCGTTAATAGTCGTGCCCGTATAAGGAATACTGTAATAACTCGCTGTATTCGAAGCAAGCGTATAAGTGTTGATAGTTCCATCGTTCCAGCTCGGTGAAGTAGTATCATTGTCATAATCAGCCTTGAGGTCGTACAAAGCCCTTTCAATCCCTGCCTCGGCAATATGCAGTGCTATAACTTGCATCCTTTGGCGTTCCGCCGTCCTAACTTCATTCGTTGAAACCAACAGAAAAGCCGCTCCCAAACCTAAAAGAATCACAATAACAAAATACCCAATCAAAAGAAGGCTGCCGCGTTCATTTTTCAACATCGTCAACTCAAGAAAGTTATTTTTGGTTTTATTTTTCATAATTAATTCCTCAATTGCACTTCAAAAGTCAGTTGCCGGGTAACCGTTTTTCCTTTAACTGTGGTTTTCTGTGCCGTCAAAGCCACTTCCAGAATATCAGACGTGGCAGCTTGGCGACGGAACTGGAGCGATGTAATATTGTTCGCCAAAATTTTTGTCGTCCCATTGTAAACACGCTGTAATTGATTTGCACTGATTTGAAACGTAATCGTATTGGCATCCCAAGCAATAGCGCCATTACTGACACCTGTAGGAATCTTAAAAACTATACTGGTAAACCAATTCCCATTTGCCAAAACATTGGTAATGGAAGTATCCCCTGCTTCAGTAAGTTCATATTTCATCCACTCCATCGCCTTGCGCAAATCCTGTTGCAATTCCATCCGAGTTTTATTTGTTTCCCACGATTCATCGCCCGCCCGCAAAGCAGTATATAAACCAGTCATCAATATCGAGAACACCAATATTGTTACCATGATTTCTGCCAAGGTAAACCCTTTGCAACTTTTAAGTAGTGAACCTTTCATATACCTCTATCTTTCCGCCAAAAGAGCTATGATTTTCGCAACTGAACTTAACTTGCCATCACCGTCAATATCTTCTCCCGCATCAAGAACCCCATCAAGGTCTGCATCTTCCCCGACAACCCGGCCATATTTATTTTGCCAGCTGACATCAATTTCTATCTTCAGAAGTTTTGTATTGGAAGAGTCAATATAAATTATTCCCTTACCAGTTAACGATGTCGGGGTAAACGTATTGCCCGGTGTTCCGCCGGAGGAATAATCAGTGACAACACTACTGAAGTCGTGGTTGCGTATCTCCTCCATTTTATTAGCGGCTTCGGTCAAAGCCAAAGTTTTATTGCCGGCCATTTCCGCAGCGGTACTTGTATAAATAAAAAGCCGAAGCAACCCAAGGATAACAACCGCAAATATAGCGACCACCAAGAGAAGCTCTACCAAGGTAAAACCATTTACGTTTTTCTTCACTTACATCCTCCCGATTCTAACCCGCTGGTACCAGCTTTACCCCAACTCGCCCTTAGAAATCGCCGTGCGATTTCAAGGGTACAGTCCCGGAAATTTCTCGAAGAGAAATTTCTCGGGATAAACCATGGCGAAATTTTCTCCGATAATTTCGTCATACTCGTTGGGGTTATTTTGGCCTGCCTTTGGCAGCCCAAAATAAAAAACCTATCCTTAAAAAATTACAAAGGATAGGCTTCGCCTCCGGTTGATTCGGTAGCTAGGCTATCCTTTTCACAGGACCCTATGGCTTTGCGTCATCACCTTACGATGATTTTGCCATTATCGTCAACTCTGGATTGTTTCTACATAAAGTATAATATATATTCCCCCGATTAACCACTTTCCCATGCCTACCCTATTGATTGGTATTTTTATTTTCCACGCGGTTTCCCTGCTCATCAAAATAATTAACCGCGACTAATCCACCATCTTTATTGTATGATTTATTGTATCCGCCTTTATCCTTATTTGTTAATCGCCATTCATACATCAATGTCCCGTTGCGATAATACACCTTGCCCGCACCCACTTCTTTATTATCGACCCCTCTTAAAGTATCGGTAAAATCTTCCTCCATCCTTAAAATACCGTCGATATAATATTGTTTAACAACCTTTGCTTCACCGGATTCATAAACTTTTTCTAGTTTTAACTGGCCCGTTTCATAATATTCTTTATATTCACCGTAGCGTTTATCGTTACGAAAACGTTCCTCGCCATAAGTTTTGTCAGTCTGATTCGTAAATTTGATTTTCCCTTCCGGAATATGTCCGGTTATATCAAATATTTTGTCATCGGTACTCTTGAACTGCGCAACCTGCTGGCCATCAACTGAAATGGTATTTACAGAATAAGTCCTGTTTGCATCCAAATATATCAAATCCGTCACTTTCCCAATTTTCGCAACATCATTTTTAACAGCTTGTTGTTGTATAGGAACTGGCGGAACGATCGGCTTGACTTCTTCAAGCCCTTTGAGCATCCATTGGTTTAAAAGAAAAAGCCCTAACAATAAACCGAATACGATGATCCCCCAACTATAACGCGGCTGCCATTTATCCATATCATTTTTTATATCACAGGACGGAATACTTAAACAGTGATTTAAGATAATAATATTCTCTACAGCAAAACATTAATCTCCTCTATCTGATAAGCTGCCTGGTGTTAAAAATAAAATTAACTGCCAGCCTTGATGCGCTCCTCGTTCCAAGACGGCCACGGAACTTTCGAAGAACTTGGCCACCAGCTGGCTTTCATCGCCAAAAATAAAAAAAGAGACCAACCTGTCCACAAATGGCAAATGACCGACAATCATTAAATTTTTTTCTGTCTTTCCGATATCCTTGATTATTAGCTTAATATCATCTTCCGGCGATAAATATTTTTTAACCGTCATCGCTGCTGCCGGATTTATAATCTTATGAAAAATTTCGGCTGTTTGCTGGGCCCGCAATTTCGGGCTATGAAAAACAGCCTCCACACTATGACCATGTGTTTTCAAGAAATCGGCGATCTTTCTCGTCTGGGTTATCCCTTCGGGAGTCAGTGGCCGGGCTGGGTCGATTGCTTCCGCACAAGCTTTTCCATGACGGACAATATATAACCGCATCTTAAAACTCCTTTTGATTTTGCTTTTCCTCTACCTCTATTCTTGAAGGCTTTGAATGCGTTTCACGTAAGCATCTTTAAAGCCACTGTCTAAACTTAAAGCCTTATCATAATCAGCCATTGCCGCATCCTTTTGCTGCAACTTTAGAAAAAGATCTCCCCGGGCAACATATAGCCGGGGATTATTCGGCTCGAGATTTATGGCCGTAGTAAAATCAGCCCTCGCCGCCTGATTATTATTTTCCAAAACATAAATTGTCCCACGGTTAAAATAATAAATCGCCTTATCGGATTTTAGGCTGATTGCCTTCTGAAAATCAGCCATGGCATTCGCATATTCCTTCTTCAACTTAAATATGACACCGCGGTTATGATAAGCATCGGCGTAATCTGGTTTAAGAGAAATTGCCTTATTGTAGTCAGCCAGCGCCAAATCGTATTGTTTCATTAACCCATAAACAAGCCCGCGGTTGTAATACGCTTCCACATTATATGCATCGACGGCAATGATCGTATTGTAATCAGCCAGTGCCAAATCATATTTCCCTTGCATTTTGTAAATGGCGCCACGGTTGTTGTAAACCATCAAATCGGCTTTATCCTGCGGGTATTCTTTAATAACGTCATTAAACACTCCTAAAGCCAAATCATATTGTTTCATGGCAAAATAGATATTCGCAATATTGTTGTAAATGCGGCTTTGCGCGAACACGGAACTGCGCTTGAGCGCCTCTTGATAATAATTCAGGGCCAATTCATAATTATTTTTAAGCCGATAAACATTACCGAGATTAAGATACGTATTCGGAAGTTCTGAGTTAATCTCTAAAGATTTTTGATAATACTCAATCGCCTTATCCAATTCTCCCCGGCGTAGGTACGCTGTCCCCAAAGCATCATAACCCCTGGCTTTATTGGGTGATTTATGAATCATATCGCCCCATAAAGTAAACGGGGTCTGCCAAATTTGATTGCGTTGATACGTTAAAAATGAAAAGACAACAATAACCGCCATAACAATAACCGAGAACCTTTTTATGTCCTTAG
The DNA here is from genome assembly GCA_964630825.1 of uncultured Planctomycetales bacterium. Lineage (GTDB taxonomy): Bacteria > Omnitrophota > Gorgyraeia > Zapsychrales > Zapsychraceae > CAZVZR01. Next base: position 40,778 of record CAZVZR010000001.1, on the reverse strand, counting down.
AAAGATGATAAACACCCATCACCAAGAAAATACAAAACCCTATGGATGGCCAGTACAAATAATGCTCAAAGAAAATGTTTGCCTTGGGGATAAAATTTATCGAATACGTCACCAAAAACCAAAATATCCCAAACTTCAACAATAAATATTTGGGGCGCAACCGTACGGCGGATACAATAATACTTAAGACCGCTGCCAAACTAAATAGCGTCCCTGGTTCGATAATTGATTTTGACAGCACAATGTCATGATCAATATTCTGCCCCAGAGGAATAAATAAAAGCCTGAGGCTAAAAACAATCATGCGCATTTGAGTCAAAAAATATTGCCCGAAGGTGATCTTTTCATAATCATGAGATTCGGAGATAAACCGGTAGTGCATAAAACGGTCAATAAAATTAAATTGATGAAAGGCCGGAAGAATGTACGTAAACAATAATATGATAAGAAGCGACCCCGCTCTTATCATATTTGTCTTTATCACTTCTTTTTTGTCGCGCCGGTTGGAAGGTTCTGCTTCTCTAAGAAAAAAATACTCATATAAAACCACGACCACAGGCAAAACAATCGCTATTTCTTTGGTAAACATCGCCAAAACGGCTAGGCCGCCCGAAGCCAAGAAAAACCCAAAGCAAAACAAAAACTTTTTCGGTCCAAAAGAAAAATTGTCATTTAATGAAATTTGCCTGCCTTTAATATAAAAATACAGCGACAACAGACAAAACAACGTGGATAAAGAAGTAATCCGCTGATAAATATACGTTACGGCTTCCGTTTGAATGGGGTGAGATAAAAACAATAAAGCAGTTAACCAGCTCAATAAAAATTTATACCTGATCGGTTCCCGTGTTTTCTTTTCAAAAATCAGCAACGTCACCTGCATTAGCCACAATATCATTAACGAAACAAAACAATGGATAACCCAATTAACCAAATGATAGCCAACGACATCAAACTTACCAAAATAAAAATTGAGCGCAAATGTATAAAAGCCAACGAACCTGTTGATATAAAACTTATAAATCGACGTAAAATTTCCGATATCATAAAGCTTAACGTTCTCGACAATGGCCGGGTAATCATCGAACTGGAAACTCGCATGAAAAGAATTGCTGTAGATAATCCATCCCCAAAAGATCAGGGAACAAATACCGATAATTTTTAGCCGGGGATTTTTGTCAGCGAGGAAATCTCCACTAAAAAAATGAAATTTCATAAAAGTACTCAATTGGATTCTAGGATTCTCTAAAAGAAGGAAGGTTAATTTTCAACTGCACACTTATTCTTTGAAGGCATTTTCGACATTGATTTTCGGTTTTGGCCGGGACAATAAATATCCCTGAAGAAAATCCGCGCCCAAGTCTTTGACTACCAAAAGTTCTTCTTTCTTTTCAATGCCTTCGGCGACCGTTAAGACGGAACTTTTTTTGCAAAAATTGATAATCGATTCGACTATATTGCGTTTTAATGAATCTTTATGAATATCATGAATCAATACCATGTCGATCTTGACAAAATCCGGCCGCAGATGCACCACCGTGTCCAAGCTCGCGAAACCGCTGCCGACATCATCGACGGCAATCTGCAAACCCAACTTACGCGAACTTTTTAAGCGATCAAAAAACAGCCGATAATCCTGGATGGCAGAACGTTCCGTTACTTCCAGAATAATATCGTGCGAGGCCACCCCCATTTTTTCTAGTGTCGTACTGTCAAAACGGTCATTCTCAACCAAGTAAGGGCTACAATTTAAAAAAAGCTTTTTTATATTCTTAACCGTCTTCCAATGGCCGATAGCTTTTCGCCAGCCAATCATTTCCAAATCAAAATATTTGCCCACCATCAGCGCGGCCTTAAACAAAAACTCCGGATTCGCCAAGGGATGATCTGCCGGAGGACGGCTAAATGCTTCCACGCCAAAAGGCTCATAACTTTTTGCATCATAGATGGTTTGATAATAGGCTGTTATCAGGTCTTCATTGATAATTTGATTAATCTGTGAAATAAATTCTTCTCTTTGCTCGTTGGCGTGCGCATAGAAATCAATTCTTCTTAAAATAGCTTCTATACGCGCGACGAGCTCTTCATTTTCAAAAGGCTTGGCAATATAATCATCAGCGCCGAAGTACAAGCCTTCGACTCTATCGCTGGGCTTATTCCTGGCGCTAAGAATAACAATGGGGATACTGCTTGTAGATTTACTTTCTCTTAATTTACGGCAGACCTGTAATCCCTCAATGTCGGGCAGGGTACGGTCAAGAAGGATAATGTCGGGTTTTAATTGGGATTTTTTTAACCCCTCGGCGCCAGTTTGGGCAACATCCACTTTGAAAGGATGAGATTCCAAAAGAAGTTTTGTAATCTTGGCGAATTCTTTATTGTCCTCAATCAATAAAACGTGTCTTTTCATCGGGCTCTATTGTAATCCTAAACGGATAAGGCGGTCAAAAGGAAAAAAATAAAACATTCTTATTGGTCCTTTCCTTATAATTGCTCGGCTAAGAATTCCGCAATATATTCCTTCAATCCGGCCTTAACCGGCGCCTTCATTTCAATTGATTTTGCAAAATCAGGAACGAATAAAGTATCCAAAAGGCGGTTAACCGTTGGCGGATCCGAAGTTGCCAAATTAAATTCCAAATTATCCCGAAAACTCAATTTGTCAAAATTAGCCGACCCTGTGCACAGCCATCCGTCATAGACAGCCGCTTTAATATGCGCCATCTGAGGATAAAAATAAACCCGGATACCATTCTTAAACATAATATTGGCAGTGATGATATTGCTTTCGTTCATAATCTCATGGTTCCCGTTATAAGGCAGGATTACCCGTACATCCACACCCCTCCGGCGGGCATTGATGAGCTCATATAAAATCGCATTATCCGAAAAATAGGGATTATAAATATAAATATACTTCTTGGATTCTCTAATGGCCGCCAATTGGGCCCGAAAAATTTGCTGATCATTGATACGGGTATACAACGGCCGTATAGGATAGCCTTGCCCCTCAGTCTCAGGAGGCCAACTGCTCATCACCGTCGTTAAATAACCGAAATCGCCCAGATTGCCAGCATATGCCCACGCCAAATCAAAATCTCTATTTATATGGTTAACAATCGGGCCTTTAACCTCCATCATCAAATCACGCCAATCATAGCGGTACTCGCGCCCGATATTCATTCCGCCGGTAAAACAAACCTGTTTATCAATAATGAGGGTTTTGGTGTGATCGGCCTTTAACCAAACATCCGGCTGGACACGGACCTCAATTTTGGAATCCTGCCGAAGATATTTGACCATTGATGGCGGCGGCACAAACCCGGGCGGCAATGATTCCGGAACCGCCTCTTCCCCCATCACCACGCCCATCCCGTCTAAAAGAACTTTAACTTTTACGCCTTGCTTAGATTTTTCTTTTAAAATATCCGCTATCTTGACCCCGTAATCATCATTGTCAAAAATAAAGGTACGGATATAAATTGATTTTTTAGCGGCCAGCAAAGATTCTATAAACCGCGGAAAAAATTCATCACCACCAAGTAAAAAATTCATCGACCCGGCAAAAGATTTGCTGCCAGCAATCTTATCGAGCTTCTTCTCCCACGCATTTAAATCCATTCCCGGGCCATCATTTAAAGGTGGCAAAGGACTTTTTTCCAAAAAAGCCAAAGATTTTGGCCTAATCAAATCATAAGCGGTTCCCTCGACCCACGAAAATAAACGGAGCATTGAGCTGACCGGACGCTTGAAAAACCCAAATATGTGGCCACTCAAAATAAGCTGGTTCGCTGATTTCAAACTATCAGAAATAAAATTTCCTCTATACATATCCTTTGCCGAATAAACCTGAAGGTTCAATGCCTTTCTCTTATTTAAATCAACATACATAAATACATTAACCGAACCCTGCTGCTGAAAGGTCGTAATAAGAATCTTCTGTGTCGTTGTTTTCCCTTGTTTATTCAGGTAATCTTTTAAAACTGTTATAATTTTATCCGCTAGTTGCTCCTGGCTGAGGGAATCTTTGATTTTTATGTCTTCAGGTTTATGACGGATATCATCGATGATGAGCTCATCGTTCTTTCCATAGTAAAAAATCTGTTCCTTGTTACCATCTAAAGCCACCGTTGCCAGGCCTGGCTCTTCGGGGGCGATTTGATGAGCCACGGCCAAACGGATACTCTGCCAATTCTTCTCATTTAAAATTTCTAAGCGCGGCAGCTTGCTGGCCGCGTTCTTAAATTTATCTTCCGGTATAAATTTAAGTTTGGCGTTAAAAATCCGTGCCAAGTCGTTTCCCGACCTTTTTTTAAATTCACGTTTGGCAACAGCAAAAAAAACTTTATGGCGATTAATATCCGGTAAATAAACGTGGTATTTTAAATAAATCTTCTTTTCATCAAGGTAAGCTTCTTCAACATCAAGGATGGAAGTCTGGTTAAGCCAAAAATGTCTTGCCTTCTTTAAATTTGCTCTCTTGGCAATGTTGACCGTCGTCGCACACCCTGTTAACACAAACCCCAAAGACGCCCACACTAAAAAGGGCAAAATTCTACTTCCCCCAGGTTTATAAATATTTTTCATCTATTTAGTTTAAAATTGCGGCTAACATTTCCTTTCCAATAATTTTAATCCACATATTACAAAACTCCAACGGCAAATGAAAAAATTGATGACTTAAGCAAAAATAATGTATAATTCGTGGATAACATCCCAAAGAACGGAGCGAGAAAAAATGCGTGTCCTCTTAGTTGAAGACGAAAAGAAACTGTCCAGTTTTATCAAGCGCGGCTTAAAGGAAAAAGATTACGCCGTTGATGTCGCTAGCAATGGCACCGATGGCCTGTTTATGGCCACGTCAAACCCGTATGACCTGATTATCCTTGATATCATGATCCCCGGGCAGGATGGAATTTCTGTATGTAAAGCGCTGCGCAAAACCAACAACACTACGCCGATTCTTATGCTGACAGCTCGAGATGAAGTCGATGACAAAGTAACCGGATTAGATGCCGGTGCAGACGACTATTTAACCAAGCCTTTTGCTTTTAACGAATTTTTAGCCCGTGTGCGGGCGTTAACGCGCCGCAGCAAGGAGAGCAAATCAACCACGCTTAAAATTGCTGACCTGGAATTAAATCAACTTACGCACAAAGTGGCGCGGGCAGGTACACTCATTGAATTGACAAGTACGGAATACGCACTTTTAGAATACCTCATGCTTAATGCCAATCAAGTCGTCACCCGGACCATGATATCCGAACATGTGTGGAACGATGACTTTGATAGTTTTTCCAACGTTATAAATGTTTATATTAATTATCTGCGCAACAAAATTGATTCAGGCCACGCCAAAAAACTTATTCATTCCCTCAGAGGCACGGGCTATATCTTAAAAGAATAAGGAAAACCTTGTCGCATGAAAATCAATTCTATCCGATTTAAAGCAGGCATATTATATTCATCCATTCTATGCCTTATCCTTACCCTGTTTGGCCTTTTTATCTACTTTGATCTTAAAGAAAATTTATACAAAGACCTTGATGATGATCTAGTTATTAAAGCAAAAGAAATCGTCAATATCTTAAACGCCTATGAAAAGATATCGAACATTGAAAGGCATCCGCACGGATTAATTCTCAAAGCACTGCAAAACGAAGGCATTATCCCGGATCAGAGAATCATCATTAATGATTTATGGAAATCTGAACTGGAAACACTTCATCTGCATTACGATTATATCAATATCATCAATTCCAAAGGGCAACCGATCCTAATTTCCGAAAATATCGATGCCGAAATCTTCCGTTTGTTTGCAAATTTACCGTTATCGTTGAATAATCAACCTTTGTTTAAAAACCTTATCGGAAAAAATATTCAGCTTAGGGCAATAAGCCTGGCCATCCCTTACAAAAACTCCCTTTTTGTTATTCGTATCGCCACGCCGCTTAAGCCCGTCAATAAAATACTGAACACCATCTTATCTTTTATGGTAATCCTCATCGGTGTACTTTTGTTCATCACGAGTTTTACGGGAGAATTATTTGCCCGAAATGTCCTGATGCCCGTTGTTAAAGTAACAAACTTAGCCGATAAAATTACTTACAAAGACTTGAGCACCCGCATACCTGAAAATGAATCGGATGAAGAAATGCGGCACCTGATAAAATCGTTTAATACCATGATCGACCGCTTGAATACGTCTTTTAACCACATCAGTGAATTCAGTTCCCATGTCGCTCATGAGCTTAAGACGCCTTTGGCCATCATCCGCGGTGAAATTGAACTTGCGCTGGATCAGGACAGGACTTCCAATGAATATAAGAAAACCCTTAAAGATTGTTTGAGTGAAATTGAACGCATGATACGCATCATCAAGGACCTTTTACTGTTATCAAAACTGGATTTTAACCCCGATATCTTTCAATTTGAAAGAATCAATTTAACAGATTTAATGGATGAAATTTCTGAACATAGCAAGATCCTGGCAATGAATAAACACATAACCGTTAATTATAAAGGCGCCACTGAACCTATCTTTATAAACGGTGATAAAGTTCATTTAAGAAGGTTGTTTTTAAACATTATCCATAACGCGATCAAGTTTACGCCCGCCGGCAAAGGCATCATCACCATTGCTGTTAAATCCGCCACGGATAACGTATCTATTGATATAGTTGATACTGGCGTGGGCATTCCCGAAGAATTTTTAGGTAAAGTTTTCGAAAAGTTCTTCCGAGCACACAAAGACATAGAGCAGACAGAACCCGGAAGCGGCCTGGGCTTAAGCATTGCCCTAGCCATTGCCAAGGCTCATCAAGGCCATATTTCAGTACAAAGCCAGCCTGATAAAGGGTCGACTTTCACGGTAACACTCCCCATCATTTAACTATTCTCTCTGCCTCCTCCCACCGTTATTTTTATATTAAAAAATTTTAATCTTCTTTTAACCCTCTTTTAATACAGATAATGGTACAAATTAATTAAATAATACCTACTCATAAGGAGGGAAAAAATGTATACCATACTTATCGTTGATGATGAAGAGCGGATCCGGCAAACATACGGCAAACTTCTAATCAATAGAGGTTATAATGTTATAACCGCAGCCAGTAGCCTTTCCGCAAGGGAAATCATCAAAACAACCCATTCTATTGATTTGGTTTTATTAGATCTGAATTTGGGCGAAGTCACCGGCGATGAGTTATACGAAATAATCTCCACTTTTCATCCGCATATTAAAGTTATTATCACCAGTGTTTACCCTTTAGAGGATCAAAGGAAATGTATTAATAACGCTTTAGATTATTATGATAAGGCGGAGAGCATAACAAAATTGTTTGAAAAAATAGCCGCTATCTTGGGAAAACCGGAAGTTATCGATGAACATAAAACTGTTCTTGTCATTGATGACGAAAAAGAAACCCGCAGCCTTTTCCAACGGATCCTGGCTCAAGCAGGCTTTCACTGCATCGCTTTTGGCGACAGCTTGGATATCTGGCGGTTTCTTCATAAAAAGATGCAAGATATCCACCTTGTATTGCTGGATTTGTCTATGCCACAACTGGATGGTTCCTATATTTTTAATATGCTTAAGGAAAAATTTCCCTCCATCCCCATCATGATTGTCAGTAATTATACGGTTACCGAACAAAGGTTTCAAACCCCTGCAGCGCAGGATTATTATGATAAATCTGAAGGCAATGCTTCATTAGTGCGAAAAGTAAAGTATTTAATGAGCCAGAATTAGCAGTCAGCAAGGAGGCACAAAAATGAAAAGTTTAAAAATTATCCAATTAACAGGCGCAAGCCTTTTAGTCATAACCGGTATCTTTTTTTCCCCCATAAAACATTTATACGCGGAAGATACTAATGCCATCTTGCAGAAAAAAATCGATGACTTAAGCAAGAAGGTTGAAGAACTGGAAAGCCGTCTCAACAATCAAGCGCCATCGACCCCTGCGCAACAAGGGCCATCTTTGTTTAACCGAACGACTGATCCATTTGCTGAAATGGACCGTTTACATGATGAAATAAATAAAGTATTCCAAAGATCGTTTCAACAGGGCGGCCCTTTCAACAGCGGCGTCTTTAATAATACCCTTTCCTACAATGAAAAGGTTAACCTCCAGGACAACAAAGACAAATATGTCCTAACTTTTGATTTAACCGGGTTTGATAAAGACAAGGTTTCCGTTGAGATCCAAAATAATACCTTAACGATCTCAGCCCAAAATTCACAACAAAATGACAAAACAGGGCCACAAACTCAGTACCACGAGAAAAGTTTCGGAAGTTTCACTCAAACGTTATCTTTGCCTGATGATGCCGACGTAAAGAAAATGGAAACCAGAAAAGAAGGGAATATATTAAAGATAATCCTGCCGAAGAAAAATGTTTAGTTCCGCGGCACTAAATTCTAACTAATACGTTGTTTCACCCGTCGGGAAGTTTTATAACGGAGATTTAAAATCTTCGGCAGGAACCACCAGTATTGGCGGTCGATGTTGCTTTTATCTTCTTGAGTGAGGGCGTGGTTTTTAATCCGTTCTTTCATGACCGCTGGGTGAGAACCGAAATAAACCGGAAAACGGTTCAAATCACCAAAATCATGCGACTTTGATTCGTTAAGGTTTTCCAACCCTTCAAAACCCATCTTTTTATGATTTGACCGCCGTTGTGTCACCACATCCCCCGGGTGAACCCAACCATAATGATACAACAAACAATCCGTTGGTTTTGTCCGTAAAGGCTTTCCGTCCTTGCGGCGAAACGCATACGCATCACCGTAAGATTCAATAGTCCCGTTATTACGGATGATCCGATCTTGTTTCTGAAACCACCCGGCATCAACACGGTAGCGGTAATAACTGCCATAAAAATGCAGGTATTTAAAACGTAACGCATCGACGTTCTTATTATCTAAACAAACTCCCATCAAGTTTTTTAATCGCATCAAATCAGATTCATGAATAAGTTCATCGGCCTGGACATAAAAAGCCCAGTCACCGGTGCATTTGGCTAATGCTAAATTGGTTTGCTGGGATAAAACCTCTGGGCCATGGCTTAAATCCCATTTTGTTTCAAAAATCTTTATCTGGGGATTGTTGATCGACTTGATCAATTCAAGCGTCCTGTCTTCGGACTCGCCGACGCCCACAATGAATTCATGGCAAATCGGCAAAATAGCCTTGATCGCCTCGACCACCGGGTAATCGTATTTAACCGCATTACGGACTATAGTGAAACCGCTTATCTTCATAGTAAAATAGAAATTGTTGCTCGATATACTCGCTGCTCGTCGCTCGAGCAACAAGCAACTAGCAATGAGCGACTGTATCAGTTTATTAAACCATCAAATACTTCATTCATTTTGGCCACTGTTTTCTGCGGCGAAAAATATTCTTCCACGCGCCTTTGGCCCTCTCTGCCCATGGCCGCGCGTTTCCCGTCTTCATTTAGAAGCAATATAACCTTCTGCGCTATCGCTTGGGTATCTTTCTTCTCAACTAAAAATCCGGTTACGCCGTCTACGATAATCTCCTGCGGCCCGCCGCAGCGCGTCGCCACAACCGGCTTCGCCATCACCATCGCTTCGGCCACCACCCTCGAGAACGCCTCACGCTCGGAAGGCTGAACAAAAATATCTACGTCCTGTAAAATCGTTGGGACATCGCTTCTTGAACCGGTAAAAATAACTTTATCGGCAATCCCGATCTCTTGCGCATATTTCTTAATGTCATTTAAAGTCAAATCATGTAGATACAATGCGTCGCCGACAATAACAAACTTAACATCGTTATACGCTTGTGCCACCATTTTCATCGCCTCCAAGAAATCCTTGTGCCCTTTAAGCGGCACCACGTGGGCAATCATGCCGACAATCTTGGTATCGGCGGCAATGCCGTATTCCAAACGGAAAGCGCCATGCTCTTTTGCCTGGCGGCGGAACCCCTCGGCATCAATGCCGTTATAAACAACCGTAATTTTTTTATTGTAATTTCCTTTGAGGCTATCGGCGATGGCCGTTGAAACCGTTACCATCTCAGTACAATCAAAGACACAAAAATTTTTTAACTTCTTCGTTGGAATAAAATCCTGCACAATGGTAATAACCGGGATATTCATTTTCTGCGCCGCCTTGACGGCGTAAGGCGTAACCCGGTAACAGTTGCTGCAAATAAGGCTAATATCATTTTGACGGCAAAAATCTTCCAACTTGCGAATTGTCAAAAGATTGTGCAGCCAAAATTTCCATTTGCGCCAACCCCTTAATTTCATGAGTTTAAAACTAATTCCATACCGGCTGGCCTCTTCGGCTAACCCATCAGGCTCCTGGCTGATGAAAAAACCCTGATAACGGCTGTCTAAATTTTTCCAAATGCTGGCCAAATACATTTCCGCCCCGCCGAGAAATGTAACATGATTTAAAAAAAGGATTTTTGTTTTTGCGGCCATAAAAACTTCTTCCACATTCTACTTGAGGAATTTCTCAACGACGTTAACAACATAATCCATATGCTTTAAATTTAAATCCTGGTGGATACCGATGTGGGTGCCGTGCAGGGAGGCATATTCCGCCTCGGGAAAATCGCCGAGTTTATAGCCCAAAAATTGGTAGCCTTCGATTTGGGTGGGCATGGAATAAAAAAGATCACGAGAATCGATGCTGTTTTTATCAAGATACGATACAAATTCATCTTTGCTAAAACCCGCACCCTCACGGACAATAATAGAGAAAGCATGCGGGCCGATCTTCTCCCACTTTTCTTCTTTAAGAAGAAGAAAATAATCTTCAAACTTTTTAAATTTATTAATTAAATACAAAATATTCTCGCGCCGTTTACTCAAAATCTTCTCAAAAACTTTAGTGTTGCCCAAGCCGACCGCCGCTTCAATCTCATTCATCTTCGCCGAGAAGCCGATGCGTTTGGCGCGAAACTTTCCTTCAATGCCGTGATTGCGCAAACTTCGGGCAATGTCCGCAATCTTCCCGCTATTGGTAATAACCATCCCACCTTCGATAGAGGTGATAATATGCGCCGCGTATAAACTGAAAGCTGCCATATCGCCGAAGGTCCCGCACATCTTTCCTTTATACTGTGCGCCGTGTGCTTCGGCGGTGTCTTCAATAACCATCAATTTGTATTTCTTCGCTATTAACATGATTTTATCCATCTCGGCGGGCTTGCCCATCAAATGCACAACCATGATTGCCCGTGTTTTAGGCGTGATCGCCTTTTCAATCTTATCGGGATCAATATTAAGTGTTTCTCTTTTAATATCAACGAAGACAGGAATCAAACCGGCCTGCAAAACGGAATTGCCGCTGGCCACAAAGCTCAACGCCGGAACGATCACTTCATCGCCGCGCTTGGCGCCGAAATCGTAAAGAGCCGCACAACAAACCGCGTCAGCGTCGGTACCGCTGGAAACGGCGACCGCTTCTTTGACACCGAATATTTTGGCGAATTTCTCCTCAAACTGCTGGACGTATTTTCCGCGCGTTAACCATTTTGTTTTTAAGACCTCATTAATCAGTTTAACCGCATCCGAGGTAACGGAAACCGTCCCAAAGGTAACTTTATAATCTGCCTTGCGTGACAACGCGGATGTTTTTTCTTTCGCTGAATTCAAATTACTCATCTCCTTCTTTTAATAAATCCTTGGCTTGTTTTAACGTTTGCGGTGTCCCAATATCAATAAACGGTTGGGAAATAATAAATCCAAAAAGCCGTCTCTCGGTTAAACGGGGGAAAAATTCATGCTCCAGAGAGAAGGATTTCTTCGTCGGCATCAAATCAAAAGCAGCCTGGTCAAAAAGATACACGCCGGCGTTTACCAGCCCCGATGCCGCTATCTCTTTTTTTTCCTTAAACTCAACAATGCGGTTGTACTGGTCGAGATCAATGCTCCCGAAACGATTAATGTCTTTGACTCGGCTTACCACAATCGAAGCTAACGCCTGTTTACGCTGATGAAAATCTAAAAAGTCGACCAAGCTCACTTTACAAAAAGAATCACCGTTTAATACAAAAAATGGATTACTTTGAATCAAACCGCGCGCATTTCTCACCGCCCCGCCCGTGCCTAAGGGCTCATCCTCCCGAGAATAAAGTAATTGTACACCGAAATTTTTATTTTTGTAATATTCTTGCACATCCTGGGCTTTGTACCCGGTGCATAAAATGATCCGCTGGCACCCCTGGCCGGCCAAAGATTCAAGCAAGATGTCCAGAAACGGCTCGGCGCCAACTTCCGCCATCACTTTTTGCTTCTCGCCGATTTCGCTACGCAGGCGCGTCCCCAAGCCGCCGCACAAAATCAAAATGTCAGTCTGGTTTAACATATTTTGCAATTCTACTCCGTTACAATCGGGTCTGGGACATCCGGGCCGACCAAGCCTTCTTCCTTTAACCGCAAAATGTACGATTCCGGCGTAATGTGTTTAACGACATAATATTTCTTGATGAGATTTAGAATCTCTTCGTATTTTCTTTTGTTTTCTGGATAAGCAAAAAAAATGTCGTATTTTTCTTTCTGCAAAAATTTCTGCAAGACAACGTAGCGCGGCATTTTTTGCTGGAAATCTTTTTTAAATTCGTCGTACCACTGGTCGTTTAACCACGATAGTGTGGTGACGGGGAAACGGCCGACGTGCGGGCGGTCCGCCAAAAAATTATAGATTCCGCCTTCGGGGTACATCAAAACAGCTTCGCCAGGTTTGGTCTGTAAACTAAGAACGTAAACGACCGCTTCCAGCTCGGCGGCTTGCCCAGGCGGGGCAAACATTTTGCCGCCGCGTTGCAGCTGGAGGTACCGGCCTTCATCCTTTGCCAGCGGCCGCAAACTGCCGATGCCTTTGAACGTAAAAATATTCCGCACAAACTGAAAGGCGAAAAACCGGCGGTTAAAACGAGCTACAGAGTAACAAATCGACGACAAGAAAAGAATCAAAAATAAAAAGTAAACACAATTGCGGACAAAGGCATTGTACGAACCGTCCTCTTGCTGGGCCTGGCGCTTCTTTTTCAGCAAAAACAAGTACGTTTCGCCAAAAAAGAAAAATAATAAAATTTTCTCCGGCTGAAGCGCCATTTCAAACTGGGCTCCGCCGAAGCCACGGAAGACACTCAGGTACAAAAATCCACCGTAAACTGCCACCGCAATCAACGCAAAGTACTCGGCCGCCAGCTGCCGGTTACGAACGCGTTGCTCTACCAACCACCCGGCTACAATTAAATAAAGGTAAATCGGTGTCAAATACCGAAAGTTTTGCACGGCCGGATTTACCAGACCGGAAAAAATCTCCGCCAACCCGCGCGGGTTGTGATTCAAAACATCCGGGCTGATCACCGTCGTGAGGCGCGTGGTGACGGTAAAAACACAATCAATAAAAGGCACCAGCGCCCCGGTCAAAATTAAATAAAGCAAGTAGGGCCCGGCGATGATTGCTAACCCCTGAAAATATTTTTTTGTCCCGGCCCACACGTCCTTTTTATTCTCGAAGCCAAAGTGGTAAGCGAAGTGCAGCGCCGCCAACG
>CAZVZR010000001.1:0-27131 GCA_964630825.1 uncultured Planctomycetales bacterium | reverse complement strand
ACGTCCTTTTTATTCTCGAAGCCAAAGTGGTAAGCGAAGTGCAGCGCCGCCAACGACGCCAACAACGCGCTTAACCCTACTTCAATGCTGGTCAAAAGGCTAAGCGCCGTGAGGACGCCGGCGTTGAATAGCCGGCCGCTGGAACGGGTTGTAAAATATTTTACCAGGCAATAAACAGCCCACAACCCCAGCGCGTAACGCATCCCGCCCCAGTAGGTAAACACCACCCGCGGAAATGTCCGGGCAACCATCACTGGAACAAAAAGGTAGAGAATGTAACGGACACGAAAAAATTCCTTGGCAATTAACAACGTTAGCAAAAAGGTCAATACTGTCCCGGCGTAAAAATAAACGGCTAGGACGGAAATCTTTTTGCCCAGAAAAACCATCAAAAACGCGGGCATGTAAAGTTCAAAAGGCCCGCGCAAATAAAAAAAATCCCGGTAAGGGACTGCCCCGTGAAAAATGTCATTAATTCCCGGCAGGTACAACTCTAACTCGTAGGTATTAATGCGCCCGTGCAGGTAAAAAGGATAAAACGTGATCAGGATAATAAACAGGCACAAATAAAAAATATCCCGGGGAGTCGGTTCTTGATTCAGGAGCGCGCAGATTTTGGCGAACTTATTTTTTGTAATCACTATTGGGTTGGAAGAAAATAATTTGTGTCCCAAGATTTTCAAAATCAAACGGGACAAGGAGGAGGTTTTTTAGTTTTTCTTTAATCTTTTTCTGGGCACCGGGCTCGGCAAAAAGCAAAAGAAACCCGCCGCCGCCCGCCCCCAACAATTTACCTCCCAAAGCGCCGGCGCGCCGGGCGGTATTGTAAATCTCATCGATCTGCGGCGTGGAAACCCTGTCGGAAAGCCCTCTTTTGATCATCCACGAATCGTGCAGAAGTTTTCCGAATCGGTTAAGTTCATTTTTGTTAAGTAAATCCAGCGCGTGGTAAGTCATTTGGTACATCGCTTTCAACTCTTTACTTTTCTTGGGCATATTTTTAATTTGATGCCCGGCAATCTCCGAAGCATTCCGGGAAAAACCCGTAAAGTACAACATCAATTTTTTTTGCAACCCTTGCAGCTTAGGCTGCGACAAAGTTACTCTGTTAACCATCAAATGATTTGACCCGCCGAACTCAATCAAATTAAGGCCGCCGTACACCGCCGCCACCTGGTCCTGGCAGCCGACGTTTTCCTTGCACATTTTCTGTTCGATGTAAACGGCTTCTTGCGCCAGCTGTTCCCGGGAAGGCATCACTCCTTTTAAAGCGTACAGCGCCCTTAAAAGCCCGACGGTAAATGACGAACTCGAGCCCAAGCCCGTACGCGCCGGCAGATCGCCGTCGTGATGGATCTCCACACCCTCTTTAATTTTTAAGAACCGCAAAACCTCGCGCACGGCAGGATGATCGATCTCATCAATGGTATGCACATGCTCCATCTTAGAATAAATAATCCTGGATTTATGTTCAAAAAACGGCGGCAAATAACGGCAGGTGATGTAACAATATTTATTGATCGTCGTGGATAAGACCGCGCCCTTGTGTTTTTCATACCACGTAGGGTAATCGGTCCCTCCCCCGAAAAACGAAACACGAAATGGCGTGCGGCTGATAATCATAATTCTAAATAATAATGTTGGGTGACACGTGACAAGAAACACGTGACATATTACGTGTTACGTGTCGCGTGTTACTACTTCCTCTAAAATTTTCCTTTTAAGCTTTATTGTAGTTGATTTTACCGTTTCATCAACGGCAATCTGGCCAAATTTTTCCTTTAACAACGCGAGGAATTTAGGGTTGGTGTGGTATTTCATCCACGCCTCATCACGGAAAGCCAAAACCTGTTCGGCGGTTAAATAATTCGTCGGCAACGGCTGCTGATAATAGGAATGCTGGGAATACCCGGCGTAGCGGTCAGGCAGTTTCCATTTGTGTTCCCGGGCAATTCCGTAAAGCGGGCTGCCCGGATACGCCATCGCCGAATACATATTCGCTTCTTCGGTATTCATCTCGAGCGCCAAATCCAGCGTCATCTGCATGCTTTCCAGATTATCTTCCGGCAGGCCGAAAATATAGTTGGCAATCACATTAATCCCATGGTCGCGGATTTTCTTGACGATGTCCCGGATGTTCACATCTTCAAAACTTCCCTTGGTAACGTCTTTACGGACAGCTTTATTACCACTTTCAATCCCGAGCGCCAGCCAATTGACGCCGGCTTTCTTTAATGTCTCCAAATATTTTTCCTTCACCGTATCCACGCGCGAATAACACCAAATATTAAATTTATAACCGCGCGCGATAATCAATTCGCACAAACGCATAAAATGCGTCGGGTTAAGGACAAACAACTCGTCGGCAATTTTAATATTGGTTATTCCTTTTTTGGCAAAATAATCAAAATCCCTGATGATAAACTCCGGGTCCCAGTAACGAAATACGGCGCTGCCGTCGGAATACTGATTTTCTTGACGGTTGATAATATTGATCATGCAAAAAGAACATTTCATCGGGCAGCCTAAACTCGTGTAGATCGCGGCAAACGGCTGGCGCTGGGTATTATTAGAGTACGAATGCCACAAACTTGTCCGGTAACGCTCCATCGGTAAAAGGTCCCACGCCACGCCGGGAAGATGCTGCGGCAAATTTTCTTTAGCAACGATCGGCGATGGCTTATTTAAAACGATCCGACCGTTATCCCGAAAGGCCAACCCAGGCACATTCTCTAATTTATCTTTAAGGTTTGTCTGCAACAGTTGGGAAATCGTATAAACGCCTTCGTTCTGACAGGCCAAATCAACGCACGCGTGATTCGTCAACACTTCCTCGGTCAACGCACTCACATGCCCGCCGACAAAAAGTATTTTTATCTGCGGTGCAATGTTCTTCACCAGCTCGGCCAACGCCACCGCTCCGTCCATATTTTGCGAACTCGCCGACGGCTGCTGGCCATAGACGACAAAACACGCAACTTTGGGGTTGGCTTCCTTTATTTTCTCTGCGGATTGTTCATCGGTAAGATGCAGCGCTTCCGTGTCAAGTATCTCGGCGCTAAAACCTTTCGCCAAACAATGGCTGGCGAGCATGCCTGCCCAAATCGGCGGTTCAATGGCAGAAAAATCCTTGGCCAGATCCTGATAGATCTTCTTGGAGGCGTTAGGATGGATAAAAAGGATGTCGAGTTGTTTCATGATAACTTTTGATATTCTATTTCACAACGTTGTTTAATAACGGCTAAAATATATTCTTGGATATTTCTCATTATAGCTTCTGTCCAAAGGGCCGTATAGGCATTAAATCGCGTCGACAAACGTTGCGTGCTACTAAGATGTAAACATACTTTGTTACCGGCCATCGGTTCAATTGTATAGGCCCCTTCCAACATATCAAAATAATCACCGCCTATGGTCACATGTTGATCTAATGTTGTTGGCGGAATGGATTCTGTATTGGCCTTGATGGAAAAGACTAACTTCTTTTTCTCCTGCCATGTGGTAATTGTTTCGATAAACAAAAGCCCTCCCTCAAATGAAGCATGGCGCACCCCACCGACGCCTTCACGGGAAAGCGTTGCTTCGATCGGCTTGGGGAATCCCATGGCATGAAAAAGACTAAAATGGTGTTCTTGAGGTTGGATTTTAGGAATGCGTATAATATTTTTCCATACCACATCCGCCGGGGCATTGATAACTATTTGCGTCGGAACCATCCGTTGTGAAGCCGGGAGGGCAAATTGGCTTTCGATAGACGAAGAGATAAATGGCAAAAATAGAATTCCGGTAAAGACATACATCCGACGGGTCACCTTAGTAAGTAATTTTGCGCAAATTCCGCCTAGACTGCTCATAAATAAAAAAATGGGCAGGGCTATAACAATACAGATAATCCCCTCCCAACCCAATAATGCCGTAAAAAAAACAAATACCAGGACAGAAAGCCACGGTGCAAAAATACTGTATTTCCAGGATGGATCCTTGACGCTGAACACCGTAATGACCCCTAGAACAAAAGGAACAAAAAATACAAAACCAATCGACATAACGGCCAGAGTTGACGATTTTCCTCCCGATCCGAAAGCAAACCGCAAGATTAACCCATAAGCGATCCCGCTAAAAATGCCAAAAATATTGGCTTTAGAAGCTATCGGTCTCGTTGCCATAGTAATTGCTTTCCATTCTCTGTTTAAAGAATTGACTACCCTTCTTCCCGCGGCTTAACAGCCTTAAACGATCGGTATAACATTAAATCATAAACGATTTTAACGCCGCCGGCTAAAAAAAATGGGAAATTTAACAAACTGGCACTCGCCAGCATCGGGACTGCCAACACCGAAGACGCCGATGCCCCTAATGTCCGGGCGATATTGGTGATGCCCGCCGCTGCCGAACGTTCGTCGGGATGCACGACCGCCATCGTGTACGATTGGCGCGTCGGCACATCCATCTGTGAAATGACCGACCGCAATAATAAAATTAGAATTGCTAAAGATAAATTGGGCATAAGCGGAACTAACATAAGCAAAACATTCGCTGGTAAATGCGTAAAAACCATCGTGTTAATCAGGCCAATGCGGGCGGCAATACGCGCGGCGAGCAAACCGGAAAACCCCGCCAGAATGTTCATGCCGAAAAATATACCCCCTAAAACAACCGGATCAACCTGAAAACGGACATAAAACCAATACGCGATAATACTTTGCAAAATAAAGCCTCCGCCAAAGGCGTCGACGGCAAATAACGCCGATAATTTAAAAACTTTGGCGCGCGAGTCATGTAAGCCAAAATATTTTGCAGCCGTTTTTACGCTGTTGTTTACCGGGACTTCCACTTTAGGCGATAATTGTGTGAATAAAATTCCAATCAGTGCGCCGAGAACTGCATACAAAAATATAACCACCTTGTAAGACTCTAACGACGATGCGCCGGTATTTAAAACAAAACTCATAATAACGCCGGCAGATAGCGAGCCCAAAGCGGTAGCAAAGAATCCGCACAGATGATACCACGCAAATATTCGGGTACGGGAATTATCCGGGATGATTTGCGATAATGCGGCTTGTTCAATTGCCAAAAACGGCCCGATCTCATTTCCGCTGGGACTGATTACTCCAATAATAGCGGCCAACAGTAAAACAATGAAATTATTTGTTAAGACAAACAGGACACCGGCCAAAACTATTAACAATGAACTGAACATAAGCATGCGCTTGCGGCCAAAGCTGTCGGCATTGAGCGTGATCCACAAGGAAACAAACACATCACCAATTAAAGTTAAACTGAGCAATAAACCAATTTGTGCTTTGGAAAGGCCAATCGCGGCCAGATAAATGACGAGGATGATGGAGAATAACCCGTAACCAAACAAACGCAGGATACGGGTTGCAAAGAGGAGTGGAAAATCTGCCAACAATCTCATTTTAATAATACACCCAGAAGGTCAGGTCGTGAAGCATACAGCTCCACCTTAAACATTTTTTAACTGATAACGTGGATTATACAATCTCTGGGAAGGGAAAGCAACTACGTCGACGGATAAAAATCATGGCAGGCAACATACTCCGTCCTTGCCTTCTTTTTTTGCTTGGTAAAGGGCCTGGTCGGCTTTTCTGATAAAATCGCGCACATCATTATTTTTATGATATGAAGATAGCCCCATGCTTAAGGTAATCTTCCTTTTTAACTGTAATTTTGACACGGCCGTTTGAATCTTTTCAACAACAACTTTCGCCTCAACTAAATCTGTTTCGGGAATGATAATAACAAATTCATCGCCTGCATAGCGGCAAATGATATCAAGTTTTCGTAAACTTTCTTTAAGGGATCGCGCGATTTCTTTAAGGGCGTGGTCACCCTCCAAGTGCCCAAAGGTATCGTTATAAGACTTAAAATCATCAACATCAAACATCAAAAGGCATATCTGATTTGAATGCCGAACGGAACGATCGATTTCTTGCTTTAAGGCCCGCATAAAATAACGGTAATTAAACAAGCCGGTCAGAAAATCTGTTGTTGAAAGGTATTCTAATTCCCTGTAATGATTGGCGTTTTCAATTGCAATTGCTCCCTGGTGAACAATCATCTCTAGAATTTTTAGATCCGTTTGCGTAAAAACACCTTCCCCCTGCGGACCCTTTTCGCTCACGTTGAGAACTCCAATAAGTAAATCATGCAGCTTTATGGGAACGCTTAAAAACGATTTTCCCTTATAAGCAGACCTGTTTTTTCGTGCGTAGCTGGGATCGGTTTCTATATTCGCAACAAAACGAGGCTGGGAATCCTGAGCAACCAAACCGGCAATTGGTTCACCAAATTTTACTCTCGAACTTTTAATGATGTCATCACTTAGCCCCTTTGCTCCTTTTATCACCAGTTCCTGCTTATCCATATCTAAAAACATTAACGAACAACGTTGAGCATCTAAAACTTGAGTTGACTTTTCAATAATAAAATCAATTAAATGGTCCAATTTGAGAATAGCACTGATTCTCTGATCAATGCCCAAAACTTCCTCAAGTTTCTGCTTTTCGCGCGATGTATTTTTATGTAATTCTACTAGCTTTTCTTCTGATTTTTTATGAACGGTTATGTCGACCCCGGATACAATGATGCTGTGAGAATTTTCTTCTCCCTGGAATACAAACTGGATAGATGAAAGCAATATCGTCTTAATTGATCCATCCTTGACATAAATACCGACCTCGAGTTCCGAGGGTTCTTCTCCCTTGAAGAACTTCTCAAATTGGGACAAAACATTCTTTCTTTGATCTTCAACAATAAAATTGATTAACGGCTGGCCAAGAATTTCACTCTTCGAATAACCCAAGTTTATGAGAAATGTTTTGTTAGCATCCTCGATTGTACAATCCGGCTTAATAATGACACTGAAGGCGAGATTTCTTTCAAAAAGCAAATTATCTCGTTCAGCAATGTTTTTAAGTTGCAGGTGCAATGAATTCAATTCATTGGAAAGTTGCCCTCTTGTTTTCTCTGTAATATCTTGCATGCATTTCTTCTTCCATAGTTTGTCTATGTCTTTTTGATGATTAATAAAAAAGCGTGCACTACTGACTAAACGGTCATGAATTTTCGGGTGGCTAAGCGATTCCTGGCTCTGATATGTCCACCCAGCGCCTTTGCAGTCTCCCGCCTTGCTGACGGCCTCCCTCTTCCACTGTGATTTTTCTTTTCCATTTTGCTCATATCTTAGCCAGCATATCCTCGAAAACTGGACTCTGGATGCGGTATCCTGCTTTTTACTTTTTTTTGTTCCAGCACTTTCCTTTCCCAACTTCCCGCTGTATCATAATTTCTATATACGACCGTCTCTAAAGATTTTTCCTCATTATTTACAATTAATTCATTGCTTTCCTCTGTTACGCTTTCTATTGCCCAAATGATATCCAGAGGATAAAAAGGTTTTTTAATGTACCTATTTATGCCGCATAAATTAAAAAGAAACCTGAATTCATCTTTAAAAAATGTTGACATTGCAATAATGGGGATTTTTTTCGGTTCAAATACGCGATTTATCTCATCGGCAAGTTCAAACCCGTTTTTACGCGGCATTTTCAGTTCCAACAAAATTACATCCGGTTTCTTTTGAACGACTGTATCTACAGCTAAAAAAGCATCGTTAACCACGATCGGGTCATGCCCACTCACGGCCAAAATTCCCTCAATATCTCCAGAGGATTTCTTATCATCATTGATTATAACTATTTTCCTACTTCCCATATTTCCCTCCTTTATAATGTTAAGAAATGTGAAGAACTGCCGGCTGGCAACTTCTGCCCCCTACACACCAGCCAGCAGTAGTCAACGAGATTAATTTCCAGATAAAGAATCATCAATGCTCATATTATTGACCACATTGATTACACCATTTACATCACTGCCCACTTTACTAGCCATGTCTTTTCCATCTGAGCTGCTGGTGTGGCCACTTAACGTGACCACGCCATTATTTGTCTCACCTCCGGTTTTAAAAACACTGGTCGAAAGATGAGGCAAAAGTGCGATATTGACGCAAGGAGTGACGGATGCATCATCAATTTTCTCGCCTATAACCTGCTTTGATTCACTTGGAATGTTAGCTATGCTCATTTCGCTTTTTATGCCTTTTTTGTAAAGCAGCGAATATATAAATTTCATTCTAACCCTCCAGTAAAATCTTTAATTTTTCGAGAGATTTATACGGCTCGTGTTCTTCCGAAGATAAAAATGAGAACCGATAAAGCCAAGAAGACAACGAACAAGATTTTAGCGATTTCAATGGCTGAACCCGCGATACTCGTAAAACCTAACACCGCGGCGATAATTGCGATAATAAAGAATGTAGCTGCCCAATTTAACATAATGACCTCCTTCCTTAAGTGAAACTCATCCAATTTCCTAACTGAAAACTTATAAAGTGGCATTCTCACCTGCCTTCCACCACCGGCTTAAATCGGTGATTTACGTGATTAATTAATCCCTAATTCAATAAATGATCTAATCTGAGATCAAAAGCCTGGCGTATAATTGATTCTTGTGCTTTCCTGCTAAGGTCTTCGAAGACAATTCCAAATAGTTTATGGGTTGGCGCTAACTTCCTCCACACAACATGGCCTTGAGCTTCAAAATTTACTTCATCTGACAAATGAAATCTTAATTTAATATGCTGCCCGGCTGGAAGGTCGCTGAAAGCAAAAATGGATGCCCCCGCCAAACTTAAATTCTTAGTGTAAGACCGGGAAACAACATTACCTTCTACGCTGTACTCAACGCGTTTAGTCACTTCCAAGCGCAGCGAATTCCTTGTTTTGTTTTCACTTGTAACCTGAGCTGTTTTCTTTTGTTCTTTTTCTGATACTATAAGAGCCACAAAGCCACTCCTTTTGATTGTACTTGCTTTTCTATTTTAAAAAAGCGCCCTTCTGGATACTCTCTCGCCATTCATTGTTTTTATGTAGCGAGGCCCGCCATACTTCTAAAATTAGAAGTTACCAGCCTTTTATTTGAGAATACTTGATTAATCAAATCAACTAACTCTTGATCATTGAATGGTTTTTGCAAAAAACCTGCCGCTCCTATTCTCAACACCTTTTCTTTTAGCCCGCCATCTTTATCCGCCGTAATAATAATGACCGGACGCTTTGATCCTGATTTAGAAAGGCGCTGCTGCGCTTCCCACCCTTCTAACCCCGGCATATGAATATCTAAAATTAAACACCCCGGAGCACTGTTTGGTACAGCGCTAAAGAACTCCTCTGCGGAGAAAAATGTCCGCACGGCAAACCCGTAAACAACCACAAGGAATTTTAGCGCGCGGCACACGGATTCATCGTCATCCACAATATAAATTTGTTTTTTCTCTAAAAACATTCCCCTGTGCTCACTCAACTGAAATTCTTCTATTTGCATAATGACATTCTAAGGAAAAATGAAATTAAATCAATTATACCAAGGTATAACTACTAATTTTACCGATGAAACAACTTATCTTTGATAAAGAACCGTAACTACCGACGATAATCATAACTCGCAGGCTTTCAATCTCATGTTAACAAACTACCGCCTTCATTCTACTTCCAGCCAATTATCTGAAGCAATCCCCCCTTTTTCACAATAAAGTTCATACGCCCACAACTGTATGGAATGATCATCCGCGACTTCCTTTCTTAGAACATCTTCCAGCTGCATTGATTTATTTTTTTGATACGGAGTATTCTCTTGCTGGAGTCGTACCGCATCATGTATTCTGTTATTGATTTGCTCTTCTCTCGTTTGATGATGGTGTTTTGACATTTTTCCCTCCTTATTTGATACAGTTTCTACTTACGCGCTGCCCAAGTTCGCGGTCAAATATCGCTATCTCATCACTGCCACTCTTCATGGACTTTAACCTTTCAACGTTACTGTCAGCCGTATCCTCTTCCTCGACTTGTTCAGTAACAAACCATTGCAACATGACCTCCGTGGCATGATCATGTTCGCTTTTAGCCAGATCCACAAGGTCATTGATCAGCGCACTTACTTTTAACTCCTGCACATATGCATCTTCTAAAGCAGATAAACAAGACTTCCACTGCGTTTTCGGTGCACCAATGGCCGTCAAAACAACTTTCCCGCCGCGAACAATGATATAATCATTTAATTTCATGGCGTGCTTGAACTCCTCATTTGATTGAACTTTAAACCAATGGGCGGAACCGGGCATATAATTAAATTCAAAATACGCGGCCATGGATAAATATGAATAAAAAGCACTTAATTCCACATTCAATTGTTTATTAAGCGCTTTCTCTATCTTTGGTTTTATCCTCATAACTTTCTCCCGATGTTATTATTTAAAAAATCAACGCGGTTATCTTGCAACAGCAAAACCCAGGTTAAAATAGGCGAGAACAACTTCATGCCAGTATTTTAGAGGGAGGGCAAAATATTATCAATTGTACCGGGGTATAACAGTTGGATTGGATTACACTGGAGAATTTTCTTCTTCGATGTTTATTCTGCTAACTTGGGGCGTGTGCGTGTCGGGCTTACCTTTTTTCAAGTCTTCTTTGGTTTTCTCAACCAGCAAGCCATATTTCTTTTGAATCTGCGCTAAATCCTCATCGGTTAGTTTTTCAATGTCCATCATTTCGTTGTGAGCGCCTTTGGTGGCGCGTATAATCTCGTCGAGTTTCAGTTGGATCGCAATGGTGTGGCGATTTTGGCTATTTTGAATAACAAAAAGCATGATAATGGAGATAACCGCCGCGAACGTGCTGATCATCAGGTGCCATGTCATACTGAAATGAAGCGGCAGTCCAGCTATCGCCCAAACCAAAACAATAAAAAATATGGTGAAGCCCACGAATGATTGCGCGGTTTTTTCGGAGATCCATTTTGCAATCGTTGAAAAATATTCCATATCAAAAATTCCCAAATTTTATGTCTACAATGAGAGGAAGGTGGTCTGAGGCAATTTTATCTAAGTCTGTCATTGATACTTCCACATGCGTCACCTCAATTTCAGGACTGACAAAAATATGGTCGATCCTGCCAACAGGATAATGACTAAACCAAGTTGCTATAGGGCTATGATTGTCGAGTTCTTCCTGAGCATCACGAAAAACTTTCTTAATATTGCGGCATAATTGCGAAGTAGGTAAAGCGTTAAAATCGCCGCACAAAATGATGGGCCCCTGGCAGGCTGGATGAGTTACCCATTCCGCACCAAGCAAAACTTTTGCTTGATAAATCCTTTCCGAAGGAAAAAGCCCGAGATGTGTATTAAAAAAATTAATTTTTATACCCGCAATATTAATCACCGTCCAAATAGCTCCTCGAGGTTCCACTGCAGGTTTCTTTATGATGCTCGGCAATCGCCCAGCGCGAATTAATTCCATCGGATAACGGCTTAATACGGCATTGCCATAACGTTCCTCATCGATGACAACAGAAGGATGGAAATGATAAACCATCTCCAATTCTTTAGCAATCAGATGCGGTTGATCCACCTCCCAGGTGCGTTTACGGCCCATATCCAGTTCTTGAAGCGCGACGATATCCGGTTCATGCCGCCCAATGACGCGGGCAATCCTCTCTGGTGAAACTTTACCATCCATCCCAACACATGAGTGCACGTTATATGTCATAATTCTAATTGTATCCGGGATAACTTTTATTTTTTCAGGAATTAAAATCTCGGAATATTGTTTTAACTCTTGTGGCAGCGGCCGTTTTAAGAATCGTAAGGCGGCAATACGCAAATCCGTTGGTGTTAAATACGCTTGCTCTCTCTGCTTTGGGATGATGTCGATGGGAAGCAAGGCAAAACCATTTGTTTCCTCCGGGCCGGGGCCAGCATGGGACCCATTCTCAATGGGAAAGGTCATGGGTTTTTGGCCAGGCCGAAATCCCATAAAAGTGAAATCTCCCGCGTTGGGATGGTGGCAGACACGAATCAGGTCTTCTGTTACTTGCGTTAAGAAGGGATGACCATCTCCAAAGATTTTCTTAGCATCTTGCGGCAGAGTGAATTCCCCTTCTTCGGTCCAAACGCGGACTTGGTTATATTCTTCCGGTAACATAAGAACAGGAATTTTAGCCTTATCAACTAATTTTCTCGCGAACCGGTGCATCTCTTCTTTACTCATCTTTCGGGGCAGATAAATATTGCCCGTTGGGCCAATAGCCGTAACGACGAGTTTTTTATCCAAGGAATTATCTTCAGCAATACTTGTGTCACTAAAAATTCTTTCGATAAAAGAAAGGCCCAAAAACCGAGCGCGTTGCAACTGTTCCCCATTTTTATCCAGCGGCAAAAAATCGGCAGTTGCATCAAATTCTTTAAAAATCTCTGCCACCGCTTCTTGAACACTTCGATTGTATTTCATCGCGTAGGAAACAGTGTCTTCCTGCCCATGATCCGAGTAAATCCAAACATCGTAACTGCGACGGGGAGAATGCAAAGCTTTACGATAAATTTTTTCAATGGCGCGATCAATTCCTTGCAACGACCAGTGGGCCGATGGTGAAGATGGGCCGTGATTATGGGCAAGTTCGTCATAACCTAAAAGATTCAAATGAATAATGGGCAATCCGCGCGCAATATCAATTTTCGCTCCCAGGGCCACCAACTCCCGTAAAAGAACACAAATCAATGCCCGAAGATAAACAAACTTTAATTCCTTTTTAAAGCTCTCTCCCTTTAAGACTCCTCGTCCGAAGTCAACAATCCCCAGAACAACCTCCCATGCGGTCAACGCAAACATCCGCACCACTGATGGCAGATGAGTCAAAACCAAGATAAAAAAATTAATAAGATTTACGTCCTTCCAAATCTTTGCCCATCCTAAAGAAGTGGCACAAAAATGGGATTCTTGGGCACCGCCCGAATAGATATTCGAGTACGAACTTCCTCCTTCCAAAAGCCCTTGTCCTTGCCGTGCCAGTCGCCGTTCGACTTCAAGCACTGCTTCGCTGTCATACATACGAAAGATCTTATTACTTTCCCGATCCAGAAACGCGAAAGCCGGAACAACCTGTTTAATGCCATAAAATAATTCACCCTGAACTGATGGCGTACTCGATGGTAATCCTGGATAATGCGGATAAAGCCGGTAATACTCCTTTTGAAGAAGGCCTTTGAGAAAAGGCATCTCCTTGTGCGCAATTGCTTCTTTAAGCTGCACACCAGAAAAACCGTCAATCTGGATAAAAACAAGCCCTGGCTCTGTCTCTGCCCCTTCTACCCGGGGAAGACGCAAAAGCCTCGCTGACCATTCACTTAAGGATAACAGCCGAGGGAGATTGAGAAAAAGATTTTTAGTTTTTCTCACTATCGGTTTTCTAAAAATTTTCGTATCAGCTATGGCCGCACCGCCGGATTGCATCATGTTTTTAAACATATCCCACTCGCTTTTCAGGCGGCCGGTAAGAGAACTCCAGGCACTGTTTTTTTGGTCAGGCGAGGTATATTCTTTAACCATGACCTCTTGATAAAGCTTAAGCATCCTGGCAGCACAAAGATCAACGGAAAATTCTTTTGTCGTCGCTAGGGCATTTTTCTTCATCCGCTCAAATTCACTAAGGGGTTGTTTGAGGCACCATGAGAGCGCTTCTAAGAAATTATCTTGGTTCTCTCCAAAAATTAACCTCCCGTTGTAACCATCTTTAACCACTTCCCGGACGCCAGGAGCATCAACCGCCACAACCGGCAACGCTGCGGCCATCGCTTCAACTAAAACAATCCCCTGCGTCTCACTTAAAGAGGCAAAAGCAAAAATATTCATCGCGTGATAACAATCAACCAAATCTTGGCCCTGTAGCACGCCGGCAAAATGCAGCCGCCTTCCGACCCCTTGCTCATCAAAAATTTTTCGAACCAAATCCTCTAAAGGCCCTTCCCCAGCTACCAAAAAATGTGCTTTCGTTTCTTTCTTTAAATAAGCTGCAACACTGCGGCTCAAGAATTCTAAATTTTTTTCTAAAGCCAGCCGGCCGATATTACCGATAACGATAGCATTTAAAGGAATACCCAAACGTTGACGGATAACGTTTCCATCTCCGCGAGAAAACTTTTGTAAATCAACGCCCGTCGGTATCACTGCCATCGGTGTCTTAACGCCACGTTCCAAGAGTATATTACGGACACTTTCACTGGGGACAATCACCTGGGTTGCTAAATTCGCGTAACCGGTAAAAAGCTCGATAATAAAACGCTTGACCCCTTCATTTTGGACCGGCAGGTAATGCATGTGCTGTTCAAACATCGTGTGATAAGTAAACACCAGCGGAATACGGAATTGGCTGCTCAGCCGTAAAGCAATATCTCCCATCCAAAAAGGATGGTGGCAATGGATAATATCCGGCTTAAACGTTTTCATAAGTTCCGGTAAAAGGCTAGACATCGGCAGAGCGATTGAAAATTCCGAATGGTTAAATTTCTGAATGGCCCGCAGGCGTATCACGCCGACTTCATCGGGCGGCGCACCCTCACATTCGGGGGCAACAATAAAAACTTCATGGCCCAATTTCTCAAATTCAGACGTGAAGGAGCGAATGGATTCTTCTATTCCTCCAACCATGGGTGCATAGGTATTTGTCATCATGAGAATTTTCATTATTATTTCATCTCTTTCAATTCTATCGAATGAGTTCCCGGTGAAACTCTCACTTTTATAAAACCAGGTAATTGAATATCAATCGGCGGCTCTTTCGTGAGCCACTGCCCCTGCCATTCGATAAAAACATTTTGCCCTTGAGGTTTTATAGAAATTTGTATATCCCCAAAACTTGTCGGTGCAGGGCCAAAACTGATTATTTGTTTTTCTTGAAGCCAAACGCGAGGAATTCCCGAACATAAAATCAATCGTTCATTTTCTTCCCTGACAAAACAATTTCTTATCATCAAAACCCATTCCGCCGCGGCCCAGACATGCTGTCCGTCTCCCATACATCCGCCGCCTGTACGCGGGTGTACCGATTCAGGCCATTGTCCCGTCGGAGAAGCCAATTTAGCCACCGCTGTCATCAAATCAAAATACCTGGGATCCCCCGCACGCAGAAGCACTTGGGCTAAATGTAACGTCAGATAAGGATTGATCCCTGAATGAGTCATGTCATGAAAAAATCCGCCATGGACTAAACAATTATTCAGTAAAAACTCAGCTGTGTCTAAAACCCTAGGATCGCTCTGGCCAAAAACACGAAGCGGATAACTCGCCGCCAAAGAGCCGATTGCCCCCGTATCCAAACGCCGATAAGGAGAGGCTGGTATTGCAGGTCTTTTTAAACGAACGTCTACTTTCTCTAAACTTTGATTAATGCTCTTCAGCAATGCCTGTGATTCCTTTTCAAAATTAATAGCCTCATCATTATCCTTGTAAGCAGCGCACAAAAAAGCCGTTGCTTTTAATCCCGCCACAGCCCAAAAGTCATCCCAATAATAAAAATCATTCGGCCCCAAATGTTCGGCGCTAAATCCCGATGGTAATAAACCGGCATGCGGTAAGTCTAAATCACTCGACAAACGTTTTTTACAAATCCACTTACCTGCCTTATGAATTGATTCTTTCCATTCTTTGGGCGGAACGTTTCCCGTCATTTCACAATACTGGCGCATAATCCACAACGCCTCCCCGTTAGAATCCCATTCCCCTTCTTGAGAAAGAAAATAACCTTGCGCTGTCTGGCGGGCACGGAAACAATCCAAAGACCGTCGGACACGATCCTTTAATCCGACACACAACAAGGCATACAATATAAAAGCCGCATCGCGAAACCAAAAACGCCGATAAATAAAAGGCCCGGGGTAAACTTCCTTTGGAGAATGCAAAATCATAGTATGGAGTGCAGCTTCGTAAAGAAACTGAAAATGTTTATCCGGAATTTGCAATGAACACACGCCTTGCAGGCTTTTCTTCCACGCCAATTGAGCAGTTTCCTGATAGTCCCTATAGGATTCTTTTTCAATTTTATTTTTCGTTAAAGGCATCAAAATGGTAATTTCTTTTGATTGTCCCGCTTCTAATGTATATAACGCTGCCGAGCTAGCCATTCCGACCTTACATGAAACTTCTTTTTCATCCTCAGGAGATGACAAACGGCTATAGACATCGCCTCGATGATAATCCGAAAATACGCATTGATCCGGAGGCTTATCAAAATAGATAAAATTTTCTCTGTTTACTTGCCAGCCCAACGAACCTTCAAGAAGAGTAATACAATTTATAAAGCTCACGCCTTCAGGATTATAAGGCCTAACAGAAACAACTAACCGCGCCTTCACTGATGCAGATCCTGTGATTTTAACCTGGCAAAGAGGTGCTTGAGCTGAACCGATAACCTGCGCTTTCAATTGAAGCTTTAATGAATCAAGGCTTGATTCTGTAATCACACAAAGATTGCCGTCTAAGCGTAATTTTTGTGATACGTCGGGGCATCGCGATGGTATTAATGGCTCTCCCTTTTCCGGGATGACCCAAACATCAATAGACCAGCTATCGTAATAGGGAGTAAGAAGGCCACGCGGATCAACCAGAGGAAATTCGCTGCCATCGGGAACACCCAAAGCTGTCCAATTGCGATGAGTGAGATTAATTTGGGTTAACGAAAAAGACCGTGGGATAAACGCATCGCTTTGAGGATCGTATTGACATTCCACCCAATAAGGCCAAATCCAATCAAGGTTATGCTGTATGGCTAAACTATTCATCAAACCACGAGCGTGTAAAACAACACCTGAACGCAACAGTTCCGTTGGAGCTGCCACCTCTGAGGGTTGCGCAAAGTTCTGTAATTGAGAAAGAACTTTAATCGGGTCTAAAAAACCTTGCCGGCGCGCGGCATCTCTGACTAAAAATCTCCATGGGAACCATTTCCACCACATAAAATAAACCTCCTCTTTCTATACTTAATGCTGCCGCCTTGTTAATCGAACTCTAAAAACCCACCATTTAAAACAAATAAAAGTCAATGAACCTGTTATCATCGAGGCAATGGCTAAAGCCCCAAAAACAGCTCCGGGCCATACGTTGAGAATGCTTTGATTTGTAAAAACATTAACTCCTAGGGCTAAAAAGTTAATCAGAGTATACCGGAAAATCTCGGCATACGATAATTGGTCATTTTTAAACGTCCAATATTTATTAAACATATACGCGACAATACCTGCGCAAATAAAAGAAATTCCTGCTGACAGGCTAAAAGATAAGAAATGAATTAAAAGATAATAAAGACCAAAGTGTATTGCGCCGACCAAAGTCCCGGCAATTGAAAATCGGATAATTTCTATTTTAGCATTCATATCAGTTTTTTAAAAATACATTCTCCCTGAGCGAATGATTCCCGCGAACTTTCTTGCCGAATCTCGAATCTTCCGTTCCTGCGTTGCATAATTCACCTCGATCAATCCAAACCGAGGAACAAACCCTTCGGCCCATTCATAATTATCCAGCAATGACCAATAAAGATAACCAATCACGGGAGCCCCTTCGTTCATCGCCCGGGCAATTGCTTTAAGATGTTCAACAATAAAATCCGTCCGTTCAGTGTCATCGTTTGTGGCCAACCCATTTTCTGATACTAAAAGCGGCAGTTTATACCGCGAAAAATCTTTGAGGAACGTGTACAATCCTTTCGGATAAATCTCCCAAGAAAGAAAATTGTTTTTAGCGGTATGCCGGTTCTGTTCTACGGTTGCCGTGCACGCCTGGCCAAAAATCCCAGGGTATCCCAAACCGTTATGACGGACAAAATCCCGCGTGTAATAATTAAGGCCGATAAAGTCCAAAGTTTTTGCTTTGGGCAAATGAATACTAAAAAGCCCAATACAATAGGCCTTTCCCCGAACCAAAGCCTGGACAAATAAATGATTAAATGTCCAATGCCTAAAACGCGCCGCAACCCGATCCCTTAACGAACGGTCCGAACAAGCCCTGAAGATGAGTACACTTTGAGCAATGCCAACCATGGGCTCCTGCCAACCTTTTCTAAAATAAACCTCTTTAATTTTTTCATACGCCAGGACATGCCCCAAGAGTAAATTTTTAAAAACTTTAAAACCTTCGTCAGATGACTTCACTCCCGGCGGCCACTCCCCGGTCAGATAACTTTTATACGTATACACGCCGGGCTCATTTAACGTCATCCAATAATGGACATCGCTGCCTAAAGCTTCAGTCACTTTCTCAACATAGCGAGCGAATAATTCTGGTGTCTTCGGTGAAGCCCATCCACCCTGCCGCGCTAACCACAAAGGAAGCGTAAAATGATGCAGCGTTACAATAGGCTCCATACCTTTTGATCTAAGCGAGCGGATAACCTGCGCGTAATGATCAAGGGCTAAATTGTCCCATTGATCTTCTTGAGGTTCAATGCGGCTCCATTCGATGGAAAAACGGTGGGCGGTATGTCCTAAATCTTGGGCGAGTTTAAAATCTTCTTCAAAACGGTTCCATTGATCACAAGCCTGGCCGGAACGCGCTTGGGGAAGCCGGGTTTGTTCCCACTCCCACCAATCGTTATTGGTATTGTTTCCTTCGACTTGATGAGAGGATGTAGCGGCTCCCCATAGAAAATCTTTGGGAAATGTAAATTCTTGCGGTGTCGTTTCTGTTATCGTTTTATACGTACTGGCACAACCTGCCCCCATAAAGACAAAAAGAAGTACAGCGATGCTTGCACGGAAATTCGCGAACTGTTTTATTGTTGACGATAGCTGGCCACATATTTTGTACATTCATTCACTTTTATCTTCCCCGACAATTTATCTATAAATCATTGTTTCTTGCCCATTAAAAAATAAAGTATCATACCGATAACAGGTAAAAATATTATCAAAATAATCCATAAAGTTTTCTTACCTGTATCCATTGAGCTTTTTAAAGTATCAATAATGGCAATAACATCTAAAATCAGAACTATAAGCCCTAATATCCCGCCCATATGCTCTCCCTGCCCCGCTATGGCGGGGCTTTTTGGAATTTATCTAAATTGGTCTTATTTTTTCTGTCTACGAAGTCGGGATTCCTTGGCTTTTATACGCCGCCATAAATCGCTCCAGCAATCTGAACCTTGTTCCGTCGACTGAGCTACAAAATTATCTTTGGCAATTGCAAAACCGTCATCGTCCGCACGAGCCAAATCCTGGGCCAATTTTTTATCAAGAACATCCTTGGGAAACTTTTTCTTTTTTATCTCTTGAAATGGTTCTATTCTATTTTTTATTCCTAAATCTTGCCCAATAGACATAGCTAACCAAGACAACATCGGAGAATCCTTTCTTTAACACTTACCCTCTTCCATCCGAAGATGGGAAAGGGTTTACATCAGTATTACGTGGCCATAATTTTTCGGCCGGCCTTACGATTCTTTACTCTTCCGCGCCCACCTGGTCTCTTAGAAGCTCGCTTTTTTGCTGCTGCCATTCTCCCGCCTCGGCTTTTCTTTGCCATTTTATTTGCCTCCCGTTATTTTTCCTTCCGCCATATTTCTTGGTGGAACGAGGCTCGCCAAAGGCGGCCTTTGCTGTATTATTAAACTCCCTATCGCGTAAACTTTTCCGGAAATTGTTTGATAATCCCTTCCGTCAGATTATCAGCAAACATCAGCATATGCCGATGCCCCCGATCATAAGCGTCACTGTCAGCGTCCCAGTCCTTCTTGAGGCGAGAAACTACCTCTCCCGTTGTATACTCCAAATGTTTATGGAGCATCGCTGTCATATCATTTTTTGCCCAATGGGAATTGGCACTGCTTAAGAACACCGAGATATCATCGGCATTCGCATTCCATTTTGTTTGGGCTGTTGCCAATGCCACGCTATTATCAGTTTGAGCTGCTTGTACTACTTCTGTCGCAATCATGATGTGGTCCCGAAGGAGTGCCGCTAATTTTCTGCCCGCTTCGTCTCCGTAATACGCTCCTATCGCTTCTCCGATGTCATCCTGGTTGCGAAGCAACCGTTGCGCAATTGTGTCCTTATCTTCAAGGCCTGCTAATGCGCTGATAATGTAGTTTCTGGTATAGGTGATATGATCTTCCCAGAGTTTGCGCATGCCCAACCTCAAAGTGAGGGCTTCGCCATCGGCTTTGTGAAACATGTGCGCTGGGCTGAATTCATACGCTGTCTTCGCGGCGCGTACAAAAACGCTACTTAATAACACCGCGGCAGTAACCGCGACAAACACTTTTAAATATTTTACATTCTTTATACTCATGGAATACCTTCCTTTTTTGTCATGTAATTCACTACCGTTTCTCACTCTTGCTATTTTACATTGTAGTGGTTGTGGTTGTTGTGGTGGTTGTACTCGTAGTAACTGGTGAATACAACGTAATGTACCGTGCTTGTTGCTTCCCATTTAACTCCACGAATTCAACCTTTACGACATCACCGGGCTTTAGCAATAACTCTACCGGCTCTTTGCTTGGACTGTGCATAACGACGATATCCTTGGGATCAAAAACAAAATAGGATGTCCTGCTTCTTTCCTCTTGGCCAATCCTCACTCTTTCTTCCACCGCAAACGTTCCAGCTGAGGCGTCTATAGCCTTAATCTCCCCAAAGGCTTGTTGGTATTCAGACGCTGGCATGGGCTCAACGATGATTTTAGGGACAATCCTATCCTCTTTTCCATCGACCACTTCAATGATGACATTTTGACCTGCGCGCAAGTCATCGACACCGAGAAACTTTAAATCCGCAGGGTCAGTGACCCGCGTCTCCGTCTGAGAAATTCTATACGCTGTTGTTTTCGTGCCTTTCGGTGTTTCTTTATTAAGCTCTAACCTGCCTAGCTGAATATCTACCCATCCAATTTCTCCTGATATACGGTGCACAGCCGGAACTTCCGCGGCGCACATAGAAATGCTATTAAATAACACAGCGGCCGTAACCGCGACAAACACTTTCGAATAATTTACATTCATGGGACACTTTCCTTTCTGATTTTGATCTTTAGAATTTTAGTTTGACTTGCCCTTCACCTTTGTCTTGAGCTTCTTCCGCTTTCTTTTTTTCTTCCACTGCCGCCGCTGCCTTCTTTTTAGCTAACTTTCTTGCTCTCTTTGCTTTATTCTTTTTATTGTTAAACACATCCCCATTGCGTTTAAATCTTGCATTCTCATTAGCATGTTCATACGCCGATGCGTTGGGATTAGGCCCATTCTTTTTTTCAGAAAAACTTAAAACAGGCATCGCCAGCAATAAAGCGCACATAATAACCACTATCTTTTTTCTCATCTTTTTTCCTTTCCTAACCAACGACAGCCAATTCTCTTACCATATGCCACAAATAACCCTTCGTTCGACCACCCCCGTTGGTGCTTGCTGCTATTACTGAAGGGGTGGTGCTTAGTATGGACGAAGGGATCTCTGGGAGGAGAAATTCCCCTTTAGAATTAAACTTTTTAGTTTTCCATGAAAAAATTATCTTTTCTAATTTCGAAAGCATGAAACAGCATTGATTGTTGTGCTTTTTTGCTGAGGTTTTCGAAGACAATTCCAAGCAATTTATGAGTTGGCTCTAACTTGCTCCAGGCAATACGGCCCTGGGCTTCAAAATTTGCTTTATCTGTCAGCTGAATTTTTAATTGAACATGATGCTGCGCAGGAAAGTTACCGAAAACAAAAATGGATGCGCCCTCTAAACTTAAATCCTTGGTGTAAGAACGAAATACAGCCCCTCCTCCTTCGCTATATTCAACACGTTTAATCACTTCCCAGCGCGGAAAATATCTCTTGTCATATTCTCTGGCAACCGGAGATATTTTCTTTTGCTCTCTTTCCAATAGAGTGGCATTCATCATAACTTTTCCTTCCTTAATCAATTATTGTTTGTTTAACAAAGTGATGGATGTGTTTTGTGTTCCCGGCCAAACTTCTTTAAGACTAACCATCATTTCATCCACAGATTTTAATTTAAAAACCTTCGTGTTATCCTGGTACAGTTTTACCTCATAACCGGTTTCTTCCTTAATAATCTTTTCAATGCTCGCAATACTGTTGTGCTTAGGGTCGAATTTTACCTGCTTTATATTATTTATATCCAAAGAGCTTCTGGAAGTTCCGGGGAGATAAATTGTTCCATTATTAAAATCCACAGCAAAGGCAATGATGCCCGGGATCAAAAAAAGCAATAGCCCAAGCCCATCTAAAACAGCAACGCCTGCGTCAATCTTCCCGCTTTTTTGCCCTTTGCGTTCAGGATACATAATGGTTCCACAGCCTACCAATTGAAAAATTAAAATAGCGCAAATTGAAATATGTAACATGTTTACTAGTTTCTTAAACATAACTCCTCCTTATAATTTTAAAAAATATTTAAACCAGGCCTTCCGTTTCTATCACCCGCCCTTGATGCCAGGCCCAAGGTCAATCGCATTGACAGAACGGAAAATTATACTACCCCTCTTTTCCCCAAAACGAAGGAAAGAACCGCTAAAACCAAGAAAACAACAAACAAAATCTTAGCGATGTCAATGGCTGAACCTGCGATACTCGTGAATCCCAGCACCGCGGCAATAATTGCAATAATAAAAAATGTGACTGCCCAATTTAACATAATGACCTCCCGTTCATTTTTCCTCATTTCCTTTTAGAGGGAAATGAATGCGGCTCGCTTTGAATCACAGGATTCGTGGCGGCCTTCCATAAATTACCCTGGCCTTTCTATTTCAACAACGAACCCTTCTGGATCTGGTCCTTACGGATGTCATACTCATGCTGAGTGATCTTTCCATTTTTCAGATCGTCATTTATTTGGTTCATTTGCCGCTCGGCCTGAATTTCATATCCGGCCCCTGCGCCTAAAGCTCCGGCACCCGCACCGCCCCAAAAAGATCCGGTTCCGCTGCATCCCATCAAAGTTACACTTAAAAACAATGCGGACAAAATTAGTATTTTTTTCATCGTTATTCTCCTTGACCTTAAGTTATTAAAATAATTCTCTAACACACCCTTACCCTTAATTAATCATTATGATTTACAGTTTTTTGAATACTACTCCCTGCGTTCTCTACATCCTTCCCCGCCCCTCTAAGCATGTTGCAGCCCAAAATTGATGTTGTTAAAAACAGTGCTGTAAGAATTAATAAGAAACTTTTTTTCATATCGTCCTCCCACCTTTCATTATTCCGCGTTGCGAGCCTGCCAACTTCCCAAATCATAAATTGGCGGCCTTGTATTTGAAAATGCCTGACTTATGACCTTCTCTTGGGTAGTAAAAAAACAGTCATTAAGCAAATCGACCAACTCTTGGCCGTTAA
Source organism: uncultured Planctomycetales bacterium (assembly GCA_964630825.1). Taxonomy (GTDB): domain Bacteria; phylum Omnitrophota; class Gorgyraeia; order Zapsychrales; family Zapsychraceae; genus CAZVZR01. Next base: position 3,884 of record CAZVZR010000001.1, on the reverse strand, counting down.
TCGGTTTATGAAAAAATCCCATGGCCCCGGCTTGCAAAGCCTGCTCTCTGAGCGCATTATTGGTATCCGCCGTAATAATAATAAACTGACGTTTAGACCCTGACCTGAAAAGACGCTGTTGCGCTTCCCATCCTTCCAATCCCGGCATATGGATGTCTAAAATTAAACACCCCGGAGCGCTGTTGGGAACAGTACTAAAAAATTTTCCTGCTGAGTTAAAAGTTTCTACTTTAAACCTATGAATAAGCAGGAGAAGTTTAAGCGCGCGGCACACTGATTCATCATCATCCACAATATAAATTTGTTTTTTCTCTGAAGGTGTTTCTCTGTATTCATTAAGTTGTAATTCCTCTACATGCATGTCAGTATTCTAGGGGAGATTAAAAAAACATCAATTGTACCGAGGTATAACCTTCGATTTTTTTGTCGACGGGGAACTTATTATTCTTAAAGCAATCCAAAAATAATTACTTTGGGAAAAGGATGTGTGCTGAAGAATTTACTAGTTGCCCAATTTGATTAATATCTTAGCCAATTGAGAACCGATATTTAAAACGGCGGCCAACTGTTTTGGATCTTTCAATGAACCATCCGCATTGAAAGCCTCATGAGCTTTTGGTACAGCGATCTGATCCGGCAGGACAAGAACTTGGATGTTAGATAAAATAGAACGGACGTGAACAAGGGCCCTTAAGCCACCCAAAACTCCTGGTGATGCGCTTAAAAGGCCGGCCACTTTATTGGTAAAGCAGGCGCTAAGGGTGCTTCGCCCGGAAGCGGGCAAGAAGCCCAGTCAATGGCATTTTTTAAAACACCTGAAGTGGAACTATTATATTCAGGAGAAGAGATAAGGAGCCCTTGATGCGCTATTAAGGCTTCCTTAAATTTTATTGCATTGGGAGGAATCCCTTCTTTTATTTCCAAATCACCATCGTAAAGTGGCATAGAGAAGTCTCTCAAATCTATGTAGGTTACTTGTGCACCTGCCGCTTGAGCTCCCATCATTGCTATTTTAACAAGCTTCTTGTTAAAAGAGTCCGTGCGCGTGCTGCCGGCAAATGCTAAGATTTTTGGTGTATAAACCATCGTCAAAGACTCTTTATCACTCTATAAATCCATCCGTTTTAAACTTTTCCAAAGGAAGTACGCTGCAATGAAAGGCATCTTTCCATTTCTTTATTGTTTTGCATCGGAATCGCCTTCGGTTACGAAACCAGCTGCTGTCGGTTCGTTATTCTTTAAAATCCGTTCTGCTTCCAGCCAATTATCCAAAGCAGGGCCTCCCTTTTCACGGTAAATCTGATAAGCCATATACTGAATTGAACTATCATCCACGGCTGGCTTTTCTTGAACAAATTCTGACTTCATTGGCTCACTTGCTTGGTAAGGCATCTTTTCGTAATTAAATGGTTGTGCACCGTGTGCTCTATTAAAGATTCGTTCTGCCCTGCTCTGATGGTTGTGTTTTGACATTGCTTTCTCCCTTCATTTTCAACATTCCCTTTAGGGGAGTAACTTCATGATGAGGACACACACCAATTTTATAATTAAAACTTTTAACTAGTGTGTGTCCTCTTATTTTTCTTCCTGCCACCACGTTTGAGCTTAGGCCGTGGTAAAAAGCACAGCGATTCGTCCCTCACGCCTGAGGTCCTTGTCGCCTATCACGCCCGTACTGATTTTATTTGGTGATACACCAACATTAATCAATGCCGCTCGAATTGCGTTGACACGACGATTATTTAGGCCTTGATCATAGGATCTAACTGCGGTACCATCAATTCCAATTTGCAATGATGGATTTTCTTTCATATACTCCGCAATTTCATTTATCTTTGCCATATCTTCAGCATCAAGACGGGTCTCATTGGAATTGAAATTAAATTCCTTATAAGGATCCCAGTAACTAATTTTACCTACAAAGCCTTGATCACCAGTCGCTCCCTGCCCACCGATAGCTCCTGATGCTCCAGAAGGGCCGGCTAAACCAGCGATACCCGCTGTAGTACTACCTTTAGAACCTTGCTCTCCAATTGCTCCGCGTTGACCTGCCACACCTGCATAACCGGCAGGGCCTGACGGGCCGTACAAAGTTGCACCTTTAGCGCCTACTTCTCCAATAGTACCTTGTGCGCCTTGAGGACCAGCAACTCCTCTTGGGCCAGAATAACCAGCTGAACTGTTGCCTTGTTCACCCCTTATTCCAACTTCACCTTGCTGGCCTCTAGGGCCAGACGGTCCGACTTGACCCACAGGACCCATCGCAATATCACCCATAGGTCCCCTTGGACCAGTAAGACCTTGCTCACCGACAGGGCCGGCAGGACCTACTTCACCACGCTCACCTCTTAAAGCAACACCCGATGCGCCTCTGGGGCCGGTTAAACCTTGTTCCCCTACAGAACCAGCAGGGCCAACAGGGCCTTGCGGACCGACAAGGCTGGCATACTTATTAGTACTGCTACAGCCCGCCACAATAACCAGGCCGCCTACACCTAACAAAATCATTCCTCTTTTAAACATATCTTGTAATTTCATCATCGTCCTCCTTTTTTAATTAATTACTTTTTTTAGTTTACGCTACCTTCTAATACTCATTATATTGCCTAACCAATTTTTCTATTGTCTCGGATTCCCGTATCCTTCCAATATCCATACATCCTCCTTTGTTAATGTACCTACCCACAAAAACTTTGTCTTACGGGCTTATTATTTAGGAAGGTTATTAATTAAATCAACCAACTCTTTATCATTAAACGGTTTTTGTAAAAACCCTATTGCCCCCGCTTCTAAAGCCTGTTCCCTCAGCCCGCCATTTTTATCGGCCGAAATAATAATGACCGGGCGCTTAGATCCCGATTTAAAAAGGCGTTGCTGCGCTTCCCATCCTTCTAGTCCCGGCATATGGACGTCTAAAATTAAACATTCCAAAGTGTTATTGGGCACAGTACTAAAAAATTCTTCTGCTGAACTAAATGTCTCCACTTGAAAATCGTAAGAAACCAACAGGAGTTTAAGCGCGCGGAGCACCGACTCATCATCATCCACAATATAAATCTTTCTCTTATCTGCTGACATTTCATCACACTCCTTAAATGTAATTCATCTAACTGCATAATGATATTCTAAAGGAGGGTGGGATTAATTCAATTGTACCGAGGTATACCCGGCTTTTGTCGATGGCAGGTTAACGTGTCTTTGAAGATTTAGTGCTTACTAGAGGGAAGGAATGCCCGCTTTTTGGGCGAAGTGGATAAGCTCAGTAACGGTTTTCGCTTGCATCTTTTGCATGACCCGACCGCGGTGAACTTTGATCGTCTGCAATGCAGTTCCGCGTTTTAAGGCAATTTGCTTGTTCAACATCCCATTGACGACTAAGCGGAAAACTTCAAGTTCTCTGGGAGACAAGGTCTTGATATTTTTCCAAATTTTTACTGTTTCGGCTTCTTTCTTATTTCTGGCTTTACTTTCCACAATGGCCAGCGTAATGGCATCAAGGAGTTTCTTCGCAGTAAAAGGTTTGGTAAAAAAATTTATGGCTCCGGCTTTTATCGCTTTTACACTCTCAGGAATATTCCCATGCCCGGTAATAAAAATAATCGGAATGTTAATCCCTAATTGTATTATTTTCTCCTGAAGGATAAGCCCATTGATACCCGGCAGGCGGATATCAAGTACCAAACAGGCTGGCACCTTAGGATGCTTAAAGGCTAAAAAACTGGCTGCCCGCGTAAAAGTCTCGACCTTATACCCGTATGATTTTAACAATAAGGATAAAGCCCTGCACACCGAGGCATCATCATCCACAACATATATGATTGACCCCGCGTTGTTCATGAGCCTTCCCCACCTTTTTTTTTGTGTGTGTGTGTGTGTGTGTGTGT